>DATGLL010000206.1:0-6542 GCA_035294145.1 Candidatus Dormiibacterota bacterium | reverse complement strand
ACGATCAGCACCACGACCAGCACGGCGCCCCCGGCGGTCAGGATCGCGTCGAATGTCTTGCGTCGCATCTTGGAGCCAATCCCTCCTGCTCAACGAAGCCCTTCATCCGGCATCCGAGTTGAGTGTGGGAGCGGCATCCGGCCCCCCCACAGGGCCAGAGGTCCCGCCCGCCGACCAGCCCTCGGCCAATCCGGCCCGGGCCGATCGGCCGAGGGTGCGGGGCAGCGAGGGCCGGGCGGCGGCCTGCCGCCACCTCACCGTTCCGGTGGCTTTCGAGATGACCGGCCCGTCGTCACGCCGCCCGGCAGCGAGGGGCCAGAGGCCTCCTTAGGGCGCCTCAGGGCCGGCGGCTGGTAGTGCTCGATAGGGTAACGGCTCGCCGAGCGCGTCAAGCTGCGGCTCGAGCTCCCGTCGCACCCAGGCCAGGAGCTGACTTGAGGTCGGGAGCGGTCCGGAACACGATCAGCGCGTCGAGGAGGACGTGGTTGACGGGGAAGATCTCCGGATGCCCCTCCACCACCAGCCCGATCCACCCCCAGCCGTTGCGAGGCCAGCAGCCGGTGGCAGTCAGGGGTCGAGAGCCGCCCCAACCCATCGTCGGCCCGAATCGGCATCAGCTCCCTCCTGGACGATCCCGTCCGGTGACCAACCTGCTCCCAGCATGACCTGCCGCTCGATCCGGCGCCGGCGCCGAGGGCCTCTCCGGGGCCAACCCATGGCCAGGTCCTGCCCGAGGCCATCTCCTCGCTCCCCTGAGGGGAGGGGGCGGCGGCGCGGTCCCGGCCGCTACAGGACCTTCGTCCATCGCTCATCGAAGCAGGATGTGGCCGCACAGCTGACGCTGGGATCGGCGTGCCAGCTCCAGGTCTCCGTGTCGGTCGATCTGGCCTCTCGACCGGTGTCGCCGAATTGTCTCGACCTCGACCTCGGCCGTCCGGAGGCAGGCCATGGTCCCCGGTCCTTTAGGACCGTAGTCCGTTGAGCGGAGGGTGATCGATGGGGAGGCTGGGGGTGTGACATCCACGGCTGCCGGCGGCCAGCCGGAGGCTCGGCGGGACACAGGCCGGGCCTCCGACCAACCTTGCATGGAGGGACCACGATGAGCGTCGACCCCGAGATCCGGATCGAGGGCAGCGGCCAGCGGGCGCTCTGGCTCGCGACTCTCGCTTTCTTCGGCGGCTTCGCCGGGGTCGCGGTCTTCGGGCCGATGGTGCCCCGGTTCACCTCGCTGCTGCACTTGACCCCGCTGGAGGCGGGCATCCTGGCCAGCATTCCCAACCTTACCGGCTCCCTGCTCCGCATCCCCTTCGGAGCCTGGGTGGATCGGGCGGGCGGGCGCCGACCCTTCGCCGTGCTCCTCGGCCTCACCCTGGTCGGCATGGCCGGGCTCCTGGTCCTCCTGAGGGCCGCGTACCCGCAGCACATGGACGGCACCTTCCCTCTCCTGCTTGCACTGGGCACGCTCATCGGATGCGGCATCGCGACCTTCTCGGTGGGCATCGCCCAGGTGTCCTACTGGTTTCCCAGGGAGCGGCAGGGAGGACCGCTGGGCGTGTTCGCCGGGCTCGGCAACACCTCGCCCGGCCTTTCCTCATGGTTGCTTCCGCTGGCCGTAGGCTCGCTGGGCATCCTCAGCGCGTACGGGTTGTGGCTGGTGGCTCTGCTCGTCGTCACCATCGTCTATGTCTGGTTCGTCCGCGACGCTCCCTGGTTCCAGCTGCGACGGCGAGGACAGGAGGCCGCGGTAGCCCATCTGGCCGAGCAGGGAACGGGTCTGGTACCCTCCGGTTCGACCTGGCAGGGGCTGGCCCTTGCCGCCCGAGCACCGGTGACCTGGGCGCTGGTGTTCTTCTACTTCATCTCCTTCGGCGGCTTCCTGGCGCTGACCGCCTGGCTGCCGACGTACTGGCACGCGGTGTACGCGGCGTCCCTCACCGTCGGGGGTCTACTGACCCTCGTGTTCTCTCTGATCACCGCCCTGGTCAGGGTGCCGGGCGGCCTCCTCTCTGATCGTCTCTCGATCCGTTACGCCCTGGCCGGAAACTTCGGGCTGATCCTGGTCGCATCGTTGGTGGCCTCGTTCTCTGGGAGCTTCGTCCTCTCCCTGGCTGCGATGGTCGGGATCGCCTTGGGGATGGGGCTGCAGAACGCCATCGTCTTCAAGCTGCTGCCCCGCTTCGTGCCCCACGCCGTGGGCGGGGCCTCGGGCTGGGTGGGGGGCCTCGGGGCGCTAGGTGGCTTCGTGCTGCCCCCGATCATGGGCTCGATCGCGGGTGCGGTGACGGGAACCACCGGCTATGAACGGGGTTTCCTCGTGTTCTCCGGTCTGGCGGTCCTGGGGCTGGCTGCGACCGGCTGGCTGGCCCGCTGGCGGCGGTCGACCGCCCGGGTGGCCCGCAGCCGGCTGCGAGTCACCCGGAGCTGAGCGACGCGTCTGGCTCGCCGCCGTCGGGAGTCCGGGGGGAACCGTTGCCGCTGAGTGATCAGTGGTGCTGAAGCGGCACCCCTCACTGGGTTGCTCTTGCGGAATCCCCCTCGGCCCCGAGCCGTGCGAAGCGGTCCCGATGCTCGACCACGATGGTGGTCACGGATGGGTCGCGCAGCCGGGCCAGGAGCCTCCGACCTCTCCCGTTCAGCGCCGAGCCGATCGCGGTGGGATCCGACACCCCCTGGTGCTCGGCCCCCCGCTTCAGGTTCATGGGCCGTCATGGTGAATCACCAGACATCGCCGGTGATCGCTCAGCGGCCGGCAGTTGCCCCGTCTCCGGTCGGCTTGAGCCGACGGCCGGGGTCGGGGACGGCGAAACAGGATCCGCTCTGGTCCGGTGTCGGCCGCGTCAGGAGGGTCGGGCGCCGAGCAGGAGCCGCCGCGGGCCGGTCTTCGGCTTCAGCAGGTCGGGGCCTGAGATCTGCCGTCGCCCACCGGGCGTGCGTGTTGCCTCCGCCCCGGTCGGCACGCGAACACCCGGCCGGCGCCGCTGACGCAGGAGACGGTCACCATCCAGCCGTTGGGGATCGAGGCCGTGGCATTGCCCGTTCCCACCACCGCCGGCACCCTGAGCTGCCGGCAGAGCGCCGCCATGCGGCCGTAGCGGTCGCCGCGGTCGGTGACGATGGCTGCCACCTGCCGCAGGAGCGGCATCCAGTCGGCGTCGACATCGACCGTGACGAGCACGTCCCCGGGGCGGCAGCGTGCCGCCTCGGCCAGGCTCCGCACCACGCATGCGCGGCCGCTGGCATGGACGCCGGCGGCCGCCGCGGCAGTACCCTCCACGAGGAGGGTGCCACCTTCTCTTGGCTCGCCGTTTGCGTCGCGCACGTCACATCACCTCTCGGCTACAGGATCGACCTCCTGGGAACAGATCGTCCAGAGGCCGATGGCCCTGGACGGCAAGGGACCATGGCGTGACCTCATGGCAATCACGAGCGACATCGTTTGGCGCCGGCTCATCGGGGCATCACGAGCGGAGCGGCCCGATCGAGGAAGGGTGGCAACCTTCGGCGTCGCTAGGGCGCGGCCCCGCCGACGAGCCCCCCGAGAGCAAATGACTGATGCCGATCAGGGAGGCGTAGGCGACCAGCGAGCGCTCATCCCAGGCCCCGATGAGCCAGGTGGACTGTCATCGTCCCGAGCTGCAGCTGGAGAGCCCGCCCGAACGGCCGCTGCACCGCCCTCCCGCCCTGACCCAGGTCCACCTCCACGACGGCTGGGCGGCGAGGTGCATCGCCTCGCCCTACGCCGGCCCTTCCAGCCGGTCATGACTGGCCCGCCCGGTCGACCAAGAATTCCTCCCACGTCCGCCGGCCCACCGCCCGATCTGGAGCCAGGTTGGCCCTGGCCCGGACCGCATGGGCGGCCGCACCCAGGGCCGACGCCGCAAGGCGCGTGGCCACCTCCCCGGTGTCGACGGGCTGGAAGCGGAGCCCGGCCGGGACGGGGATCACCGGCAGGCGGGCCAGCCGCCGTGCCACGGCCCAGGACCAGCTCGTGGAACTGGGGAGCCGGAGCGTGGTCCAGGCCAGGCGGGAACCGACGATCACGCGCTCGGTGGCCAGCTTGGAGGCGAGGTAGCCGAACAGGACGCGATCCGCGGTGCTCACCACCGGGATCCGCTCGTCACCCCTGGCGGTGCCGGCGCAGTGCACGATGATCGGCGTGCCCTCGGCCGCGACCTCGATCCCTTGCCCGGTGGCCGGATCCCCGGTCACGAACTCGACCCCGGCCTCGTCGGTGCGGCTTCGCCGGCTGAGCGCCCGCATCCTGCGCCCCGCCTCCCGCAGCCGGGGGACGACCAGCCGTCCCGGCGTGCCGGTGCCGCTGGTGACCAGGACCGTCTCGGTTGGAGCGTTCATGGTCGGTACCTCCGTGTCGCATCGATGGTATGCGGCGTGTCCTCACCGATGACGCCCGGCGAGGGCAGGATGTGACGGATGGGCGACAACCAGTGGCTGGCCGACCGCTTGAGGAACACCGGCCCCGTCTACGGGCCGTCGCCTACCGGATGCTGGGCCCGCTGGCCGAGGCCGAGGACACGGTCCAGGACGCCTGGCTGTGCCTCGGCCGCTCGGAGGTGGGGGGAGGTCGACGACCTCGGCCGCCGGTTGACCACCATCCTCGCCCGCATCTACCTGAACCGGCTGCGCACGCGGAGGGGCCAGCGCGAGGAGCCCCTGGAAGAGCGCTTGCCCGATCCTGTGATCAGCTCGGACGCGGAGCTCCGGCCCGAGGACGAGGCGCCGCTGGCCGACCCGATCGGACTCGCCCTCCTCGTCGTGCTGGATGCCCTGACCCCGGCCGAGCGGCTGGCGTTCGTCCTCCACGATGTGTTCCAGCTGCCCTTCGAGGAGACCCCCACCGTCGTGGGTCGGATCCCGGCGACGAGGCAGCTGGCCAGCCGGGCGCGGCGGCGGGTGAGGGAGGCCGCCCTGCGGACCCCCGACCCCGATCGCTCCCGCCGGCGAGAGGTCGTCGAGGCTCTCTTTGTCGCGGCCCGCCGGGGCGACCTCGACGCGCTGGTCGCGCTCCTCGATCCCGAAGTTGTGCTCTGGCCCGACTTCGGCGTCCGGAGGCTGTCGGTCCCCTCCGTGATCCGGGGCGCGACCGCCGTCGCCGGCCAGGCGCCCCTCGTTCGCGCCGTCGCCGGCGGGGACCGGGCGAGATCGGGACTGCCGTCGAGCACGCGATCTGGATCGCACGTGAGTTCGGCGACTCCGACGGCGAGCTGCTCGGCCTGGCCTACGGTGGCCTCGCCCTTGTCTCCACGGGCCGGGTCCCCCAGGGTCTGGAGTGGGTCGACGAGGCCGTGGCCGCGGCCACCGGCGAGCCAGATCACCGCGGACGGGGGACAGGTCTTCTGCGCCGTCCTCTTGGCTGCGGGCGGGCGTCCGACCTGAGCCGGGCTGCGCAGTGGAGCTAGGTCGCGCAACCCTTCCCGGCCACCTCCGCGCGGCCGGGACGACCGGCGGTTGCCGTGTCATCCACCCCGGGCTGCTCTCATCGTGGTCAGACGCTGGGACGACGCCGAGCATGAGCTGCTCCTCGCCCTCACTGCCCTCGACCGAGGTGCCCCGGCGATGCGTGGCTCCGGCTCGCGGAGCCGCGGGTGAAGCAAGGCTGGCACGGGGGCGCCCGAAGGTGGCGGCCCTGCTTGAGCGACGCGCGCCGGCTGGAGTCCCGGAGACCTCCAGCAGGCCCTGCTCCCCCTCAAGCTGGTTCGGGCGCAGATCATCGCCGGCGACGGCCGCGTGCGTCCGGGCATTCCCGTCACCGGGGATGGCGCACATGGCCGAGGGTCTCGCGCGACGGGCATGGGGGCGGTGACGCGGCACCCGAGCTGGAGGGGCGTGGCGCCGTTCGAGCGGGCCGGGGAGCGTGTGATGCCACGGGGGCGAGGCTCGCCTTGGCCGATCTGGGACTGTCCAACGACCGGATCGCGACCCAGCTCTTCCTGAGCCGCCGTGCCGTCGAGCACCATACCAGCGACATTCCGAGGAAGCTCGATGCGAGCACCAGGGTCGCGAGCGCTGTCTGCGCAGGCCGTGGGCTGAGGGGCGAATCCGTGTGGGGATTGGGCGCCGGCCGCCGGCGGTTGCGCGAACCTCTGCGCATCACCGTTGGGGCGAGGGCGGAACGGCTTCTCGCCGACGCTCATGGGGGTTCAAGCGTATGACCGTCCTTCGCATCGAGCGCCCGGTGTCGAGATACGAGGGTTGGAAGCGAGCGTTCGACGGCGATCCCGCCGGACGCGCCCGCGGCGGTGTGCGCGGGCACCGGGTCCTCCGACCGATCGACAGTCCGAACGATGATCGACCTCGAGTCCGACGAACGCCAGCGGGCGGAGGCGTTCCTGGCCGTTGCCGCTGAGTAAGCGATCGTCTCATGCGGCACCCCTCACGGGGTTGCCCTCGCGGGCTTCGCGCTTCCTCGCCGCGTGCCCGGGAGGCCCGGGTCTCACCGGGACCCCACGAGGCCGGCCTGGGGACCCCATCGGAGCGTGCTCCGATGGGGAACCCTTGGGGGGCACCCCTCCGGGCCATCGTGC
>DATGLL010000205.1:0-13111 GCA_035294145.1 Candidatus Dormiibacterota bacterium | reverse complement strand
GGAGCGTTGATCGGCAGCGGACACGCGAGCGGTCACGCCGGGGCGTCCCCCGGGATCAGGTGACCGACTCGCCGGGCCGGGACGGGAAGCGTGCCCGACGGGGAGCAGCGGGAGGCGGTGACGGGAGGGATGCCTTGCTCGGGCGCCCACTGCTTCAAGTTGACGGAAGTGAATGGTAGTGTGTGGACACGTCAGCTGTCGTTACCCCCGACCCCCGGCAACGTCCCTGTCGGAACTGCGTCAGCAGGCTGGGGCGGCTCAGGCCGCCGGCCACCATGCTCGGCCGTGCCCGGGGCCGCCACGGCATCTCTCCGATGTGCCTCCGGCAGTTGCTCCACCTTCGCAACGCAAGGTTCGCTGACCCCTTCCACCCCCTGGACTGGGTCGTTGAGTGCGACCGCGACGGAGGCACAGCATGGATCGCGATCTCCCGGATCGGCGACGCAACGACCTCGGGGTCGAGCTGCCGCCCCGGACCGGCTCCGGGCCTCGATGGCACCCTCCCATCTCCGCCGGCCGGATCGCCAGGCCGACCACGTTGCCGGACGGAGGCTGTGCGATCATCGAACCGTATGCGACCGGGGTCCAGCCGCCCTCGTCCGGGAGCGAGCCGAGCAGGTGGGTCGCCGCGATGACGGTCTCCTCCGGAGGACTGGCCGGCACGATCGCCGGCATGGTCGAAGGATGAGGGACCGGGCGGTGGGGATGGGACCGGCAGGACAGCAGGAGGAAAGAGGAGTTGATGCGATGACGGGCACCCGCTTCTTCGTCGATCTCCTTCGCGCCTACGAGGTGAGCCACGTCTTCTACGTGCCCGCGATCATGCTCCCGGCCCTGGCTGAGGTGCAGCGCGTCGGCCTCGGCGCCATCTCCACCCATGGGGAGAAAGCCGCGGCCTATATGGCCGACGGCTACGCGCGGGTGAGCCGAAAGCCGGGGATCTGCATGGCGCAGACAGTGGGGGCGAGCAACCTCGCCGCCGGGCTGAAGGACGCCTACCTGTCCTGCTCTCCCGTCATCGCCATCACCGGAGGCCCGGCCCTGGAGACCAGGTACCGGCACGTCTACCAGGAGATCCGCGACTCCGACCTCTTCGATCGGGTGACCAAGTGGAACGCCGGCGTCGAGCTTCCCGGTCGCCTGCCCGAGATCCTGCGCCAGGCCTTCCGGGTCGCGACCACGGGGGCGCCGGGGCCGGTCCACGTGGAGGTGCGGGGCCACCAGGGACAGGTCACCGAGGCCGAGACGGAGATGGAGGCGGTGTTCGAGCCCCGCTTCGGGCGTGTGCCCGCCTTCCGCCCCACGGCCGAGCCCGAGGCCGTCGCCGAAGCCGTCCGCGAGCTGGCCGGGGCCCGGCGACCGGTGATCGTGGCCGGGGGCGGGGTGATCTGGTCCGGGGCCGAGGAGGAGGTGGTGGCGCTGGCCGAACGGCTCTCGATCCCGATCGCCACCTCACTCCACGCCAAGGCCACCGTGGCCGAGCACCATCCCCTCTGCGTGGGCGTCTGCGGCCACTACTCCCGCTCCTGTGCCAACCGGGTGGTGGCTGAGGCCGACCTGGTCTTCTTCATCGGCAGCCGCACCGGCAGCATGGTGACCAACCACTGGCGGGTGCCGGAGCCGGGAACGCCCGTGATCCACCTCGACATCGATCCCCAAGAGCTGGGCCGCCACTACCCCACCCGGGTCGCGCTGAACGGGGACGCGAAGGCCACCCTCCGGGGCATGCTGGAGGTGGCCGAGCCGCGCTCCAACCCGGCCTGGACCGACCGGGCCCAGGAGCTGGTGCGTCAGTGGCGCCGGGAGGTGGAGTCGGCGGTCACCTCCGACGCCGTCCCCATCCGGCCTGAGCGGCTGGTCACGGAGATCGCCGCCGCCCTGCCCGAGGACGGCGCGGTGATCGTCGACACCCTGCAGTCCTCGATCTGGGCCGGCAGCATGCTGGCGCTCAAGGGCTCGCGGCAGCGCTTCGCCCGCTGCGCCGGGTCGCTGGGCTGGGGCTTCCCCGCCGCCCTAGGCGCCAAGTGCGCGCTCGGCGACCGCCCGGTGGTCGGCTTCACCGGCGACGGTGGGATCTACTACCACCTGGCTGAGCTGGAGACGGCCGCGCGCCACGGCATCGGCGCGGTGGTCGTGGTCAACAACAACGGTGCCTACGCCTGCGAGGCGCCCACCTGGGACCGGCTCTACGGCGACCGGAACGATCCCGCCGTCTGCTCCAGCTGGAGCTTTGGGTACCTCGACTTCGCCCGCATCGCTCGCGAGATGGGGTGCGAGGGCATCAGGGTGGAGCGGCCGCAGGACATCGCCGAGGCGCTGCGTAGGGGCCTGGCCAGCGATCGGCCGACGGTGGTCGACGTGGTCACCGACCAGACGGCGGTGCACCCGCGAGGGTGGGTGCCCGAGGCGCAATCGACGGGAGTGTGAGGCCGGGGACGTCTCGGCGCGGCTCGCGGAGCCGAGCTGAGTGACGTGGAGGAACGTGGAATGAGCGACGGGAACGGGGAGGCTCGGCTGAGGGAGGCGGCGAGGCGGTACTGCAACTGGGGCAGGTGGGGCCCGGAGGACCAGGTCGGCGCGTTGAACTACATCACGCCCGACCTGGTTCAGTCGGCCGCCGGTCTCATCCGGCGCGGAGCGGTGTTCTCGCTGGCGATCACCTTCGGGGCCAGTGGGCCCCAGACCGGTCGCCTTGGCCGCTTCAACCCGATGCTGTTCTGTCTCCGAGACGGGGCTGATACCTATGCCGGGATGCTCGACACTGGCCTTCAAGGCTCTGGCTACAGCGACGACGTGATCATGCTCCCGACGCATGGGGCCACCCACTGGGACGCTTTGGCCCACGTCCACTTCGAGTCTCGGATGTGGAACGGCTACGACTGCCGCGAGGTGACCTCCTTCGGGGCTCGGCGCAACGACATCACCACCTACCGTGACCGGATCGTCGGCCGAGCGGTGTTGCTGGATCTCCCCCGCTGGCTAGGGGTCGACTGGTGCCAGCCCGGCCAGGCGATTGAGGGCCATGACCTCGACGCGTGCGCGGCGGCGCAGAACGTCGAGGTCCGTCGCGGTGACATCGTGCTCCTTCGTTTCGGCCACATCGCCATGTGCCGAGCTCGCGGCAGTTGGGGCGATTACGCCGGGGGCGACGCGCCCGGGCTTGGGTTCGACAGCCTTGGCTGGCTGTACGAGCGGCAGGTGGCAGGCGTGGCCTCTGACACCTGGGGCGTGGAGGTCCGACCCAACCAGATCACGTGCGTCAATCAGCCCTGGCACCGCGTTGCCATCCCCAGATCGGGCTGCTGGTGGGCGAGATCTTCGACCTGGAGGCCCTAGCCGAGGACTGTGCCGCCGATCACGTCTACGAGTGCTTCTTCTCCGCAAGCCCCATCCCCTTCCAGGGCAGCGTGGGGGGACCTGTGAACCCGACGGCGATCAAGTGAGGTGGCAGTATTTGAGGAAAGGATGCCGAGCGAGAGGAGGTGCCGAGGTGGCGGAGGAGAGGGCGTCCAAGCCGAAGATCGACGTGGTGTTGCAGGGCTTGGCTTCACCTGCGACCAGGGCATCCCCGGCTTCTGCACGGTCGTGCTGATCGAGGGGGAGGACCGGAGGGGGCGACGGACCAGGGTCCTCGTCGATCCGGCGCATGTCGGCCGCCGGACGGCGCTGACCGAGGCGCTCGCTGCCCGTTCCTTGGCCCCGGACGACATCGATGCCGTCGTCCTCACCCATGCTCACTGGGACCACGTCCAGAACATCGATGTCTTCGAGCGGGCGCCGCTCTACCTCCATCCCCATGAGCGGCGCTACGCCCGTCGCCCCCATCGCAACGACTGGGCGACGCCGAAATGGACAGGGGCCATCCTGGAGATGATGGAGATCCGCGAGGTCGAGGAAGGGGCTGAGCTCCTGCCCGGGGTGGGCGTGATCGAGTTGCCGGGTCACTCGCCGGGGAGCATCGGGGTCACGGTGGAGACCGAACGGGGGCTAGAGATCATCACGGGAGATGCCCTCCACTTCGCGTCGGTGGCGAGGACGGGCCAGAACCCCCTCATCTTCTGGAGCGCGGAGCAGGCGAGGCGGAGCATCGAGCGGGTGCTTGAGAGCGCGGACGCGATCTATCCCGGCCATGATCGGCCCTTCCGGCTCACCTCCAAGGGCGAGATCGAGTACCTGGCCCCGTTCCAGATGACGATCAAGGGGATCACCCCGGCCACCCCTGGGCTCCAGTTCTCGATGGAGCCACGCGAGGTTTGGGTCATGCCCGGGATCGAGGAGCAGCGGATACCCGAGATGGTGTGAGCCGCGGAGGCGAGCAAGGACCGCTGGCGCTTGAGCAACGCGGCGAGACCGTAGCCAGGAGGCGTTGGCTGGGGAGACGAACGTGAACGTGGCGGAGGGTCGGCACCTGTGGCCCCCGGGCTCGACAGGGGCGTGGTGCCGGGCTTGCGAGGGCATCCCGTGACCTTGCGGCAGCTCGGGGTGCTCCAGCACGGGCTTGGAGGGCGGCTGTTCGATCGGGGAGGAGGCTGGCTCCGAAAGCGGGCGCAAAGCGCGGAGTCGACGCCCCGGATCGGGGGCAGCGGGATCGGGTTCGCTGTCCTTCCCGAGCACATGGTGTCCGGGGACAAGGTGCTGGACACTCGGACGAGCCCGTTGCCGGCGGGACGGGGACGGCCGAGCGCCTGGAGGTGGGAGCTGGTTTGGCCCAAGCATGAGCTCACCGCTCACGGTCGTCACTGGGGCGAGAGCGTCCGCTCTGCCAGCGCTGCCCCGATTGCCTGTCCGACCACCCGGATCACCGTCTCAGGGAGGGCGGGTCATGTCGGGGCGTCCTCCGAGGCTCGTGGCGGTTGCGGCGCCGTTGAGACCGAGGAGCGGTGTCGGGTGCACGGTTGAGGACGGTTACGGAGGGTGCGCGATGGTTCCCAACCTGATCGGCGGGCGTGAGAGCCGGCCGAGGGCGGCAACCCTGCCGGTCTATGACCCCGCTCGAGCCGAGGTGATCGAGGAGGTGCCGTTGTCGGGCCCTGAGGAGGTCGGCCGCGCCGTGGCGGCCGCGGAGGCGGCGTTCCCCGATTGGTCTCGGCGTCCGGTCACCGAGCGCGCTCAGCTCATGTTCCGGTTCAAGGCCTTGCTCGAGGAGCACGTCGAGGAGCTGGCCGCTCTGATCACCCGACACCACGGGAAGACCCTGGAGGAGGCTCGAGGCGAGGTCCGGCGGGGGATCGACGTGGTGGACTTCGCCTGCGGTGCCCCCACCCTTCTCCAGGGCCGCACGCTGCGGCAGGTGTCGGCCGGCGTCGACCAGGACCTCCACCGCTTCCCGGTCGGGGTCGCGGTCGGGATCACGCCCTTCAACTTCCCGGTGATGATCCCGCTCTGGATGTTCCCGCTCGCGGTGGTCTGTGGCAACACCTTCGTGCTCAAGCCGTCGGAGCGGACCCCGCTGGGGGCGGTGCGCCTGGCGCAGCTCTTCCAGGAGGCAGGCTTCCCCGAGGGGGTCCTGAACGTGGTCCACGGCGATCAGGGCGCGGTCGCCGCCCTGCTCGCCCACCCCGGGGTGAGCGCGGTGTCGTTCGTGGGCTCGGAGCCGGCGGCGCGTGCCGTTTATCGCGATGCCGCTGCCCATGGCAAACGGGTCCAGGCGCTCGGAGGCGCGAAGAACCACCTCGTGGTGATGCCCGATGCTGACCCGACCACGACCGTGCCGGCCATCCTGGGCTCGGCCTTCGGCAACGCCGGCGAGCGGTGCCTGGCCGGGAGCGTGACGGTGGCGGTGGGCGAGGCCTCAGAGCGGCTGATCGAGCCGCTCCGGGAGGGGGCGGCTGGTCTGCGGGTCGGGCCCGGGGACGAGCCGGGCGTGGACGTGGGTCCGCTCATCCGGCGTGAGCACCGTGATCGGGTGGCCGAGTACATCCGACGGGGCGAGAGCGAGGGGGCGACGATCCTGGTCGACGGCCGCGGCCACATGGAGCGCCCGGGGTTCTTCCTCGGCCCCACGGTCCTCGACCGGGTGCGTCCGGAGATGGTGGTGGGCCGGGAGGAGATCTTCGGGCCAGTGCTGTCGGTCGCCCGGGTCGCCTCCCTGGAGGAGGCCATCGCCTGGGCCAACCGCTCCTCGCTCGGCAACATGGCCGTGATCTTCACCCGCGACGGCCGCGCGGCGCGTGAGTTTCGGGAACGGGTCGAGGCAGGAATGGTTGGCGTCAACGTCCCGGTCGCCCAGCCCTTCGCCTTCTTCCCCTTCTCGGGATGGAAGCGCTCCTTCTACGGGGACCTCCACATCCACGGGACCGATGGCGTCGAGTTCTACACCCGAAAGAAGATGCTGATCTCGCGCTGGTGATGCCGAGGCCCCGCCGGCGGAGGCGTTGGGGCGAAGCCTCGAGGATCGGACCTTCCGGGCGCAGCCCGGTTGCGTTGCCGTGGAGGGGCTGCCGAGCGTGATCCCGGATCGGAGGCGTGGCGCGAGGAGCATGCAGCTCGACGAAGGAGGGAGGACAGGGTGAGGTTCGGCATCTTCTACGAGCACCAGCTCCCGCGCCCGTGGGGGCCGAACGCGGAGCATGCGCTCCTGAGGGAGGCGCTGGAGCAGATCGAGCTGGCCGATAGGCTCGGCTACGACTACGTCTGGGAGGTGGAGCACCACTTCTTGGAGGAGTACAGCCACTCCTCAGCCCCGGAGGTCTTCCTGGGCGCGGTCAGCCAGCGCACACGGCAGATCCGGATCGGGCACGGCATCGTGCTGCTGCCGGTCAACTTCAACCATCCAGCTCGGGTGGCGGAGCGGGTCGCCACGCTCGACCTGATCTCGGATGGCCGGGTCGAGCTCGGCACTGGCGAGTCATCGTCCGAGATGGAGCTTCGCGGCTTCAACGTCGATCGGGCTGAGAAGCGGGACCAGTGGGCCGAAGCCCTGGACGCCATCACGCGCATGTTCGTCGAGGAGCCCTTCGCCGGGTACGAGGGTCGCTGGCTGCGCATGCCGCCGCGCAACGTCGTCCCCAAGCCCCATCAGCGGCCGCACCCGCCTCTGTGGGTGGCGTGCAGCCGCCGCGAGACCATCCACCTTGCGGCCACGAAGGGGATCGGCGCGCTGTCCTTCTCCTTCATCGAGCCGACGGCTGCGCGGCGATGGGTGGACGACTACTACACCACGCTCGCGAGCGAGCGCTGCGTGCCCGCTGGCTTCGCGGTCAACCCCCAGGTCGCGGTGATCACCCCTTTCATGTGCCATCACGATGAGGCCACGGCCATCGATCGCGGGCTGGATGGCGGCCACTTCTTCGGCTACTCGCTCGGTCACTACTACGTCTACGGGGCTCACACCCCGGGCCGGACCAACGTCTGGGAGGAGTTCCAGGAGCGGCGCTCCCAGTTCGGCTTCGATCGTCAGCTGGCTGCCCAACAGGGACAGTCGCTGGCGGTCAGGATGCAGGAGCAGATGGGCTCGCTGCGGGGCGCGATCGGGACGCCCGACCAGATCCGCCGGTTCCTGCGTGGCTACGAGGAGGCTGGCGTCGACCAGGTGATCTTCGTCAGCCAGGCCGGCCGGAACCGGCACGAGCACATCTGCGAGTCGCTGGAGCTCTTCGCCCGCGAGGTGATGCCAGAGTTCAAGGAGCGGCACGACGCTTGGGAGGCGCGCAAGCGGGAGCGCCTGGGAGCGGCGATCGATGCGGCGCTGGCCCGCCGCGAGCCACCCCGGGCCGCCCCTCCTGACGTGGTCGTCGTGGCCGCTGGGGGCCAGACGTGAGCTCGGCCGTTGCCCGACTCAGATGCCCCCGGCCCGGGGTCGGTGAAGGCCGTCGCGGCCAGGGACCGGCGTCATAAGGTCAGCCCCCATGCGCGTGCGGTTGCGAGATCGAGTGGCCGAGCCGGAGGCGAAGGCACCGGCTGCAGATGACCGCCCGACAGTCGGGCGCCTCGCAAGCGGCGCACGCCTCCACCGGTCGACCGCACTCGGTGCAGGTCGAGCCTGTGGCCCCCGGCTGGATCACGACGCCCGGTCCCTTTGGCTGGCTACGTGCTCGACCACGTCCTCCTGAAAGAGCAGGCCGACCAACCTGCCATCAGCCGTGGTGATGGGCGAGCTCTCCAGCCGGTGCTCGGTCATGAACCGCGCCATCTCCTCGGCCGGGACGAACGGGCGAAAGGTGCTCGGGCCCGGTCTCATGACCTGCTCGACCGTGCGGTCGTTGTCGGCGTCGAGTTCCCGAGCGCGCAGCATGCCCAGCACCACCCGTTCCTCGTTGACCACCACCGCCACATCCCATCCCCTGGCCCGGACGCGGTCCCGGACCTCGCCCAGACGCTCGTTCAGCCCACAGGTCGGCGGGTCCTTGCGGGCGAGGTCACCCGCCTGCGGGCGCCCGGCGTTGGTCCCCGCGGTGGGGAGACCGGCTGCCATCCAGTCCAGCTTCCCGGCCGTGTAGTCGTAGACCTGGCCGAAACCGAGGCTCTCGAGCCGCCACGCGGCCCGTGGGGACATGTCTCAGGCGCCATCCCAGCAGTACACGATCACAGGCCGGTTGCGATCCAGGACGTGGACCGCCTCGGCGTCGAGGTGGCGGAGGGGGAGGTTGATCGCGCCCGGCAGGTGGTCCTCCTCGTACTCCGAGGCGGGGAGCACCTCCACCAGTTGCGCGCCGCTGTCCCTCAGCGCGCGGAGCTGCTCGCGGTCGATCGACGTCGGCATCTCATCGTCCCCTTCTCGTCAGCCACCGGCGGGGTGCGCACGACGATGGATAGCAGACCACCTAGCTCGGCACGCCAATGATGCTACCTGACCCCGGGTCGCCGTTCGACCGGAGAGCTCAGGGCGGGCAGCCAGCGTCGGGCCGCTTCCTCCCCAGAGGTGGGGCCGTCGATGGCGTAGGCTGAGCGATGCAAACCGTCATGCCAGGGGTTGGTCGCCACGCCGTTGGCCGTGCGGCTGAGCGCGTGGGGGCGACCCCCGGGCTGCAGCTGGCGGCCGCCACCGGCGGTCCCGGCTGGGAGGTCCCACATGGGCGAGCAGGAAACGATCCGAGTGGCGCGTCGGGCCGTGGATGCCTTCAACGCTGCCGATTGGCAGGCGCTCTCGGCTGACCTGACGAGCGACTCCGTCTACGAGGAGCCCGCGACCGGCAGGAGCCTGCGCGGGGTCGAGGAGATCCTGGCGGCGGAGAGGGCATGGAAGACGGCCTTCCCTGACGCCTCGGGGACGATCACCAACGCGCTGGCGAGCGCCAACACGGTGGTGCTGGAGATCACGTGGCAGGGGACCCAATCTGGCGACCTGGTGACGCCGATGGGGATCGTCCCGGCGACGGGTCGGCGAGTCGTCATCAAGGCCGTACAGGTGGTCGAGGTCGAGGACGGCAAGTCGAAAACGAATCGTCACTACTTCGACCTGGCGGGCATGCTGTCCCAGCT
Source organism: Candidatus Dormiibacterota bacterium (assembly GCA_035294145.1). GTDB lineage: Bacteria > Chloroflexota > Dormibacteria > Dormibacterales > Dormibacteraceae > CADDZO01. The sequence continues at coordinate 3,691 of DATGLL010000205.1, read as the reverse complement.
CGGCGTCTCCGCCACCGCCTAGTCGGCTGGAGCCGGGCACGGCGCTTTGGGGCGCTGTCCGGCTCCATCCCCAATCGGTCCACCGTGCTCCCGACCCTGGTAGTCGGAGGTCTCATGGCCGGGACATGGCGCTGGTGAGGTCGGAAGGTGGCCCCGCTGGCGTCTCCTCGACCTGATGGACATGGGTCTTAGGCTCTCGGCCCCTCCCCGACGATCCCTGCGAGCGGGGCCCGCTGAGCCTGAGGTGACGATGACCTGGTCGTCCCGGCTCAGTGCGGGCTCAGCGAGGCGATGAAGCTGCTGAGCGCCTCCTCAGGCCCAACCCGGATGCGGGGGAGCTGGAAGGGCAGGTCGGAACGTACCAGGTCAGCCCCGATCCCGGGGTCGGTGAGGGCAAGCACGTAGCCGGCGTCGGCCAGGGCCGAGAAGACGCTGCGCTGAGCCGGGCCGGCGGTCTCGGCGCTGGGGAAGGGCCAGGCCCCCGGGTAGGCGAAGAACTGGATGGCCTGGCCGGTCTGATGCTGGAGCGCCTGCCGCGAGACCACGAGCTGGGTCTGGAGGTCGGCTGGTGACAGGCCGTAGACCTCGACGTGGTTCTGGGTGTGGTCCTCGACCCAGAACCCCTCCTGCGCGAGCTGGTCGATCTGATCCCAGCTCATGTACCAGCGGGTCTTCCCGTGCCACCCCACCAGGCCGGTGGGGATAAAGAACTCGGCCGTGAAGGCGTGCTGGTGGAGCACTGGGACCGCGTACTGGAACTGGCTCTCCAGGCCGTCGTCGAAGGTGAGCACGATGGGATGGGGGGGCAGGGGGAGGCCATAGGAGAGGTAGTCAGCCAAACGGACCAAAGAGATGGGCTGATAGCCGTGATCCGCCAGCCATGCCATCTGGCCTTGGAACTCGTCCGGCGAGACGGTGAGCCCGTACTCCAGCCGGTAGTCGTAGGCGGAGGGGAACTGGGAGGGGTTGGGGTAGGGGGCGACCTCGTGGTACATGAGGATGGGCACGGTGGCGCTTCGCGGCGGCGCCGACGGGGGAAGAAGGACGGGGGCGTCCAACGATGCCGGTCCCTCGCCCACCACCTCCACCCGGCCAGCGGCGCTCCGGCGAGGGACGCTTAGGTAGAGGTCGAGCTGCTGATAGAGGGCGGTTGCGTCGGGAGGCCGGATCGCCCCGGGAGAGGTGAGCTGGAGGGCGACCGGGACCCGCCAGAGGCCTGAGAGGGTGGCCAGGTCCTCCCCACTGGTCCAGGTCGCCCCCGGGCTGGGAGCGCCCAGCTGGTAGCCGAGGCGCAGGCCGCCGAACTTCTGTTGCAGCATCTGGGTGCGGGCCGCCTGGGAAGGCCACTGCTGCTGGGCCTGCGGGGCAAGCAGCGTCCACTGGGCGTCGTAGCGACCGCTCACCAGCAGGTCCATGAACGACTGGGCCGTGCGGAGCACCTGGTCGGTGAGGCTTGGCGGCCGGGGGTGGGTCGGCGCGTGAGCGGCGCGGAGGCCGGCGTTCCCCACCCCAGCGCAGCCAGCAAGGAGAGTCGCCACGAGGAGGACGACCAGCCGATGGATCGGCCTCGGACGTCGCACGCCAGGCGTGCCCTCCCTTGCCCTGGTCAGTCGCAACCCGGCCAAGCCGGGTGTCTCATGGCCGATCCGGCTCGCCCCCATCGACTGCAACCTCAAGCGCTCCCGTCGACGACAGCCCCGGCATTGGCTTTAGATGGCTCCGGTCACGACGATCGTAGCACTCCTCGCCGATGAGACCAGCCTGGCCTCGAGGCGCTGGCGGGGATGGTCCCGCCCGTCCCTGGCGGGGGCCGCACCTTGCTAGGCTGCAGGAGGAGGGTCCGGTGAGGGAGCCACGGAAGCGTTCGGGGCCGAAGGTGGTCGTGGTCGGGGGGTCGCTCGGGGGCCTCAGTGCCGCGCTCTGGCTGCGCGACGCGGGCTGTGAGGTCGACGTCTTCGAACGCTCGCCGGCGCCGCTCGAGGACCGTGGGGTCGGCATCGTCCTGCACCCGGCCACGCTTCGCTACCTCATCGTCCATGACCTGCCGGGGCGTGACCGCGTCGAGGCGACGGCGACCTGGTTTCGCTACCTGGGCGCAGATGGCGATATCGTGTACCAGGAGCCCTGCCGCTACCGGTTTACGGCTTACCACGCCCTCTACACGGCGTGGGTTCGCTGCCTGGGGACCGGGCATTACCACCTCGGCCGTGAGTGTGTCGACTTTGCTCAGGACGGCCAGGGGGTGACGGTCCGGTTCGCCGGTGGGGAGACGGAACGCTGCGACCTGCTCGTCTGCGCCGATGGCATCAACTCGACCGGTCGCCGCCTCCTGCTGCCCGAGGTGCGGCCGCGCTACGCCGGGTACGTCGCGTGGAGAGGGGCCGTCGCCGAGGAGGCGCTCTCCCCCCGGAGCTTCGCTTCCCTGCACGGAGCGATCGCCTACTCGATCCTGCCTGACAGCCATGCCCTTGCCTACCCTATCCCGGCCGCCGGTGGGCCCCCGGGCTTGGGGCGTCGTCTGATCAACTGGCTGTGGTATCGGAACGTCGGGGCCGGAGAGGAGCTCGATGATCTGCTCACCACCCGCACCGGTGAGCGCTTTGGCAGCTCCGTTCCTCCTGGTCTTGTTCAGGAGCGTCACCTGCGACGTCTGCACGAGGAGGCGGCGGCGCTCCCCCCGCCCTTCGCCGAGATGCTGCTGGCGACCGACCACCCCTTCATCCAGGTGGTGTTCGATCTTGAGGTACCGCGCATGGCCTTCGGCCGGGTCTGCCTGCTCGGCGATGCCGCCTTCACTGCTCGTCCCCACGCCGCCGCCGGCACTGCCAAGGCTGCCGAGAACGCCTGGGCGCTGGGGGAGGCGATGAAGACGGCCGGCGGCGACGTCCTCGAGGCGCTGCAAGCCTGGGAGCCGCCGCAGCTGGCTCTGGGACGGGCGCTGGTTGAGCGCTCGCGCGAGGCGGGGGAGCGGCTGCAGAGCGGCCGCTGGGGGGTAGGTGAGCCCCTGGCCTTCGGGCTCTATCGGTCCGGCGACAGCACCTTCGACGAGGACGGGGCCTTCGTGGCCAGGGCCTGAGGGACGGCCGGGCTGGCCGTCCGTTCCGTCGGTGGGGCCGTCTGCGCTCGTGTCGCTCCCTGGTCCCGGGTCGCAGCGGACGCTGGCCAGGACCCACAATAGCCGCATGCGGATCTCGGCCAGGGCAGACTACGCCGTCCGAGCGGTGGTCGAGCTCGTCGCCCTGGGGGGGAGCGAGCCGGTCAAGGCCGAGCGGCTGGCCCAGGGTCAGAGGATCCCCGCCAAGTTCCTGCTCAACATCCTGGTCGACCTCAAGCGGGCTGGCATCCTTCGGAGCCATCGTGGTGCCGAGGGTGGCTTCCTTCTCGGCCGCTCCCCTGAGGAGATCACGATCGCGGACGTGATCCGGGCCGCCGACGGCCCCCTGGCTCGGGTCGGGCACCAGCAGCCCGAGGATGTGGTCTATCCGGGCCATGCCGCCGCCCTACGCGACGTGTGGGTGGCAGTTCGCGTCAGCCTGCGCGACGTGCTGGAGGAGGTGACCGTGGCCGACGTCTGCAACGGTCAGCTGCCGGCGAGCGTCCGGCGCCTGCTCGATCGCCCCGACGCTTGGCTCACCAAGGCCCCCGCCAGGTCCCGGTCGGTGGGCCGGGAAAAATCCACTGTTTTTGTTGA
>DATGLL010000204.1:0-11637 GCA_035294145.1 Candidatus Dormiibacterota bacterium | reverse complement strand
GTGGGCCTTTCACCGGCCGGCCCGAGAAGGGCGGGATGGCCGGGAGGCCATGGGGGGCGACCCGGGACGCCGCGGGGCCGGAGACCTGGACGCCGGCCCAGCTGGCCCGGGCGCGCGGGGTCACGAGCAGCCCGCCGCGGCTGCGCGTGCGCTGGCGCCAGCGCCAGAAAGAGGGCGTGCTCCGCGCTCACGGGCAGGCGCTCGTCCTCCTTGGCCAGCCGCCGGTGACGGCGCCTCCCCCCTCACGGCCACGGTCCAGGATCGCCGCGCTCGGGGTCGACCCACGGCCCTGGCGCTCCCGCAGCACCGCCAGGATCGGCTCCCAACGACCCTCGATTCGCCAGCTGCGCCAGTCGTGCTCCACCGTCTGCCAGGGCGGCAGGTCATGCGGCAGCAGCCGCCACCTCATGCCGAAGCCGGCCACCTTCCCAGAAGGCCACCCAGCTTGCGCTTCTCAGACACCCTCTAGGCTGACAGGCGCCTCCCCATCTCGGGACCGGGGGGCGGCTCGCAGTGGACCAGGCCACGGGATCGACGGGTCTCTTGAGCTTGATTGGAGCCAATCGGGTCTATACGATTATGGACGATCATGGACGACTCATCCCTCCTGCTCACCTCCCGACAGACCGGCGAGGAGTGGATGCGCTTGGACGTCGCCGCCGTCTTGAAGCGTTTTTTCTTCCTCGAGCAAGCACTCGTCCTGGCCAGCGCTGGATGGATCCCCGCCCTACGCCGGTTGGGCTCCAAGGCGACGTTCGCCGAGCTGGCCTGGCAGGATGCCCTGACCGCCGATGCCCTCCGCGAGCGGGTCTTTGAACTCAAGTACCCAAGTCGACTGCTTGAGGTTGCGGAGGACGAACCGTTGGTGGCCGTGTTCCGGGCTGCACTTCACGCTCCTAGCGCTGTCGGTGTGGCGGAGGTGATGGCCAGTTTGTTCGTGCCGATGCTGCGCGATGCTTACCAACGGTACCTGCAGGTCTCAGACGCGCTCGCCGATGGGCCTACTCACCGCATCCTCTCGATTGCCGTTCGCGATAAGGAGGAGCAGATCAGAGCGTTACGGGCGCTGCTTGAGGGAGAGCCAGCCAGCGCTGTCGAGCGTGAGGCTGGCCGTCGGTGGCGAGCGGAGCTGGAGCGTCTCTTGACCGCGGTCGGAGGGGTGTGGCCTGGTCAAGTCCGAGCTGGGGTCGAGGTCCCCCGGGTGGTAGGACCAGGTCGTGAGTTCCGTCTCGCCCAGGATCCGGGTAGGGATGATGCCTACTTCCTCTGCCGGTTCTACTGGCCGGACATCATCGATCAGGCCTACCCGTACGGCGAAGGGCTCGCTCTCCAGCTCCGAAGCGCTATTAGTCATCTCAACGAGGTCTGGGCGGTGGACACAGCGGGCGCGATCTTGCAGGCGCTCGCCGAGCCGTTGGGCTGGGAGTTCGTCCGTGACGCGGCCCGCTGGCTCTATGACGAGAGCCGCCACATGACGATGGGGAAGCGTCGGCTGGAGGAATGGGGGCTGCCGTCCTCGGAGATCCCCCTCGGCACCTACATCTACGAAGCGGCTCGCGGCCAGGAACCAATCTACCGGCTCGGCATGCTTGGCTACTTCGAGACCAAGAACATCGGGAAAAAACAGGAGCGGGCCCGCTCCTTCGGAGTCATGGGGGATCGCCGCAGCCAGCAGGACATGGACTTCGATTGGGCGGATGAGACGCTCCATGCCGAGTACGGCCGGCGCTGGCTGAGGCGTCTGCTGGAGAAAGAAGGGCGACCGGAGGAGGACTGGCAAGCCGTCTTGGCGCGTTGTGAGCAACTGGTCCGTGAGGAGGTGGGAACTGCGACCGCCGAGGAACGGATGATCATCCGAGCCGTCGCCGACCGCCTCTTGGAACGTGCACGCCAGCTGGCGATCGCCGCCGGTGCCGCTTGATCGTGGAGGCAGGATGACCGCTGACGATCGGCTTGCCCGCCCACTGGACCGAGCTGGGCCGGCACCTCTCCACGATCAGATCGCCGCTCGGATCCGAGAGCTGATTGCCTCCAGTGCCTGGCCGCCCCACTACAAGCTGCCGGCGGAGCCGGTACTGGCGGCACGGTTCGGGGTCAGCCGGGGCACCATCCGCCGAGCGCTCAAGACGCTAACCCAGGAGCGTCTCCTGGTCCAGGTCCAAGGCCGTGGCACCTTCGTGGCCGCCACTACCCTTGAGCAACCCATCGCCCAGGAGATGCTGTCGCTGGCCGAAGGGTTGGAGCGACAAGGGGTTGCTTTCGAAACAGAGGTCGTGGGCGCCTCCCTGACGGCCGCCGATGTGCGCTTGGCGGCGCTGCTCGGGATCGAGCCTGGTGACGCGGTCTTCGAGCTCGTGCGACGGCGGTCGGTGGCTGGGGTCTGGGTTGCCTTCCTCGTCAATCGCCTCCGGACTGACGTGTGCCCGGGGATCGAGCGCCAGGACTTCGGACGTCGCACTCTCTTCGACACGCTGGAGCAGGTCTATCGGCTGCCCCTAGCCTGGGCACGTCGAACATTCGAGGCCCAGTCCGCGCAGGAGGAGGTAGCGGCTCGCCTGGAGATCCCGGTTGGCTCCCCGGTCCTCTACCTCGAACAGGTGACCTACCTGGCCGATGGCCGCCCGGTGGAGTACTCCGACGTCTGGATTCGAGGCGATCGGTTGCGGCTCTCCTCGATCCTGAAGCGGGCCTCCGCCGACCAGCGGGAGGAGGTGGCGTGGCTCGAATAGCGGTCGTGGGCAGCTACGGGGTAGGGATGACGATGACGGTGCCCCGCATCCCCGCCCCGGGTGAGACGCTGCAGGCCACTGGGTTCGACCTGGGGGCGGGGGGCAAGGGATCGAACCAGGCCATCTGCGCCCGTCGGCTGGGGGCCGAGGTCGAGTTCCTGACCTGTGTTGGCCCGGACGATTTCGGTGCCGCTGCCCGTGCGCTCTGGGAGCGCGAGGGGGTGGGAGCCTCCTACCTCAAGGTGGGGACACGGCCGACCATGGTCGGGTTCATCCTGGTCGAGCCGAATGGCGAGAACCGGATCACGATCGCCCCTGGCGCCCTCGATGAGCTCGGTCCCGAGGAGGTGGAGCGCTTCCGGCCCGCGATCGAGGCTGCCGATCTCTGCCTCGTCGGGCTTGAGATCCCGCTCCCGACCGCGACGGCGGCCCTGGAGATGGCCCGACGGGTTGGGACGCCGACGCTCCTGAACCCCGCGCCCGCCCGTCCGCTCTCCGAGCGAACCCTGGCCCTGGTTGACTACCTGACGCCCAACCGCGGTGAGGCCCAGGCCCTGTTGGGGTGGGAGGGTGAGGAAGAGCCGGAGGCCTTGCTGGCTGGGCTTCGCCAGCGCTGCCCGGGTGGGGTCGTGCTCACCCTGGGGGGCGAGGGCGCGCTCCTGGCCCCGGCTGGTGGGGACGTGCGTCGGGTCCCCGCGGTCGTGCCCCGCCGGGTGGTGGATACCACCGGGGCTGGCGACGCTTTCAACGCGGCGCTCGCGGTGGCGCTAGCCGAGGGGCAGGGGTTGGAGCGCGCGGTCGCCTGCGCCTGCGCGGCCGGAGCCCATGCTGTGGAGACACTGGGTGTGATTGATGCCCTTCCGTACCGCCATCAGATCCCGTGCCTGGTCGGGGCGGACGCCGACTGAACGCGAGAGGGGGTTCGAGGACTGTGCAGCTCATCATCGACACCGATACGGCCGGGGACGATGTGTTCTCGTTGCTGATCGGACTTCGCTCACCAGGGGTCAACTTGCGGGCAATCACGATCGTGGCCGGGAACGTCAGCTTCGCACAGGAGGTCGAGAACGCCCTCTACACCGTCGAGATGGCTGGCCGCTCCGGGCAGGTGCCCGTCCATCCTGGTTGTGACCGACCTCTGCTTCGGGAGTGGGTGGGGGCAGAGTACGTGCACGGTGAGGATGGCATGGGTGATGCCCGGTTTCCCAAGGCGCGGCAACGTCCGGAGCCGGAGCACGCGGTGGATGCCCTCATCCGCCATGTCCTGGCCGCTCCTGGAGAGGTGACGATCGTTGCGCAAGGGCCGCTCACCAACCTGGCGCTCGCGGCGAGAAAGGAGCCTCGGTTCGTCTCGGCGGTCAAGCACCTCTACGTGATGGGGGGAACCAACAATGGGATCGGCAACGTGACCCCGGCCGCCGAGTACAACTTCTACGTCGACCCGGAGGCCGCGAGGATCGTTCTTCAGGCTGGCTTCCCACTCACCTTGGTGGATTGGGACCTCACCCTCCGCCAGGGGGTGCTAGGTGACGAAGATCTGTCCAGGATCGATCGGCTGGGGACGCCGCTGTCGCGTTTCTTTGGTCAGGTCAATCGGAAAGCGCTCGAGTTCTGTCGCCGCAGTGGGCTCGAGGGGAGCACCCATCCAGATGCGCTCACCTGTGCGATCGCCGTCGATGAACGAGTGATCACTCGCTCTCGGTGTTGTTTCGTCGACGTTGAGACTCAAGGTGAGCTGACCCGTGGCTACTGCTCGGTCGATTGGCTGGGCACCAGCGGTCGCGATCCGAACGTCCGAGTTGTGGAGGAGGTGGATCGGGAGCGCTTCCTCGCCATCCTCATCGCCGCCCTGAAGGATTGACGAGCGCGGTGGACCCAGCCACAGCCGAAATTCGGAGGTGAAGAGGTGAAGCTAACGACGATCGCGGCCCTGGCCGCCGTTGGGATCGTGCTCCTCGTCGCTTGCGGTGGCAGCGGGACGAGTAGCAAGCTGTCCGTCACGTTCGTCTCCGACGTTGGCGGTCTCAACGATAAGGGCTACAACGAGTACACCTACCTGGGCATGAAGCAAGGCGCCAGCAAGGTTCACGCGACGCTCCACGTGATCGAATCGAGCGGGCCGGGTGACTACGTGAGCAACATCAGCACTGGCGCCCGTGAGTCCCAGCTGGTGGTGGTGGCAGGGCCATCGATGACCGATGCCATGAAACAGGTCTCGGAAGAGTTTCGGGATAGGAAGTTCGCCATCATCGATTCCTCTTATGACCCGCCGCTCCCGAATGTCCAGGGTGATGTGTTCGCCGCCAATCAGAGCTCGTACCTGGGCGGAATAGTAGCCGCTGGGATCAGCAAGACGCATGTGATCGGCTTCGTGGGTGGGCAGCAGATCCCAGCTCTGCAAGACTTCCTGGCCGGTTTCGAGGCAGGCGCGTTGGCCGAGCGACCGGACATCCACATCAAAGTAGCCTGGACCGGCTCCTTCACTGACCAGCAGAAAGGCAAAGAGGCCGCGCTGGCCGAGATCGCCCAAGGGGCCGATGTGATCTATACCGCGGCTGGCGCCTCCGGCTTGGGCGGGATCGCAGCCGCCCAACAGTCGCACGTGTGGGCGATCGGGGTCGATCAGGACCAGCACGATGTGGCTCCCGACACGGTGGTCACCAGCGTGGTCAAGCACGTGGACGTCGCTGCTGCCGACAACGTGATTGCAGTCAGCTCCGGGAGCTGGAAGCCAGGGACGAAGCAGTTCGATCTAGCCAATGATGGCGTGGGCCTGGCCCCATACCACAATCTGGCCAGCGTGGTGCCAGCGTCGGTGCAGCAGGCGGTCCAGCGGGCTAAGCAGGAGATCATCGCAGGCAAGATCAGTGTCCCTCATCAGCCGCCACTCCCCAACGGGAACTGAGCGGGGCGACTTCAAGCGGCTGGGTGGCGATCCCGGGATCGCCATCCAGCTGCGGGGGATCCGCAAGGTCTTCCCGCCTCAGACCGTCGCCTGCGACGGAGTTGACCTGGATATCCGGCAAAACGAGGTCCTGGCCCTGCTGGGCGAGAACGGGGCGGGAAAGACGACGCTGATGAGCATCCTCTCCGGCCTGGTACGGCCGACGGCAGGCAGCATCGCGATCGCCGGGCGGCCGGTCGAGATCACCAACCCCAGGGTGGCGTTGCGACATGGGATTGGGATGGTCCACCAGCACTTCCTGCTCGTCCCGCCCCTGACGGTGGCCGAGAACATCGGGCTGGGCCGGGAGCCAGGGCGGGTGTTGGTGGATCGACGGCGGCTGACCGCTGACGTGGCCGAGGTCTCCCGGCGCTTCGGGCTCGACCTCGATCCCCACCGCCATGTGAGCCAGCTCTCGGTCGGCATGCAGCAACGGGTGGAGATCGTCAAGGCGCTGTACGCAGGCGCCACGGTCCTGATCCTCGACGAGCCCACCTCGGTCTTGACGCCTCAAGAGGCCGATCGGCTGTTCCAGGTGATCCGCGACCTGGCCCGAGCAGGCCGCTCGGTGGTTTTCATCAGCCACAAGCTGCGCGAGGTGCGGGAGATCGCCGACCGGATCGTCGTCCTTCGACAGGGGAAGGTGGTGGCAGAGGTCCTCCCGGACACCTCTGAGGCCGAGCTGGCCTCGCTCATGGTGGGGCGACCCGTCCTCCTCCAGGTGGAGCGGCCACCAGCGCAACCCGGCGAGGTGGCGCTGCGCTTGGAGAACGTTGAGGCCGACGGTCGACCCGGCCTCCGTGGGGTCTCGTTCGAGGTCCGGCGGGGGGAGATCTTTGGCATCGCAGGTGTCGATGGCAACGGACAGGCCGAGTTGGAGGAGGTCCTGACCGGGCTCCGTCCGGTGCGGCAGGGGTCGATCCTCCTCGAGGGTCGGCCCACTGGTGGTTGTGGCCCCCGTCGGCTCCGCGAGCTTGGCCTGGCCCACATTCCTTCTGATCGTGCGCGCTGGGGTCTGGTCGGGGAGGCCTCGCTGGCTGAGAACCTGGCCCTTGCCGATTACCATCGCTCGCCCTTCAGCAAACGTGGCCTGATGCGCCGGCAAGCGCTGGAGCGGGTCGCGAGCGAGCAGATTGGTCGATTCGACATCCGGGCCTCCGATGCTTGGCAACCGGCGGCGGCGCTCTCCGGTGGCAACCAGCAGAAGCTGGTGATCGCCCGTGAGGTCTCCCGCCGAGCCCGGGTGCTGGTGGCCGCCCAGCCGACGCGGGGGATCGACGTCGGGGCCACCGAGTTCGTGCACCGGCAGCTGATCCGTCTTCGTTCGGAGGGAACGGCCGTGGTTCTGATCTCCGCTGATCTCGACGAGGTGCTCGGCCTTTCCGACCGAGTTGGGGTCTTCTTCGAAGGTCGGCTGCTCGGCATCACCCGGCCCGAGGATCGGGAGCGAATCGCGCTCTGGATGGCAGGGGTAGAGGCAGGGCCGGAGGCGGCCCCCGGTGTGCGCTGACATGGTCCGCCAGGCACTGGTCAGCCGGCACTTGGCCTTGGCGGGCGGCCTGGGAAAGCTCGTCGAGTCGGTAGGTGCGGTGCTGCTCGCGTTCGTCGTGGGCGCGATCCTGCTGATCGCAATCGGCAAGGACCCCACCGAGGCCTACGGGGCCTTGATCGACGGAGCCGTCGGGGGTGCGGGAGCCCTGGCCTACTCGTTGGTGGTGGCGACACCCCTGATCCTCGCCAGCCTGGCCGTGGCCCTCTCGTTCCGCTCCGGGTTCTTCAACATCGGGGCCGGTGGTCAGGTCGGCGTGGGGGCGATCGCCGCAGCCGTGGTCGGTGGCTACCTGCATCTCAGCGGCCCCCTGGTGATGGCGCTGATGCTCGTCCTGGGGGGGCTCGCCGGTGCCTTCTGGGGTGGGATGGCCGGCCTGTTGCGCGCCTACACCGGGGCCAGCGAGGTGATCACCACCCTGATGCTGAATTACGTCGCCACCCTGCTCATCGACTATCTGGTCACCGGCCCTCTGCGGGCACCGGGCCCGGCGGTCCAGAGCGCGACCATCCCTCCTGATGCCCGCTTCCCGATCCTGCTCCCTGACACCCAGCTCAACGCCACGCTCCTGCTCGCCCTGGCTGCGGTCCCCGCCGTGTGGCTTCTGCTGTGGCGCACGACCTACGGCTTCGAGCTCAGGATGGTCGGGCTCAACCCTGAGGCTGCGCGTGCGGCCGGGATGTCGGTGCGGCGAGTCGCCAGCTTGAGCCTGGCGGCGAGCGGGTTCCTGGCGGGGCTCGCCGGCGCGGTCCAGGTCGGTGGGATCCTGGGCTCGCTGCCTCAGGACTTCTCGATCCAGGTCGGCTTCGACGCCATTGCGGCTGCGCTCCTTGGCGCCAACAACCCTTGGGGGGTGCTGGTGGCGAGCCTTTTCCTGGGAGGGCTCAACGGTGGCTCAGCGACCATGGAGGCGACGGTCGGGGTGTCCGGCCCCTTCGTGCAGTTCCTGGAGGCCGTTGTCATCGCGACCGTGGTCGCTGCCCCCTTTGCCCTTGGCGCGATCCGGCCCCGACTGGCGGGGTGGGTGCGAGTTGGTGGGGAGGTGCGATGAGCGGCCAGCTCGTGCTTGCGATCGCGATCAGTGTGGCGGCGTCGACGCTGGCTCTCGCCACCCCCCTTGTCTTCGCGGCAATCGCAGGGACCATCACCGAGCGCTCCGGGGTGCTGAACATCGCCCTTGAGGGCATGCTCCTAGCGGGGGCGTTCGGCTACGTCCTGGGCACCCTGGCCACCCACCATGCGCTGCTCGGGATTGTCGGGGCTGCCATCGGGGCGCTCGTGCTCGCGCTGGCCCTGGTGCTGCTCTGTGTGCGAATGCCGGTTGACCAGGTGATCATGGGCATGGCGGTGAACATCGCCGCCGCGGGGGGGACCGCCTTTCTCAATCGATCGTTGTTCGGGCTTGGCGGGAACCTCACCGTTGCCGGGATCGGCAACCTCCATCTCCCGGTCCTCAGCGACCTGCCGGTGGTTGGCCCGGCGCTCTTCCGAGAGTCCCCGCTCACCTACTTAGCCCTGCTCATGGTCCTCCTCGCCTGGCTTTTCCTCCGCTTCACCCGGGCGGGACTCTGGCTACGGGCGATCGGCGAGAGCCCGAAGGCGGCCGACGCAGCGGGGATCTCCGTGCTCAAGATCCGGGCGTTAGCGGTGCTCAGCAGCGGCTGCCTGTGTGGCCTCGGAGGCGCCTACCTGGCTTCACAGGTGCAAACCTTCTCCGACAACATGACGGCGGGAGCCGGCTTCATCGCCCTGGCCGCGGTCATCCTGGGGCGTTGGGAGCCACCAGGCGCGTTGCTCGCCTGCCTGGTCTTCGCCCTTTTCCAGTCCTTGCAGACCGCCCTCCAGGTGGCAGGAGCAAAGGCGCCCTATCAGTTCCTCCTCATGATCCCCTACGTGCTCACGATCGTGGTGCTGGCTGGTTTTGTCGGTCGCACAGTGGCTCCGGCCGCCGACGGCAAGCCCTATCGGCGGCAGTGAGTTGAGAGGGGCAGGGGATCTCTGGAAGCGACGTGACCCAAGGCCAATGTTGCAAAGGACTCCCTGCGCTCTCCCTCGGCAGTCGCTGCGGCTGCCGAAGGCGTTCGTGACCCAGGTCTGGCAGGCGCGCGAGCGGTGAGAGCTACTGTCTGGCCAGGCGCTCGACCGGTACCAGCACGGGGACCCGGGATCGCCTCGCCCCCGTGCTCGGTCGCGATGGCTTCGTCTGCCCGGCTGACCACGAGCTGATCGCTTGAACCAGGGCCCGCGCCTCCGTTAGTGCCCACACCGACAACGGGACGTGCCGCCGCTGCCCGCTCAAGGCGAGCGTTCGATCACGAGGCACTGGGATGCGGGGCGGCGGGATGCGCTGGAACTCCGCTTGGGCTCACGCATGGCTGCCGTGCCAGTCCTGCCTGAGGTGGTCGTGGAACCGGCCATTGGCGGCGACAGAGCTGAGCGCCGTCCGGACCGTGCCCGCTTCTGGGGGCATCGGGGAGGGTGGTGCGCTGGGCCTCGGCCCAGGCCGGGAGGGCGGCCGGTGGTCGGTGCCCATCGGCCCGACCAAGCGGCAGCCACGCTGCCATCACCCCTCGACAACAGCCTCGGTCAATGGGGAGGAGCGTGACTCCGGATCAGCTCTTGGTAGAGCTTGGGGCCAAAAGCGCACGTGACGCCCTGCGGCAGCCCGGGCCAACTGTCTCGACGGTCATCCTCCCCTCCCCACCGCAGCCTGGCCAGCCGCCGGCCCTTCGACGACCACGTCAGGCGACCGCTGACGGGGGGCCGGCCTCTACGGGGTCCCGGCCGTGCCGTTGCCGTGCGATCGGGCAGCGTCTCGATGGGGTGGAGGAGCGCCCTGGGTGGGGCGTCGCTAGGTGACGTCCGGCCAAGTCGGCTTCGACGGCTGGGCAGAGCACGCCCTCTTCCGGCAGGGTATCTGGCTGTGACAACGCCGACTCGAATCTCAGCCCAGATGCCGAAGCCGGCACGAACGGATCGAAGCACATCGGCATGCAGCACAAGGTAGAGCCTCTAGGATGCGATGGGCGTGAGCTGCTCTCCTCCCCTTGGTACTTTTTTGCGCCAAGCGCTTGGTTATGAGCGCGGTAGCCCGTTCTGAGGGGCCGCCATGGCGTCGGCCTGAGGTTCAGATCGCTCCGGGGCATCGACGTGCGAGAACGATAGGTAGGCGACCACGATGATGATGAGCAGGGTCAGAACCACCGCGACTCTGCCATCCCCCAGCCCCAGGCCCCCTAGATACGGCTTGCCGGTCCAGTCGGCAAAGGAGGCCCCCAGCGGCCGGGTCACTACGTAGGCGAACCAAAACGCGAAGGTCTCGTTGAGGCCGAACCGCCAGTAGGCCAGCCCCGGCATCGCGAAGATGATGGCGAAGACCACCAGGGAGGAGCCGTACCCAAGTCCGAACGTGGCCGCGGTCAGATCCCCAGCCGCGGTCCCCAACGCGAAGGTCGCGATCACTGTGGCCCAGTAGAAGAGCTCGCGCCGGCCAGCGTAGATGGTGTGAATGGAGAGCGTGCGCTCGCTCGCGTACCAGACGATGAAGACGGCTGCGAGGCTGATTGCAAAGAAGCCGGTCGTAACCGCGTAGGGAACATGCAGGACCACGTGCAAGACGTCCGCCGCCATGGTCCCAAACACGGCGACCATGACCACTGCCAGCCAGTAGACCCAAGCGATATAGCGGCGCACCCAGAATTGCAACGCCAGAGCGAGGGCGAAGCCGAGGCAACCGAGGATGACGGCCACGTAGGGGTTGATCTGATAGACCAGGAAGTCCGACATGGCCTCCCCCATCGCCGTCGAGAGCAGCTTCGCGATCCAGAAGTAGATGGTGATCTCGGGAACCTTCCGGAGAGCGGCGGAATGTCGGGTGAGGGGTTGGCTGAGTTCAGCAGCCATGGGCCGACTGTAGCAACCTGGGGCGCCAGCGGGCAAGTCGCTCAACTAGGGCGATGTAAGATGATCGTGGTGGTAGGGAGGTACTTCACCGCGAGCCACCTCTATCCTGGCAGCCGCACTCTCGATCCCCGCCGCGCCGCTCAGCCAGGGCGGCTGGCCCTCTCAGGAGGGCCATCGGCTCGCCATCCATAGCCGCCCTGCCGTGTGGAGACCTCCAGTTCCAGGATCTGTGGCTGAATGAAAAAGCGGGGGACCGGTCGATTGTTTCCCTGTCTGACCGTTGCCGCAGAGTGAGCGACAGCGCTCACGCGGCACCCCTCAAGGGGTTGCCCTTATGGAGCGGCCCACGAAGGGGATCCCCTTCGTGGGGGGGAGCTCGTCATCGACCTCGGAGGGGCACCGGCAACCGCCGGCCCCGGGCCGCCAGCGCCGCCTCCACGGACTCAGCTCCAAGCCGCGCGAAGCGGTCCCGATGCTCGACCACGATCGTGGTCACGGTCGGGTCACGCCGC
>DATGLL010000203.1:0-83659 GCA_035294145.1 Candidatus Dormiibacterota bacterium | reverse complement strand
CCCAGCCCGTCGAGGACCTCCCCACCCCTCCGTTCGACCGCGACCACGAGCTCACGGCCACGTGCCGCCGCCTCCAGCTCCCCTCCCGCCCCGAAGACGGTCCCGACCGCGCCCACCAGGTGCGGCAGCCGCCCGAGCCGGCCAGGGTCCCCCACCAGCAGGACGCCCATCGCCCGAGGCGACCGTCGGAGCGCCAACGAGGCCACCACGCACTCGAGCGCCACCCTGGCCTCCTCCTCCGGGCCGAGGATCAGCAGGTCCCGATCGAGGTCGATCTCCAACGGCCGCCCGGCGGGATCGGCGCCCAGCACCGCCTGCGCCGGCTGCGGCCCCCCTCGGGCTCGGTCGCGGATCCAGTGCTCGAGCACCTGCCGCTCGACCTCCTCCCCGAGGCCCAGGAGCTCAAGCAACGAGGGGCCGGCCTCGCCCAGCGGGCCCACCCACGGGGCCGGGTCGCAGCCCAGCTGGTCGGCGCCTCCGAGCCGACGTGCCCCGGCGCCCGCCATCTCCAGGCAGGGCCTGCCCCCTTCGGCGGTCAGGTCGAGCGTGGCCATGCACTGCCGACGCAGACGCTCGGCCGCCAGCCACACCGGGTAGACGCCAGTGGCGGGCCCCGCCGCAAGGTCCCACCCCCCCGAGACCAGGTCAGCGTCGAGGATCGCCACCAGGGCAGGCTCAGGTGCCTC
The DNA here is from genome assembly GCA_035294145.1 of Candidatus Dormiibacterota bacterium. GTDB lineage: Bacteria > Chloroflexota > Dormibacteria > Dormibacterales > Dormibacteraceae > CADDZO01. The sequence goes on along the minus strand of DATGLL010000203.1, from coordinate 82,973 downwards.
GCGCCCCTGCGTCAGGCGCCGTAGCCGCCGATGCAGGCTCGTGGCCTCCTCCGGGCCGAAGGCCAGGGTCGGGCCCCCGAGCGGCGAGCGAGCCGGGTCGGCGTGGGGGAACCGGGCCAGCCACGCCCACCGCTCGCGCTCCGCCTCGGGCAGGGCGACGCACACGACCACCTCCTCGGGACGATGCAGGGCCACGGCCTGGAGGGCCAGCCATCGCGCCACCCCGAGCCCGGCCCGGCGATCGCCGCACAGGCCGAGGGGGGCGACGGCCGGGAGCGAGAGGGTGATCGGGGCCCCCGGCAGCAGGGCGTGCCGGGCGGCGACGAGCCTTGCCTCGGCGCGCAGGTGAGCGGCCCCGCCCGGCCCCAGCGTCACGCCCAGCCCCGAGGGCTGATCGGCCCAGCCCAGCCGGAGCCGCAACCAGCCCGGCCGGTGCCGCCGTCGCGGAGCCGGTAGCCCCCCTCCAGCGAGGGCAGCCATCAGCTGGGCCGCGTCCGGGGCGGCAGCGTCGAGCTGGGCCAGGCGCGCCCGGCGCGTCGCGGCCAGCGCCCGGTCCAGCTCGGCCAGCTGTCGCCGGAACCGGCGTCGAGCGCGGTCGAAGCGCCACCAGCCACCGGCCAGCCAAGCGCCGAGGCCAGCCGCCGCCACCCCCATCGCCATCAGGGGCGGCCTCGCCCCGACCAGGGCCAAGGCGCCGGCGGTCAGCCCCACGGCCAGGGCCAGGGGGACGGGCAGGACCGCCCCCGTCGGCGGCGCTGGGGCCCGGAGGCCGGGCATCGACCCGAGGGGCCGGGACGCGGGGATGGGACGGTCCGGCCGCTCGAAGGAGAGCAGCGAGTCGTCCAACGCCAGCCGCTCCCCGGGCTCGACCGGACGCGGGCCGTCTAGGTGGGCTCCGTCCAGCGTGATCCCCAGGCCGGGGCGCGCCGGGGCCACGGTCACCTCGCCGGCCGCGCTCACCTGCACGACCAGGTCGGCGGGGGCCAGCCCCGGCTCGTCCACCACCACGGCGCCCTCTCGACGGCCGAGGCGGTGCTCCCCTGGCCCCAGCCGTGCCCGACGGCCGGCCCCGGGGCCGCCGCGGACGACCAGCTCGACCGCCCCCTCCCTCGATCCGGGCGGTGACGGTGTCGGGGAGGCCGGAGCCGGCTTGGACGCGGGTTGGGCGTCCTCGCCAGCCTCCGGCCAGAGCAGGAGGATGGCCCCCGAGAGGACGCCGGCATCGGCCAACGTGGCGTCAGGGTCGAGCGGCTGGCCGCCCTGGGGCGTCAGCCTCCACCGCACCGAGCGATCGGCCGCCGCCACCTGGAGGATCGCGGGCAGCAGGACGCGGAGGGAGACGTCCTCGGGCAACCACAGGTGGTGGCGGCCGTTGGGGCCGACAACGGTGACCAGGACTCGTGACATGGCACGGGATCCGCCTCGCCGCCTAGATTGCCGGCCCAGGCCGGCGCCGGGGCGTGGCGGAGGCCGTTTGTCCGCCACCTGGCCCGGGGCCCGTCCCATCCCCCACCGGCCCCGGGGAAGCCGGGACGGAGATCGAGCTTTGTCCGCGCGCTGGGCTTGCCCGGGCCCTTGGGCTCGGGCAGCCTGCCGGGCATGAGCCATGTGGTGGTGCGCCGGCCGGCGCGTATCCCGCCGCCGCCGATCCCGGAGGGCGAGGAGTCGATCGAGCTCCCTGCCGCTCCTGCCCAGGAGGCAGACGGTGTGGTGGCCTGGGTCCAGTACCTCCTCCCTCTGGTTGGTAGCCTCGGCTCGCTCCTCTTCGTGGCCATGAACCCCCAGCCGCTCACGATCGCCAGCGGCCTGCTCTTCGCCTTGAGCAGCGTGGCCGCCGGCCTGGGCATGGGCGCGATCCAGCGCGCCAACCAGCGCCGACAAGCCCAGGCGGAGCGCGACCGCTACCTCGACTACCTAGCTCGGGCCCGAGAGCGGGTTCAGGAGGCAGCGCGCCGGCAGGAGACGGCCTTGCGCTGGCGGCACCCTGATCCAACGGCGTTGTGGTCCCTGGCCCGGCTCGAGACCCGGGTCTGGGAACGGCGCCCCGGCGATGACGATTTCCTGCAGCTCCGCGTGGGGCTGGGCCAGCGCCCGCTCGCGGTGCACCTGGCCCTCAAGAGCCCTGGGCCAAGGACGGAGACAGAGCCGGTGGCGACGGCCGCGGCACGGAGGCTGGTCACCGCCCACCGCTCGCTGCCCAGGCTGCCGGTGACCCTTGACCTCCATCGAGTCCGGATCGCGACCGCGATCGGCCCGACGGACCGGACCCGAGCCCTGGCCCGAGCCCTCCTCTGCCAAGCGGCCACCTTCCACGCCCCTGACGAGCTCCGCCTCGGGCTGGCCGTGCTCGCCGACCGGCTGCCGCAGTGGGAGTGGTGCAAGTGGCTGCCCCACCTGCGCCCTGGCGCCCCCGGGGACGCCGAGCCACCTCCGAGCGTGGCCAGGGACCTGGACGGCCTGGAGGCCTTGGTCACGGCCGAGGTGGAGGCCCTGCGCCGAGTGCGAGAAGGCGACCAGGGTCTCCGGAGCGCCGAGGGCACGCCCTCCTCGGCCCGGCCTCGGCTTTTGGTCGTGGTCGACGGGATGGTCCCCGGCCGGAGGTTGGTCGAGCTGCTCCGGCGGCCCGAGGCGGAGGGGATCACGCTGCTCGTGCTGGTCGAGGCCCGAGAGGACGAGCCGGCCCACGTCGACGCCCGGCTCTGGGTCGGCGCCGACGGCTCGCTCCGCCTCCAGCCCGATGAGGCAGAGGCGGGGCCAGCCCTGGCCGACCAGCTGGGGCCGCGGACGTGCGAGGCGCTCGCCCGCATCCTGGCGCCGCTGCGACCCTCGCCCGAGTCCCGCCGCCGGGCGCTCGCCGACGAGCTGGACCTCCTGCCCCTCCTCGGCCTCGAGAACCTGGAGGGGCTGGAGAGTCCCTGGCCACCGCGGCCGCCCCACGGCCTGCTCCGGGTCCCGATCGGGGTCGAGGCCAGCGGCGACCCGCTCTTCCTCGACCTCAAGGAGGCGGCGCTGGGCGGCGACGGCCCCCACGGGGTCGTGGTCGGCGCCACCGGCTCGGGCAAGAGCGAGCTGCTCCGGACCCTGGTGACCAGCCTCGCCCTCACCCACCCACCGGAGGTGCTGGCCTTCGTGCTGGTGGACTTCAAGGGTGGGGCCGCCTTCGCCGGCCTCGCCGAGCTGCCCCACGTCGCCGGCCTGATCACCAACCTGGCCGACGACCTGACCATGGTCGACCGGATGCGAGAGGCCCTCTTCGGCGAGCAACGCCGCCGCCAGGAGCTGCTGAGGAGGGCCGGCAGCCTCGCCTCGCTTCGGGAGTACCACCAGCGCCGGTCGGCCGGCGCCGAGCTGGAGCCGCTCCCCTACCTCCTGGTCATCGTCGACGAGTTCGCCGAGCTGCTCACCGCCAAGCCCGATTTCATCGACCTCTTCGTCGCCATAGGCCGCCTAGGGCGGAGCCTGGGCATGCACCTACTCCTCGCCTCCCAGCAGCTGGAGGAGGGACGGCTCCGGGGGCTTGAGGGCCACATCAGCTACCGCATCGCCCTGCGCACCTTCAGCCCCGCCGAGAGCCGGGCCGTGATCGACACCACCGACGCCTACCGGCTGCCCCGGGTGCCCGGCTCTGGGTACTTCAAGGTGGGCACCACCACCTACAAGCGGTTCCGCGCCGCGCACGTCTCCCAGCCCTACGCGCCCTCTCAGGCCAGGCCGGGCCGAGGCCTGCGCCAGCACACCCTGGAGGTGGCCGGCGGCGCCTCAGAGGCCGATGGCCCAGGCCCGCCGGCCGTGCGTGAGGCGCCCGGTGGCCATCGGGCCACGGTCCTCGAGGTCGCGGTCGAGCGCCTCCGCGGCGCCGCCCCGCCCGTGCACCAGGTGTGGCTCCCACCCCTGGAGCCGAGGGTCGGGCTAGGGGAGCTGCTCGGCCCGGTGGGCGAGGTCGAGGGACGAGGCCTGACGGCGGTGGGCTGGCCAGGGATGGGACGGCTGACGATCCCGATCGGGCTCCTCGACCGTCCCGCCGACCAGCGCCGGGATCTCCTGACCCTCGACCTGTCCGGCCCGGGCGGCCATCTGGCCGTGGTCGGCGCCCCGCAGACCGGCAAGAGCACCCTCTTGAGGACGCTGGCCCTGGCCCTGGCCTTGAGCCACACCCCCGCCGAGGTGCAGCTCTACGGCGTCGACCTGGGCGGGGGCACCCTGGCCGTCCTGGAGGGGCTACCCCACGTGGGCGGGGTGAGCGGCCGGCACGAGCCGGAGCGGGTCCGCCGCACCGTGCGCCAGCTCGCGGCCCTGCTCGAGGAGCGCGAGGCGCTCTTCCGACGCCTGGGGGTCGACTCGGCCGAGGCCATGCGCGGCCTGCGGGCGACGGGGGCCGTGCCCGAGGGGCTGGCCGACGTCTTCCTCTGCATCGACGGCTGGGCGTCCTTCCGTCAGGAGTTCGAGGAGCTCGAGGACGCGGTCCGCGCCATCGCCCTCCGTGGCCTCGGCTACGGCGTGCACCTGGTGCTGACCGCTGGTCACTGGATGGACGTTCGCCCGGCGCTGCTGGAGGCGATCGGGGCCCGGCTCGAGCTCCGGCTCAACGACCCCTCGGAGTCAGCCATCAGCCGCCGGGCGGCGGAGAACGTGCCGGCGGGGGCGCCAGGGCGTGGCATCACCATGGAGGGGCTGCACTTCCAGGTGGCGCTCCCGCGCCTCGACGGGAGCCTGGAGACGGCCGATCTGCAGGCGGCGTTGGAGAAGCTGGTGGCCCGGGCGGCCGCCGCCTGGCGGGGCCCGGCCGCGCCCCCGATCCGGGTCCTGCCCGAGAGGGTCCTCTTCACCGACCTCCCCGGGCCCGGCTCGGACCAAGGGCGCGGTGTCCCGATCGGCATCTCCGAGCACGACCTGGGGCCGGCCTACCTCGACCTCACCGGAGGTGACCCCCACTGCCTCGTCTTCGGGGACGGCGAGACGGGCAAGACCACCCTGCTGCGGACCTTCCTGCTCGGCCTCGTGGCTCGCCAGCCGCCCTCGCGTGCCCGGGTGCTCCTCGTGGACTACCGGCGGACGCTGCTGGGGACGGTCCCCCCGCCCCACCTGGTCGGCTACGCCGGCAATGCCGCCGCCGCCGCCGAGCAGGTACGGGCGCTGATGGAGCTGCTCGCCACCCGGCTCCCCCCCGCCGACCTCACGGTCGAGGAGCTGCGCCAACGCAGCTGGTGGAGCGGCCCTGAGATCTACGTGGTGGCGGACGACTACGAGCTGGTCACGGCCGGGGCGGAGAACCCGCTGCTACCCCTGGTGGAGCACCTGGCCCAGGCCCGCGACGTCGGCCTGCACGTGATCCTGGCTCGACGGGCCGGAGGCGCCTCACGGGCCCTCTTCGAGCCGCTGATGATGGGGCTCAAGGACCTCAACACCCAGGGGCTGCTCCTGAGCGGCGACCCCCAAGAGGGCCCGCTGCTGGGCGACCACCGGCCGGGGCCGCTCCCGGTCGGACGAGCGCTCCAGGTCGTCCGCAACCAGGCCCGGCTGGTTCAGGTGGCCTGGTCACCCTCGTAGCCATGGGCATCCCCGCTCAACCCCTGGACGACGACGGTCGAGGTGCGGTGGCCAGGACCTCCCTTGGCCAGCGTCGATCCAACCATGCTGGCCAAGCCGATCCCGAGCGCGAGCCCGGCTGCCAGGGCCACCCCCCACCAGAGCCCGTGGCCCTTCGGGCGTGGTCTGGCCGAGCCATGCAGCAGCGCCTCCACCAGGCGACGTCGGCTCGCGGCCTCCAGCTCCAACGCCTCGTCGTCATCGAGCCGGCGCTCCTCGAGCCCCGTCTCCCCAGGCTGCTCGTCCGGCGGCTCGGTCGTCGGCGAGGGGGGGACCGGGATCCCCGGCTGGCCTGGGGAGGCCGGCCCCTGCCGGAGGCGCTCGCGCAGCTCGCCGAGGAGGCGAGCCAGGTCGGTCGGATCAGGAAGGGTGCTCTCCGCCATGGTGCCACTATGGCGTCCAGGCATCGAGAGGTGAGGGGATGACCGAGGGCTTCTGCACGGTCACGGTGGTGGGCCCCGCTCGGCGGGCCGACTTCTGGCTGCCAGCCGAGGTGCCGGTGGCGGAGCTGCTGCCCGAGCTGGTCGACCGGCTGGTCGGCCCGCCAGCCGAGGCCGAGGCACGGCGCTGGACGCTGCTTCGGCTGGGGGGAGCGCGCCTGGAGGAGGAGCGCAGCCTGGCCGAGCAGGGGGTCCTGGAGGGGGCCATGCTCTTCCTCCGCGAGCTGGCCGAGCCCCCGTCGCCGCCGGTGGTGGAGGACCTCCCGGGGTCGGTGGCGATCGCGGTCGAGGCGAGGCCTGGCCGCTGGACCCCTGAGGCCCGGCGCCACCTGCTGCTGGGAGCGGCCGTCGCCTGGGCGCTCGGCGCCGCCGCCGCGGCCCTGGCTGGCCCTAACCAGGTCCTCTGGGCTGGAGCCACGATCGTAGCCCAGGCCATGGCCGCGGCCCTGGCCCGATCGAGGGGAGAGCTGCTCGCCGCCGCCGCGCTCGCCCTGGCGGCCGTCCCCTCCTGGGCGGTGGCCGGCGCCGCCCTGGCCACGCTGGGCGGGCTCCACCCTCCCTTCGCGGGGGCCCTGGCAGGGGCCCTAGCCGGGTTGGTGGTGGCCCAGCGCGCCTCGCCCATCGCCGCCGGGCCGGTCTGGGCAGGGGTGCTGCTGCTGGCCCCGGCGCTCCTGGCCGCCGCCCTCGGGCTAGCGGCGGCACCGGCCGCCACCCCCACCGGGGCGGCGGCCGTGCTCTCGGTGCTCTGGCTGGCGGCGGGCGACCATGCGCCTCGGCTGGCGGCTCTGCTCTCCGGCCTGCCCGAGGCCACCGTGGACACGGCCACCTCGGTGTCCTGGGTGCGGGAGCGCGTCGACCACGCCCATCGACTGCTGGCCTGGATGCTGGCCGCGACCTGGCTGGGCGTCGCCATCGCGATCGGGGCGCTCGTCCTCGAGGGGGAGACGCTCACCCTGGCGCTCGGGGCGGCGCTCACGGCCGCGGCTGGGCTGCGCGCCCGGCGCTACCGTTTCACCGCCGAGGTGCTCCCGCCCGCCCTGACCTTCTTGCTCGGGACGTCCCTGCTCACCCGGACGCTGATGGAGCAGGCCGCCGGCCGTGGCCTCCCCCCCTCGGCGCTGCTCACAGCCATGGGGCTGGCCTGGGCTGGCCTGGCCTTGACCCTGCCTCAGCTGAACCTGGAGTCGCCACGCTGGCGGACCTACCTCGGCCGGGTGGAGCTGGCCATCGATCTCACCCTGGTCCCGCTGGTGCTGGCCGTCCTCGGGCTCTTCCAGCTCGCCGCCGATCTCGGCCATCGTCTGTCATGAGCCGTCTGGAGGCATTGTCCGCCTCCTGGTCTTGTCACCCTCCAAGGTCAGCTCCATGCTCAATACAAGCGATCGGTTACCAACCTTCAGCAAGGAGGATCGACACATGGCAGGCGTTGGTGGTGGCTTCGAGGTCGACTTCAACCAGTTGCTCAAGACCGCCGAGTACGCGCTGGCTCTGGTGCCACAGATGAAGCAAAATGCGAGCAAGGCCAACGAAGCCGCCGAGTACCTGCACAGCACATGGCAGGGGAAGAAGGCCACCGAATTCCGGCAGCTCTACGCCACCTGGCAACAGGACCACCGGCAGATACTGCAGGCTCTTGACAACATCGGCTCGCAGCTACAGAGGAGCTATCAGCTCTACCTGCAGTCGGACGAGGCCTGAGCGCCGTCGAGCTGGAACAGCCACTAGAGGAGGTACAAGGAGATGGGTGTGCTCAAAGTTCAGTTCTCGTCCATGAGCCAGGCCGTCGACACCTTCAACCAGTGCTTGAAGCAGCTTAACGCACACTCTGCCGATCTGGATGCCCACGTCCAGCAGCTACTGCAGACCTGGAGTGGCGAGGCCCAGGCTGCCTATCACTCCCAACAGAAGCGCCTCCGCTCGGCCATCGATCAGTCTATAGAGCAGCTGGGGAAACTGAGTACCAAACTCGACACGACGAAGCAGACGTACCAGGCCACCGAACAGACGATCAGGAAGGCCTGGAGCTGAGACTGGAGCGAGGGTTCGGTGAGCAAGACCAAAAAGCTGCTCAAGAAGGGCGGCGGTCCCGGGGGCTACGACATCTACGTCGATCCCGACGCCCTGCGCGCGGTCAGCTCCTACTTCAAGAGCCGGCTCGCCGCCTTCGACCCTCACAAGCGCAGCTTCATCTCCAGCACGCCCCATCAGGACGGTGAGTTCGGCAAGCTGCCACTGGACGAGACGCGACGGGTGAACGACCAGTACGTCCACGTCCAGGGCCAGGCCGTCCAGAGCCTCAACGACCTTACCACCTGGCTGGGCCAGATCGCCGACGCCCTGAAGACGTCGGCCGACCTCTACGACGGGGCGGACGGGGTCAAGTGAACCATGGCGGGCTCCCTGGACGAGCTTCTGAACCTAGTGGAAGGCCTCTGGAACTGCTACGACATCGCCGGCAACGCCTCCGTGCTCCGCCACCACGCCGATCAGTGGCGGCGGATGGAGGCCGAGCTGCGCGCCCTCGCCGACGACCTCCAGGCCAGCGTCGCCGGCCGCCTCGCCGGTGGCCGCGACGGCAACTGGAACGACCAGGCGGGGGAGAACTTCCAGCAGGTCTGGGGGCAGACCCGAAAGCAGATGGAGGACCTGGCCCCCAAGTTCGGTCAGGTCGCCGATCAGCTCGACGCCTTCGCCTCCCAGGTCGACAACTTCAACGACAACTTCCACACCTGCCTGATCACGCTCGCCGCCTGCACCGCGGTGATGGTCGCCACCAGCTGGATCCCGGGCGTGGACCTGGTCACCGACGGCGGGGGCGCGATCGTGGACGCGGCGGAGGTGGACGAGGCCTGGAACCTGATCAACACCCTCAAGACCGTCCTCACCTTCCTCCGCTCCAACCTGGTCAAGGACCTCGTCTTCGACCTGGCCAAGAACTTCGCCATCAACTTCGCCATCACCTGGGGCAGCCGGCTGGTGGAACGCGGGATCATGCTCGGAGACCCCACCGAGGGCTGGAGCCCGTACGACCGGACCCAGATCCTCCTCCTCTCCGGGCTCTCGACCCTCCCCGGCATGATCATCCCGAGAACGCCGCTGGGTCAGTGGGCAGCGCTGCCGGAGGTCCCCGTCACCTCCCTCGCCGACCTGCCCTGGGGGCAGTTCCTCAAGGCCTCGCTGCTCAGGATCGGCCAGACCGAGATCCTCGCCAACACCTACAACCTCTTCAACAAGGCGGTGATCCAGGGAAAGGGGCTGAACTTCAACCTCCTCCAGCTGGTCGGGGTCGGCTCCGCCTCCACCGGCGCGCCCACCCTGCTGATCATCGCCGGTAACGCCGTCTGGTTCCTCCTCACCAGGGGCACAAGTGGCCTGCCCCAGGGTCTCACCATGCCCACGCTGGTCAGCGTGAACACCGTCCTCGACGTCGGCCTCGGCCCGGCATCGACGCTGGTGCGGAACGCTCGCGGTCTGGTCTACACCACGGCCGGCGGCCAGCTGCCGGCCACCACCTCGACGCTCCCGGACGACCTCCAGAGCATGATCGGGGCACCTCCCATCTACGTGGTCAAGCCCGGGGACACGCTCCGGGACATCGCCGTCCGCGAGTACGGGGCACAGTACGCCGACATCGGCGTGCGCCAGATCGTTGCCTACAACCACCTCACCGGCACAGGGCTCCACATCGGAGAGAGGCTCGTGCTCCCGGCCATCTCCGTCCCTCAGCAGCAGGCGGCGTAGTCGGGGAAGGGAACTTCGACGCCCCGGGGCGCCAGCCCCGGGGCGTCAGCCGGCCTCGTCCGGGAGGCCGAGATCAAGCGATCCGGGAGGCGCTGAGCCCGCCAGCCAGGCAGAGTCCGTAGCAACGACGGCCGTGGTCGACGACCCGGACGCAGGAGCCGACCGCTGTCAGCCAGGTGCCCAGGCGTCGCACCGCCCTGGCCTCGACCTCGTCGACCACGACCTCGTGACCATTGGCCACGCCGACCAGGAGCGAGACGGCCACCCGATGTCCAAATGCGCGCTGACTGGGCTCGTGGAACACCACCCCACGCCGGAGCGCCAGGTCGCCGAAGCGGACCCCCATCATCCGCCGCACCCGCTCCTGCAGCGCCCCTAGGCCGTCTCGCTTGGAGAGGAAGGTGGCGAGCGGGTGGATCTGCTCCACCCGCTTCCGCTCCCGGACGTCGTCGGCCCACACCGAGTAGACCAGGGTGGCGCACCCCCCTCGTGCCTGATAGAGGGCGGCGAGCACCTCCTCGACGCCGCGACGGGCCCCCGCGGCCAGGGACATGTCCAGGTCGATCAGGGCCAGCGTCGGCCGGCGCCGCCCCAGCTCCATCAGCGCCTCGTCGGGCGTGCCGGCGTCGATCGGCGTGAGGAAGAGGCCACGCATCGTCCCGACCAGGGCGGCGCGTTGGCCTGGGTCGTCCTCCAGGATCAGGACCTCCGGCATGCGGCCCCGGGTCATGCCTCCCTCCTCGCCACGAGGTCTCTCAGCCCACCTCCAGGAGTCGGTCCATCGCCTGCCGGGTCGACCCGAGGTGTCGCTGCATGGCCTCGGCGGCCGCGCTCGGGTCACGAGCGCGGATCGCGGCCAGGATGGCGGCATGCTCCCCCACCGAGTCCTGCCGGTTGCGGCTTCGGTAGAGGAGGTCGAGCGGGGTGAAGAACTCCGCCCGCAGCCACTCCACGGTCCGGAACAGGTAGGGGTTGGCGGGGATGCTGGCGATGGTGAGGTGGAAGATCGAGTCCTGACGCCGGAACTCGACCGCGGCCTGCTCGGCGCTCCCCTCCAGGCCAGCGTCCCCGGCCAGCGTCTCCAACCGGGTCGATGCCTCGGCCATGGCAGGGATGGTTGCGGCCAGCGCCTCCAGGTGCGCCTCGGTCCGGTGCACGGCGGCCAGGCGCGCGGCCAGCCCCTCGTTCGCGATCCGGCAGTCGATGATCTGCAGGAAGCGCTCCCGCTCCCGCCTCAGCTCCCCGCGGACCTCGTCCGCCGGTCGGCTCCGGGGTGCGCAGACCTGAGCTCCGCCGGCGTTGCTGCGGCGGACCTCGATCAACCGCTCCCCCTGGAGGACCCGCAGGGCCTCCCGAACGGTGATCCGGGAGACTCCCATCCCCTCGGCCAGCTGGCGCTCCGAAGGCAGGAGATCCCCCGGGCGGTAGAGCCCCAGCGCGATCTTGCGGCGCAGGCTGTCGGCCACGATCTGCCAGGCCGGGGGAACGGCCAGACGATCGAAACGGGCAGGGTCGAAGATCTCGGTTTTGTCCGTCAACGCGTCGGATGAGCTATGGATCAGTGGTCTGCTGGACTAATAGAATACCAGCATGGCCCGTCCGGCCACGTGATCTGACGAGCGGAGGTGCATCCGAGGTGGGATCGCTTACACTCGCGCTGGGCTCACATCGCACGACTCGAGGGGGAATTGGAGACGGATGAAGAGAAAGTTGCTCACGTGCCTCGCCACGGCCGGGCTGCTGCTCGCAGCCTGCGGGCAGGCCACCCCGGCCTCCACCAGCGCCGCGCCCAAGCAGGGGCAGACCCTGACGGTGGCGATCGGCATCGACCCCGACACGCTGGACCCGATGCGGCAGACCACCACCACCGTCCAGAACATCGTCCAGATGGTGGTCCAGACCTTGGTCCAGGTGAACCAGCAAGGCAAGATCGAGCCCTTGCTGGCCACCAAGTGGGAGGAGAGCTCGGACGGTCTCACCTGGACCTTCACCCTGCGTCAGGGGGTGAAGTTCAGCGACGGCGAGCCCTTCGACGCCCAGGCCGTGCAGGCCAACATGAACCGGGTGCTCGATCCCTCGAACACCTGCCCGCTCTGTGGCATCATGCCCAAGGCGGTGAAGAGCGTGGAGCCGGTGGACGCCAGTCACGTCCGGTTCACGCTCAACCAGCCTCTGGCCTCCGACCTCTTCCTCGGCCTGCTCAGCGAGGTGACCTTCGGGTTCCTGGCCCCGAGGACCATCGAGAAGGGGACGCCTGGCTACCAGGACCAGGAGCAGCCCGTGGGCACCGGCCCTTACCTTTACAGCGAGCGGGTCAAGGGCGACCACGTGACGCTGACGCGCAACGAGCAGTACTGGGGGCCGAAGCCCGCCTACCGGGAGCAGGTGTTCAAGGTGGTGCCGGAGGCGGCTGGCCGGGAGGCCCTGGTGCTCTCCGGGCAGGCCCAGGTCATCTTGAGCCCGCCCGCGGCCGACATCCCCTCCCTCAAGAGCAACCCCGCCGTGAAGGTGCTCCTAGCGCCGGATGATCGCACGATCTTCATCGCCCTGAACACGACCGACAAGCAGCAGCCGCTGCTGCAGAAGCCCGAGGTCCGTCAAGCCCTGAACTACGCCGTCAACAAGAACGCGATCATCAAGAGCACGCTCTTCGGTGCGGCCGACCCGATGACCGCCCCCATGGCGCCCAGCCTCTTCGGGTACTGCCAGCAGCCTGCCTACCAGTACGACCCGAGCAAGGCCAAGCAGATGCTGCAGCAGGCCGGCGCTGCCGGCATGACCTTGAAGCTGATCTCGCCCACAGGCCGCTACACCCAGGACTTCCAGGCTGCTCAAGACATCGCCAACGACCTGCGCAACGTGGGCATCAAGGTGGATGGGCCCCACACCATGGACTGGCCCACCTACCTGGCCACCATCAACGTGCCGCCGGATCAGGCGTCGGTGGACGCCCACCTGCTGGGGTGGGCGCCCGGGTACCTGGACGCCAGCCAGCAGATGACGATCTTCGACGGATCCTCCATCCCCAAGAAGGGGCTCAACACCTCCTACTACAACAACCCGGAGGTGAACGCGCTGCTCCAGAAAGCAGCCACCGAGACCAACCGCCAAGCCAGGGCTCAGGACTACTGCCAGGCCGAGAAGATCGTCTGGAACGACGCCCCCTGGATCTTCCTTTGGGTGCAGCGGTTCCCGATCGTGTACTCGGCCAAGGTCAAGGGGGTCAGCTACGTCCCGAACGAGTCCTTTGACACCACCTACGCGCAGCCGGCCTAGCGAGGTGGTGCCCCGGGGCCCAAGCTGAGGAGGAGCCGGCGTGCTGACCTACGTCGTGCGCCGGCTCCTGATCGCCATCCCCACCCTGTGGGGGGTGGCGACGGGCGTCTTCATCATGGCGCGCCTGCTCCCCGGCGACCCGGCCCGCGTGATCGCCGGGGTGCTGGCGACGCCGGAGCAGGTCGAGCACGTCCGTCACCAGCTCGGCCTAGACCAGCCCCTCTACGTGCAGTACCTCGACTTCATGGGCCAGCTCCTCCACCTCAACCTCGGGACCTCGGCCCACTTCGGCTCCCCGGTCGCCGCCGAGATCGCCAGCCGCATCCCCTACACCGTCGCCCTGGCCGTGACCGCGATCGCGATCGCCGTGGTGGTGGGGGTATTGGCGGGCGTGGGCGCGGCCATCCGACGGAACACCCCCCTGGACCTGGCCATCTCCGCCCTCTCGGTGTTCGGCATCTCCATGCCGGTCTACTGGCTGGGCCTGATGCTGATTGTGATCTTCGCCATCCAGCTCCACTGGCTGCCGGCAGCGGGTGCGGACAGCCCGAGCAGCATCATCCTGCCCGCCTTCACGTTGGCGGTGTTCTCGGTGGGCCTGATCGCGCGCATCACCCGCGGCTCGATGCTGGAGGTGCTAAACCAGGACTACATCCGCACCGCCCGGGCCAAGGGCGCCCCCTTCCGGCTGGTGGTGTTCAAGCACGCCCTGCGCAACGCGCTCCTCCCCATCATCACCACGATCGGGCTCCAGTTCGGGTCCCTGCTCGGGGGCGCGGTGTTGACCGAGAGCGTCTTCAGCTGGCCCGGCGTGGGACGCCTGCTCCTGGACTCGATCTTCTTCCGGGACTACCCGATGGTGCAGGGCCTGGTCCTGCTCTTCGCCGTGACCTACATCGTGATCAACCTCCTGACCGACCTCCTCTACGCCTATGTCGATCCGCGCATTCGATACGACTGAGCTGGCAACCGAGGCCGAGGAGGACCTCCAGGCGGCCCACGAGACGGCCTGGCGGCAGCTGCTGCGCCACCGCAGCGCAGTCGCCGGCCTGGTCGTGCTCGCCATCTACGCCGTGACCGCCCTGCTCGGGCCGCTGGTGTTCAACCAGTACAACCCCGCCCACCAGGACCTGAGCAACGTGCTCCTGCCCCCTTCCCCCCAGCACCTCCTGGGCACCGACAACTACGGTCGGGACGAGCTCTTGGACCTCATCTACGGCTCCCGCTACACGCTCAGCCTCGGCCTGATGGCGGTGGTGATCGGGGGGGGTGTGGGCGTGCCCCTCGGCGCCGCCTCAGGCTACTTCGGGGGCTGGATCGACCTCCTGATCCAGCGCCTGACCGACATCCTGCTGGCCTTCCCCAACATCGTGCTCGCTCTGGCCCTGGTCGCCGCCCTGGGGCCGGGCCTGAAGAACGTGGTCATCGCCGTGGGCGTGAGCTCGATCCCGAACTTCATCCGGCTGGTCCGCAGCGAGGCGCTGAAGGTGCGCCAGCTCCCCTACGTCGAGGCGGCCAGGGCGCTGGGCGTCTCCTCCCCACGCATCCTGCTTCGCCATCTGGTCCCGAACGTGCTTGCCCCCGTGATCGTGCTCGCCACCCTGCAGATGGGCCTGGCCATCCTGGTCGCCGCCGGCCTCGGCTTCTTCGGCCTCGGGGTGCAGCCGCCGACGCCGGAGTGGGGCGAGCTGCTGGGGGAGGGGCACAACTACATCTTCCGGGACGCCAACCTGATCACCTTCCCGGGCCTCTGCATCTTTTTCGCCGTCCTGGCCTTCAACCTGGTCGGCGACGGCCTGCGCGACGTCCTCGACCCCCGTCTGCGCAGCTGAGCCCCCTCCGGGGGATCGCGCTACGGAGGCGAGGCGGGGCCCGCCCGATCAGCCGCGATCGGCCCCTCCCTGGCCTCATAGCCGGGGCAGCTCAGCACCGGCAACCGCGGGTAACGGCTGAAGCGCGGGTCGGTCCGCGACCGCTGACAGAGCCAGAAGGTGCTGCGCGCCCCTTGGACCCGGCGCCCGTGGCGACAGTCGAGGCAACGACCGGGCCCCGTGCCCTCATCCCCGTCCGTGGCCGGGGGCCTCGAGTCCGGGACGGGCACAGGGGTCCAGCCGGCCGCCCTCATGGGACGACCTCCCTGGCCGCCCGACGGATCAGCTCCCAGGTCGCCCGCACGTCGTCCGGCGTGGTGCGCAGGTTGCCGATGGCCACCCGCAGCGCGTGCACGCCTCGGACCGTGGTGTGGGAGATGAACGCCTGCCCGGAGCGGTTCACCGTCTCCTCGATACGGCGGTTGGCATCGTCGCCGGCCCGATGGCGGAAGACCACAGTGCTGAACGGCGTGGGGGCCAGGAGCTCGAACTCCGGGTCGGCCTCGACCCAGCCCTTGAGCTCCCGGGCCATGGCGAGGTGGGCCGCGATCCGCTGCCGCAGGCCCTGAAGGCCGAAGGCACGAAGCACGAACCAGAGCTTCAGCCCTCGGAAACGCCGTCCCAAGGCGACGCCGTAGTCCATCAGGTTGCGGACCTCGTCCCCCTCGGCCGCGGTCAGGTAGTCCGGCACCAGGCTGAACGCCCGGCGCATCATCTCCTCGCGCCGACAGTAGAGGACGCTGCAGTCCATGGGGGTGAAGAGCCACTTGTGGGGGTTGATGACCAACGAGTCGGCCCGTTCGCAACCCTCGAGCACCCAGCGGAGCTCGGGGACGACGGCCGCGACCCCGCCGTAGGCCGCGTCCACGTGGAGCCACAGCCCCTCGCGCTGGCAGAGGTCGGCGATGGCGGGGACCGGGTCGATCGCGGTCGTGGAGGTGGTCCCCACCGTGGCCACGACGGCGAAGGGCAGGCGCCCCGCCGCCCGGTCGGCCGCGATGGCCCGCTCCAAGGCCCCCACATCCATGCGCAGCTCGGCGTCGGTGGGCACCCTGACCACTCCCCGCTGGCCCACGCCCAGCACGATCCCGGCCTTCTCCACCGACGAGTGCGCCTCCTCGGAGGCGTAGAGGACGAGGGGCGGCAGCCCGGACAGGCCTCGGTGACGGACGTCAAGGCCCACCGCCTCACGTGCCGCCGCCAGCGCGTACAGGGTGCTCGACGAGGCGGTGTCGTTGATGTGCCCGAAGATGGGACGTGGCAGCCCGACCGCTTGCCGTAGCCAGTCGCAGGCGACCTCCTCCAGCTCGGTGGCGGCTGGCGAAGCACGCCAGAGCATGGCGTTGACGTTGAGCGCGGCGATCAACAGCTCGGCCAGGATGCCGGCCTCGGAGCCGGTGGTGGCGAAGTAGGCGAAGAACCGGGGATGGTTCCAATGCGTGATCCCGGGCACGACCAGGCGCTCGAAGTCCTGCAGCAGGCGATCGAGCGGCTCGCCCAGCTCGGGGGGCGCGGCGGGGAGGGCGGCGCGTACCTCGCCCGGGGCGACCTCGGACAGGACACGGCGGTCCCGCACCGAGCCCAGGTACTGCGCCACCCACGCCACCGCTGACCGGGCTGCTCGTTCGAACTCGGGGTCGACGTCTTCTGCCCTCATGAGGGGAAGGTACCCTCCAGCCTTCGAGTGCCGCTCGCGGCCTGGCTCGCGCCGATCGTCGGCCACGGCGTGCGGACGTTCGGGGGACACTGTAGGCGTGGCCCATGCACGTGAGGCGAGGAGGTCGAGGCCCGCAACGGCCGTCGGGCAGGGCGGCGTCGAGCCCCGGCTGGAGAGCGGAAGGAGGCATCGTGGGGCGAGGTTGCCCGCCGCCCCAGGTCAGGGCTGATCGGGTCGAGGCTTCGACCCCCGAGCCCCTCGACCGCGTCCTGGTCGCGCTGGCCCTCGGTCCTCCCTCCAGCTCGGCCGACCGCCTCTCGGCCGACGGGGAGGGGGCCCGGCCGGGCTTGGCCGTCTGGCCCCCGCCCTACCTCGGGCACCCCATCCCGGGCGGCGCGGCGGCGCCCTCGGGAAGACGGGTCACCCCCCCGGCGTGATCGGGATCCCGGCCCCAGGTGACGATCAGGAGCGGGGATGGCTGAGCTACTGGTGATCGGAGGAGGACCGGCTGGAGTCGCGGCCGCGCTCACGGGCGCCCGCCTGGGGGCGGGGGTGACCCTGGTCGAGCGAGCGGAGCCAGGTGGGACCTGCGTCCACCGGGGGGACGTCCCCACCGCGACGCTGCGGCGAGCCGCCGACCTCCTGGACGAGCTCGACCAGGGAGGGCAGATGGGGGTGCGGGCGGGGTCCCTCATCGTCGATTGGGGGCGAATGCGGAGCGCCGCGGCGGCGGCCACGACCATGGCCGCGCGGCTCACCCGAGCCGCCCTCGAGCGGGCCGGCGTCGAGGTGGTGGTGGCCTGCGCGCGATTCGTTGGGCCGGGCCGGGTCGAGGTCGCCGGCCTGGTCTTCGAGCGGGTGCCGGTGGTCCTCGCCACCGGGGCCAGCCCCGTCATCCCCCAGCGGCGCGGGACGCCCCGGCCCGGTCGCCGCGCCGCGACCGGCGAGGAGGCCATGGCCTTGGACGAGCTGCCCTCCCGGGTCCTGATCGCCGGGGCGGCCCACCTCGGGCTCGGATGGGCGAGCCTCCTCAACCGCCTGGGCTCCAAGGTGGCGGTGGCGACGGCGGGCGATCGCATCCTGCCTGAGGAAGATGGGGAGGTGGCAAGGACCCTCCAGCGTGCCCTGGAGCGGCGTGGGATCCGGTTCCTCTTCGGTCGAGGGGCCCTCGAGCAGGCCGAGGCGGAGCTCGAGCCCGAGCTCCTGCTCTTCGCCGACGCCCGCCTCCCCAACCGCTCCGGGCTCGACCTGGAGGTCGCGGGCGTCGCCACCGGCCCGGCCGGTGAGGTGATGATCGACGCCCGCTGCGCCACCTCGGCCCCCGAGGTCTTCGCTGCCGGCGACCTCACCGGCCCCCCCTGGCTCTCGAGCCGGGCCCGCGCCCAGGGCATGGTGGCCGCGACCTGCGCCCTGGGCGGCACGGCGAGGTTCCGGCCGGAGCGGATCCCCCGCTCGGTCAGCACCCGCCCCGAGCTGGCCGCGGTCGGCCTCACCGAGGAGCAGGCGATCGCCCGCGGGAGACCGGTGGCGGTCGGCCGCGGGGGGCCGGCCATCGACCCCGACACCCCGACCTCGGGCGAGGACCCGGCCAGGCTCAAGCTGGTCGTGGACGCGGAGTACGGCGAGATCCTGGGGGCGCACATGGTTGGGCGCGGAGCATCCGAGCTGATCGGCCTGGTCACGACCGCCATGGAGCTGGAGGCGGACTACCGCGACCTGGCTCGCCTCCATCACCTCCCTCCCGGCCCAGGCGGGCTGCTCGCCGAGGCCATCGCGTCGATCCGGTGAGCAGGTGGGCCCGAGGCCCGGCCCCTCTTCCTGCGACCTTGGCCTATCCTAAGAGCTGTCCCTACGGACGGGAGAGAGGAAGGCCGCACGATCGTGACCTGGAGTGGGGAGCGCGGCCCGTCGACGTCGGTGGCCACCGGCGCCGCCCGGCGATGAGGCCCGATGCCCGATTGACCGTCTCCAACCTGACGGTCACCTTCGGAGGGGTGACCGCCTTGGAGGACGTCTCCCTGACCGTCGAGGCGGGAGAGATCGTCGGGGTGATCGGGCCCAACGGCGCCGGCAAGACGACCCTCTTGAACGCCATCTGCGGCTTCGTCCGTCCCCAGGCTGGCTCGATCACCTACCGGGGCCGAGCGCTGCGACGGCACCGTCCCCATGACCTGCCGCGGCTGGGCATCGCCCGTACCCTCCAGGGGCTGGGGCTGTGGCCGAGCTTGAGCGTGCTCGAGAACGTCATGGTGGGGGGGCAGGTGGCGGCGCGGGCCGACCTCGTGTCGACCTTGCTCGGCCTCCCCTGGTCCTCGGCTGAGGAGGCCCGGCTCCGGGCGCGGGCACGGGCGCTCCTGGCCGAGCTGCAGCTGGAGTCGGCGGCCGAGCGACCACCGGGAGTCCTCCCCTACGCCATCCAGAAGCGCGTCGCCCTGGGCCGGGCCCTCATGGCCGAGCCCAGCCTGCTGCTGCTCGACGAGCCCGCCAGCGGCCTCTCCGAACGCGAGATGGAGGACCTGAGGTCGCGGTTGCTGGACCTGCGATCACGGATGGGGGTGCTGCTGATCGAGCACCACATGGACCTGGTCATGTCCACCTGCGACCGGCTGGTGGTGCTCGACTTCGGCCGGGTGATCGCAAGCGGCACCCCTGAGGTGATCCGTGCCGACCCCCAGGTCACCACTGCGTACCTCGGCGAGGCGATCGCCGGGTCGGAGGCCGACGGTGCTGGAGGTTAGCGGGCTCTCGGTCTTCTACGGCCCCGTGCAGGCGCTGCGCGACGTGTCCTTCCGGGTGGAGCGGGGAAGCATCGTGGCGGTGCTGGGGGCGAACGGGGCCGGCAAGACGACGTTGCTCCGAGCCATCACCGGCCTGACCCGGGCGGCCTCGGGCAGCGTCCGCATGGATGGGGAGGAGCTGACCCGGCTGCCGGTGGAGGAGATCGCGCGTCGCGGCGTGGCCCACGTGCCCGAGGGACGAGGGATCATCGAGGAACTCACGGTCGACGAGAACCTCCGCCTCGGGGCGCTCTGGCGGCGGGACCGGGTCGACCGCCGCCGGGCGCTGAGCGAGGTCTACGAGCGCTTCCCCGCCCTGATGGAGCGACGGCGCCGACCGGCGGCGACGCTCTCGGGCGGGGAGCGACAGATGCTCGCCATCGGACGGGCGATGATGGCCCGACCACGGGTGCTCCTGCTGGACGAGCCGTCGCTCGGTCTAGCCCCCCTGGTCGCGGCCCGGCTCATGGCCCTGCTGCGCGAGCTGACCCGGGCCGGGGAGCTGACCGTGGTCCTGGTCGAGCAGAACGCCCGCAGCGCCCTCTCCATCGCCGACCGGGCGGTCGTGCTCAACCTGGGTCAAGTGGTGGTGGCCGAGGCCGCAGCCGCGGTGGCGGCGGACAGCGCCCTTCGCCACCACTACCTGGGGTTCTGAGGTGGAGGGCGGCGACGGCGCGGCCAGCCCCGGTCACGCCTCCCCAACAGGGGGCCAGGCCGGGCCGACGGTGAACGGAACCTTGCGGAAGGGGACCGGGAGGAGATGGAACGGCTCTTGGACCTGACCCTCAACGGCGTGACCTACGGCCTGATCTACGCAGCCGTGGCCTTGGGCCTGGTGCTGATCTGGCGGGCCACTCGGATCGTCAACTTCGCCCAGGGCGCGATGGCCACCTTCACCACGTATGTGGCGGCGACCCTGATCGACCGCGGGGTCGACTACTGGGCGGCCTTCGCGGTCGCCCTGGGTCTGGGGTTCGTCTTGGGGGCAGGCGTGGAGCGGCTCCTGATCCGCCCGCTCGCGGGGGCATCCGATCTGAGCCGGGTGATCGTGACCCTGGGACTCCTGATCCTGCTCGAGGCCGTGGCCGGGGCGGTCTGGGGCGGCAGCGACCGCTCCTTCCCAGCCAACTTCTCCCAGGTCGGGCTCCGCCTGGGGAACCGCCAGGTCGCCTTCTCCAGCTTCGACCTGTTCACGCTGCTCACGGTGCTGGGGCTAATGCTCGGCATCTTGGTCCTCTTCCGCCTCACCGCCCTCGGCTTGCGCATGCGAGCCTCGGCCTTCGCCCCTGAGGTGGCCCGCCTGCTCGGGGTCCGGGTCGGGCGCATCCTGACCCTGGGGTGGGCGCTGGCGGCCCTGGCCGGCTCCCTGGCCGGGGTCCTGGTTGCTCCCAAGGTCCTCCTCTACCCCAACAACATGGACACCGTCCTGGTCTTCGGCTTCGTCTCCGCGGTGATGGGGGGGCTGGACAGCCCACTGGGGGCGCTGGTAGGCGGGCTGATCACCGGCCTGGCCCTCTCCTACGTCGGCGGCTATCTAGGGTCGAGCCTCCAGACGGTGGGGGCCCTGATCATCCTGCTGGCGGTGCTCGTCGTTCGGCCCGAGGGGATCTTCTCCCGAACGGCCGTGCGGAGGGTGTGAGATGCCCGCGGTCGCGCCAGAGCCGATCGCGGCCCCGAGGGCGCGATGGCGAGCGTGCCTCCGGCGGCTGTGGGGCCAACCCATGGCCCGTCACCTGTCGTTGGGGCTGGCGGCGGCGGTGGGCCTTCTGCTCCTCACCTCCGCGCTCAGCCCCTACGACGACTTCCAGCTCGCCCAGGTGGCGGTCTACGCTCTGGCGCTCGCCGGGCTCACGGTGCTGACGGGGAGCAACGGCCAGATCTCTCTCGGCCACGGGGCCTTCATGGCGGTCGGCGCCTACACGACGGCCATGCTCCTGGTCGACGAGCAGGCCCCCTTGGGGCTGGCGGTGGCCGCGGCGGCGGTCACCAGCGGGCTGCTGGGGCTCATCGTCGGGTTGCCCGCCACCCGGCTCCGGGGTCCGTACCTCGCCGGGCTGACCCTGGCCCTGGCGGTGGGGCTCCCCCAGGTCACGGTCCGGTTCGCCTGGGTGTTCGGAGGCGAGGAGGGGATCTCAGTGCCACCGCCGACGCCCCCTGATGGCGTCGACCCGCAGCGCTGGCTGGCATGGATCTGCCTGCTGGCCACCCTGGCCACCCTCGTGCTCCTTGCCAACCTCATGAGCAGCCACGTCGGCCGAGCCTTCCGCAGCGTGCGCGACGACGAGGCGGCAGCCGCCCTCGCCGGCATCCACGTCGGCCGCACCAAGGTACTGTGCTTCACCGTGAGCGCGGCCTGCGCCGGCCTCTCCGGCGGGCTGCTCGGCTTGGGCACGGCCATCGTCAACCCCGGCGAGTTCACCCCCGCCCTCTCCATCGGGCTCCTCGCCGGCATGGTCTTGGGCGGCGCCGGCAGCCTGCTGGGGGCGTGGTGGGGAGCCCTCTTCCTCGTCTACGTGCCCCAGTGGGCGACCTCGGCCTCCGGCTCCCTGCACCTCAACAGCAGCGTCAGCTCCAACCTCGCCCTGGCGGCTTACGGGCTGGTGCTGATTGGGGTGGTGCTGGCGGCGCCCTCCGGCATCCAGGGCAGCCTGCGCGCCCTGGCCCATCTCCTCACCCGCCACCTGCGGTCCGGTGGGAAGGCCTCCTGAGCAGGCGAGGAGAGGAAGGGAGGGACCCGATTCAGCCACCGGACACCGCTGGGGCCACGTACAGCTCCGCCCCATCGGGCACGGCGGTGTCCAGCCCGAGCGCATCGCGAACGTTGAGTTCGCCCACGAAGAGCAGGACATGGGGTCGCAAGCCGCCCTGCTCGTCGCGCAGGCGACGCTCGAGCGCGGGCCACTCCACGGCGAGCCGATCCAGCACCTCGCGCACGGTCGACCCCTGAACCGGCAGCGCCCGGCGCCCCCCCACGTGCTCTCGCAGCACGCCAGGGAGGACGAGCGTCGCGCTCACGTCAGCGCGACCGCCCGCACCGACAGGACGTCCGGGAGCCTGGAGGCGACCTGCTCCCAGGACTCGCCGCCGTCCCGGCTCGTGTACACCTCACCGAGCCGGGTGCCCAGGTAGATCCCGGCCGGATCGCCGTCGTCGGCGCACATGGCGTCGCGGAGGACCGCCGCGTAGTAGGAGCCTTGGGGCAGCCCCTCACCGAGCGGCCGCCAGCTCCCCCCCGCGTCGTCGGTGCGATACACGCAGCAGCGGCCCCCCGGTGGGAACCGCTCCCCGTCGGCGCGAAGGGGGAAGGCGAAGACCGTGTCCGGCCGGTGTGGGTGGACGACCACGGGGAAGCCGAAGGTGCTCGGTAAGCCCGACTCGATCGGCCGCCAGGAGTCGCCGCCGTCGTCCGTGCGGTAGACGCCGAAGTGGTTCTGGGCGAAGAACCGACGGGGTCGTGAGGGATGCATGGCCAGGCGATGCACGCACTGCCCGAACTCCGGGTAGCGCTGGCCCTCCGGCATCCAGTACGCCTGGATGCCCCGGTTGGCCGGTTCCCAGGTCTCGCCGCCGTCGCTGGTCCGGTAGACGCCGGCGGCGGACATGGCCACGGTGACCCGCTGGGCGTCGGCTGGGTCGGGCAGGATGGTGTGCAGGCAGGCGCCGCCGTTCCCAGGCGTCCAGCGAGCGCGGTGCGGGTGGTCGAACAGCCCCGTCACGAGCGAGAAGCTGAGGCCGCCATCCTCGGAGCGGAAGAGGGCGTGAGGCTCGACCCCCGCGTAGACCAGGCCGGGCGCATGGGCCGGACCGGGCTGGATCTGCCAGACGCGGACGAGCGCGGTGCCCGTCGCCTCCGGGAAGGCGATCGGGGCCCGCTCAGGCTCGACCCAGGTCGTGCCCAGGTCGTCCGAGTGGACCAACGAGGCTCCCCAGTGCAGGCTCCGGGGGGCGGCGAAGAGCCGGGGCGTGGAGCCGCGGGCATCGATCCCGACCGCATAGACCTCCAGGTTGGCGAAGCGGATGGGGTCCAGCTCCCAGCGACCCCCACCCTTCGGCCGGCGGGCGAGGAAGAGGCCTTTGCGCGTGCCGATGAGCGCGATGAGGTGGGCCATGGCCATTTTTCCCTCCTTCGGCGGACAGCGCCAGCGCCGGGGCCGGCTCCGGCCTCACGCGACCCTCCCGGCCGCGGTGTGTCTCACCAAGCCACTGTATCGCTTCGAACGGCCGTCGACGCGCAGGGGGATCGCCATGCCCGCCGTCAGCCGGTTCGGGGCGACGCAGCGCCGAGGCACGATGGCGCCGGGCCAGGATGCGGGAGGCCCTGGGAAGGGCCTCCCGCCAAGAACGAGGGGAAAGGGGGAAGACGATCCGAGGGGCACGGCCTCACTGAGTGGCCCGGCTCGGGGTGGCTTGCGACCAGCGGGGGATCTGCGTGCTCAGCCGTCGCAGCGCCTGCTGCTCCTGGGCGGCGGTGAGCTCGCCGCTCTGCACGTCCTGGTCAAGGATGGGCTTCACGTCCTGCACCAGCTGGGCCTGGAAGCTGGCCTGGTCGATGCCCTTCTGGGCCGCCAGCTGACTCAAGGTGGTCCCCTGACGGAGCTGCTGGGTGAGCTGCCGGGGCGGCATGCCCAACACCTGCGCCTCGGCCTGGAGCACAGCCTGGGCCACCGCTCGGGCCGCCGGCCGCGACTGTGCCGGCGGGGGCGAGGGGACGCTGGACGGCGCCGGCGCGGGCACGGCGCTGGGGGTGGATGCCGAGTCGTTGAGGTGGATGCCGACGGCGGAGAGCGTGATCACGACCACACCGACAGCGACCACCAGGCCGCCCAAGCCTGCGATCACGACCTTCAGTGGGTTCCGCATGCCCTCCACCATGGGAGAGCATTGCAAGGAACGGGCCGGCAGCAGGTCAGGCTTCTGTAAGAGCCCCCGCGCCGTCGGCCAGGGGCAGCCGACGGGGCGGGGGCCGGCCCGGTCACCGGCCGCCCATCCGGCATACTCGACCTCGTGCCCGATGCCATCGCTCCGGACGGATCCGAGATCACGCTCCTCGTCACCGACGCCCGTCGGGCAAGCCTGGTGGAGGTGCGCCTGCCCGCGGGGCAAACCAGCCTGCCCGTCCGCCACCGGACCGTCGAGGAGATCTGGTACTTCCTCGCTGGCCGGGGCCGCGTCTGGCGTCAGCCGCCGGATGGGGAGGGCAGGGTCGATCAGGTCGGCCCCGGCTCGGTCCTGATCATCCCCACCGGTTGGGCCTTCCAGTTCCAGGCCGGGGATGAGGACCTGCGCTTCCTGTGCTACACCTCGCCGCCCTGGCCAGGAGACGAGGAGGCCGAGCCGGTCACGACCATCTCCCCGTTGACGTCGGCCACGCCCGAGGGGCCGCCCCTCAGCTGAGCCCTTCCTCCACCATCTGGGACAGCGCCCCGAGGAGCCGCCGCACCGGCCCCTCCAGGCCATGCTCCCGCGAGAGGCGCTCCAGCCGATGAGGGTCGACGGGATAGCGCGTTCTCCGCCCGCTCGGGAGCGGCAGCGGCAGGTCCTGCACCGGAGCCACCACGCGGCGGGCTCGCACGACGTAGTCACGCTCCGCCTCGCTCAGCTGCCCGCTGGCCAACAGCCCCTCCAGGCCGCCGTGACGACGCAGCAGCTCCGCCGCCTCCTTGGCCCCGACTCCCCGGAGCCCGGGCAGCCCATCCGAGGGGTCGCCACGCAGCACGGCCAGGTCGGCGTAGCTCCGACCAGGGATGCCGTAGCGGCGGGTGATCTCGGCCTCATCGACCAAGACCGGGCCAGCGGGGGACAGGTAGAGGACCTGAACCCACGGGTCCCGTACCAAGGCGAAGAGGTCCCGGTCGCCGCTCACCACCTCGATCCGAGGCGTGGGCGAGGCCTCAAGAGCACGGGCGACCCAGGTGGCGATGACGTCCTCCGCCTCCGCCTCTGGCCAGCCGACCTGATCCACCCCGATCGCCTCGAGCAGCGCCTCGATCGCCGGCATCTGCGACTCCAGCTCGGGAGGGATGGGCTCGGCGGTCCGATGCGCCTTGTACGAGGGGATCAGCTCCACTCGCCAAGCCGGGCGCCACTCCTCGTCAGCCGCGATCGCCAGCCGAGCCGGGCGTCGCTCCACCACCAGCCTGGCCAGGCGACTGATAAACCCGTGGACGGCGTTGACCAGGCGCCCATCAGGGGAGCGGAGGCTCTTGGGCACCCCGTAGAAAGCGCGGAAGATCAGGCTTGAGCCGTCGACGAGGAGCCAGTCCACCATCGGCGAGGCTGAGTATGGCCTCCGCGCACAGCCGCTGCAGCGAGGAGCTGAGCCCCGGGCCGTTCCCAGCCCGGCCAGGTACCCTGGGGGGCGTGGCGGGCGACCGCACGCCGGGGTTGATGGCGAGCAGGTACCACCAGGCCACCAGGCAGGATCGCGCCGTCGCTGGGAAGGCGCTGCGACGGGTCGACCTGACCGATCGCCCGCGGCCATTCAAGCGCTACCTCGGGGCAGAGCCGGTCCCGCTCCCCCGGGAACTCCCCGCCAGCCAGGAGCCAGCTGCTAGCGTGCTCTCCCGCGGCGGTCACGGCCCTGAGCCAAGGCTGGACCTGGAGGCGCTCGCTCGGCTGCTCTTCTTCTCGGCCGGCATCACCCGCTGGGTCTCCGGCATCGCCATGCGCGCCGCCCCCTCCGCCGGGGCGCTCTACCCGATCGAGCTGTACGCGGTCTGCGCGGAGGTCGGGGGGCTCGAGCCCGGCACCTACCACTTCGACCCCCAGGCCTTCGTCCTCCGCCGTCTCCGCGCCGGCGACCAGCGCGGCCACCTGGCGGCGGCGGCCGGGCCCGAGCTGGCGAGCGTCCCCGCCAGCCTGCTGCTCACCGGCATCCCCTGGCGCACGACCTGGAGATACGGGGCCCGCGGCTACCGGCACCTGCTCTGGGACGCCGGCACCATCCTCGCCAACCTGCTCGCGCTCGCCGACGGGGCCGGGTTGCCGGCACACGTCCTGACCGCCTTTTGCGACGCCGTCCTGTCCAGGTTGCTCGGCCTCGACGAGCCAGGGACGCTCGAGGAGTACCCGCTGGCGGTGGTGCCGCTGGGACGTCCTCGGGCCCACGCCGCCGCACCGCTCGGCCCGCTCCCACCGCTCGGGCCGGTCGTCGAGCCGGCACCGGGCCGGCCGGTGGCCGAGCCGCTGGTCACGGCCACGCACCGCTCCGGCGACCTCCACCGCTTGGACGAGGTCGAGCGGTGGCGGGAGCGGGCGCGGGCCCTGCCCAGCTTCAGCGCCAGCGTGCACGTGGGCAGGCCTGCGAGGGCGCTCCACCTCCCCCTCGAGGAGGTCATCCTGCGCCGGGGATCGACCCGCCGCTTCGCCCGCGTCCCCGTCCCCACCGAGGCGCTGACCTGGGCGCTGGCGGTCGCCACCCGACCGATCCCGGGCGACTTCGTGGCCCCGGGCCGTACCCTTCTGGAGCACCACCTCGCCGTGCACGCGGTGGCCGGCCTCACCCCAGGAGCCTACCGCTGGTCGTCCGAAGGCCCGATGCTCCTATGGGCCGGCGACCTGCGCGAGCGCGCTGCCCAGGCCTGCCTCGCCCAGGACGCCGGTGGCGGCTCCGCCTACACCGTCTTTCACGGCCGGCGGCTGGAGGCGCTGCTCGAGGCCCTCGGCGAGCGTGGGTATCGGGCCGTCCTCCTCGAGGCCGGGATCGTGGCCGGCCGCCTAGGGCTGGCCATGCACACGCTCGGCCTGGGCAGCACCTGCCTGACCTTCTACGACGACGAGGCGGAACGCCTCTTCGAGACCCGGGCGGCGACGATGCTGGTCACCGCCTGCGGGCAGCCCATCCGGCCGCCGCGCCCGGGCCACCGGCCGCCCCCCGCCCCCGGTGACCTCTCGGAGACCGGGGAGAGGACCTCGTCGTCCCCGGCGGGGGAGCGTAACGTGATGTCCGGCGATGGGCACCGCCACCTCCCGGTTGCAACGTGACCTCGAGGAGCTCCAGGGCTGCGTGGAGCGGCTGCGCGCGGCCTGCGCACGCCTGGGCGCAGAGGAGGAGGGAAGGCGGGAGCCGGCGGTCCTCGCCGTGGCACGTCACCACCTGGCCGAGCTGCGAGCGCTGATCACCCGGCTTGACCAGCAGCTCTCACCGGCCGGCGCCACCCGCCCGCCCGGGTCGTGCCCAGCCTGCCG
This sequence comes from Candidatus Dormiibacterota bacterium, assembly GCA_035294145.1. GTDB lineage: Bacteria > Chloroflexota > Dormibacteria > Dormibacterales > Dormibacteraceae > CADDZO01. The sequence continues at coordinate 55,438 of DATGLL010000203.1, read as the reverse complement.
GAGCGGATGGTGGCGCTACCGAGCCGAGGGCCAGCCGCGGTGGGAGTGCGCCACCTGCGGCTGGACGGCCATCGACCTCGGGGAGGTCTGAGGCGAGCCTCAGGCCTTGGGAGAAGGGCAGCCTCTGCTGATACCCATGCCCCCATCTTCCGTTTGGGGGCGTTTGGTGCTTGAGTTGAGTCCATGAGCATCACGAGCCCCGGCCAGACCTTCACCGTCCGGCCCGCCACCCGCACCGACATGCCCGCCATCGTGGGCATCTACAACTGGGCCATCAACCAGACGTTCGCCACCATCGATGCCGAGCCGCTCTCGGCCGAGGAGGCAACCGAGTGGTGGGACGAGCACACCCGGCGAGGCACCTACACGCTGGTCGCGGTGGAGGAGGGCGACGTGGTCGGGTGGGCACGGCTCATGCCCTGGAAGCAGCAGGGGTACCAGGTGGTGGAGGATCACGTCTACGTGGACCCGCTCTACCAGCGCCGCGGGGTCGGCCGCGAGCTCCTGGCCCGCCTGATCGAGGCCGCCCACAGCTCTGGCTATCGGACGATCGTGGCCTCGGTCGCGGCCGACAACGTGGCCGGCCTGCGGCTGCACGAGCGCCTCGGGTTCGAGGTGGTGGGCACCCTTCGCAACGCCGCCCACAAGTTCAACCGCTGGATGGACATCACCCTGCTCCAACGCTCGCTGGGCACCTGAGGCCACCGGGCAGCGAGGTGCCGCCGAGGAAGCCGGCAGAGGGCTCAGCGCGACCAGAGGTGCCGGGCGGTCGCCGACCGCCCGGCACCAGAGGCTAGCGTTCGATCGGCACCCGCACGGAGCTGCCCCACTCGGTCCAGGAGCCGTCGTAGTTGCGCACGTTGGCGTAGCCGAGCAGCTCGCGAAGCACGAACCAGGTGTGGGCCGAGCGCTCCCCGATCCGGCAGTAGGCGATGACCTCACGATCAGGGGAGATGCCCTTCGAGGCGTACAGCTCGCGCAGCTCCCCCGGCTCCTTGAAGGTGCCGTCCTCCCTGACCGCTTGCGACCAGGGGATGTTGACCGCGGTCGGGATGTGGCCCCCTCGCTGGGCCCCTTCCTGGGGCAGGTTCTCCGGAGCCAGAAGCTCGCCCGAGAACTCGGCCGGGCTACGCACGTCCACCAGGCCAGCTCGTCCGATGCGCTCCAACACCTGGTCCCGGTAGGCGCGGATTTCCTCGCGCGGCTCCCCAGGGAATCGGTACTCGACCGGCTGGATCTGGGGGACCTCGGTGGTGTAGGGCCGGCCCTCGATCTCCCAGCGCACGCGGCCGCCGTTGACCAGCTTCACCCGGTCGTGACCGTAATACTTGAGCGCCCAGTAGGCGTAGGCTGCGAACCAGTTGTTGTTGTCCCCGTACAGCAGAACCGTGGTGTCCGGGGCGACGCCGCTCTCGCCCAGCTTGCGGGCCAACGCCTCCCGCGAAGCCAGGTCACGGATGGTTGGATCCTGGAGGTCACGCTTCCAGTCCCATCCCACGGCCCCCGGGATATGCCCACTGTCGTAGAGGGCCGGGTTGACGTCCACCTCGATCAGGCGGTAGCCAGGCTCGTTGAGGTGGGCAGCCAGCCACTCCGTGCTCACCAGGGCCTCGGGATTCGCATAGCTGTTGGTCGTGGACATGATCAACCTCCAACGCGGGACAAGGGTCGGATGTGGATGCGTGAAGCCACATCGCCAGGGCAGAGATCCGGAGTCGAGGGAGCGCCACCAGGCGCCCAGGCGGCGTTAACGCCTACAGAAGCAGGCAGCCCGATGGACCAGACGCTGAGCAGGCCAGCAGAATGACTCCTGCATCGATGCGATTGTATGAATCCTCCGTGGCTCCTGACATCACCTTGACGAAGTACCAGGCGTTGGGCAACGACTACCTGGTCCTGGACCTACCGGCTGATCTCGACCGCGTGATCGACCTGCTTCCCCGTCTCTGCGACCGCCACCGCGGCGTGGGCGCAGACGGGCTGCTGGCCTTCGACCCTGGGACCCGACGCCTGCGGATCTTCAACCCCGACGGCTCGGAGGCAGAGAAGAGCGGCAACGGGCTTCGGATCGCGGCATGTCACGCCCACCTCGAGCACGACGCAGGCGATCGCTTCGAGCTGCACACCCAGGACCGGGCCAACCCGGTGAGGGTGCTGTCGAGCGATGGGGGGCGGGTCGTGACCGAGCTGAACCTGGGGAGGCCACGCCTCCATCCCGACCGCTGGCTGTACCTGGGCACGCCGGTGGGGAGGGTTCGTTGCCGATCGGTCGACCTGGGCAACCCCCACTGCGTGGTCTTCGGCGAGCCGGTGACCCCGGAGCGCTGCCGACAGCTCGGCCCGCACCTGGAGCGCCATCGGCGCTTCCCCAACCGAGCCAACGTCCAGCTGGTCGAGACCCTGGACCGGCAGCACGCGCGCATCGAGATCTGGGAGCGGGGTGCCGGCTACACGCTCGCCTCGGGGACCAGCGCCGGCGCCGTGGCCGCGGTGCTCTTCCACCTGGGGCTGGCCGACCCAGCGGTCGAGGTGCTGATGCCCGGGGGCTCGCTCGCCGTCCGTCAGGAGCCGAACGGCGAGCTGGTCCAGGTGGGGCCGGCGCAGCGAGTCTTCACGGCCCGCGTGAGCCTCGAGGACCTCTGATCCCCGGCGAGACGCCTCCGGCCGGGGGCCAGGCCTCGTGGCCGGAGGCACCCCGGGCGCCCCGCGGCGGGCTCGGCCCCCGAGCCGCCTCAGCGCATCGTCGGCAAGCGGCGCCCGTCTGGCGAGGGAGGCCAGGGCGCCGACCTCAGGTCAGCCGTAGTGGACATGCTCCAGCATCCGCCGACGCCGCGTCGCCCGGCGGCCCCCACCCCGCGCGCAGTCGTCGCAGATGCCCACCACCACCACCTCAGTGCGCAGGGGACGGAAGCGGTGCAGCCCTTCCAGGTGCCGCTCCAGATCGGCGATCAGCTCGTGCTCGATGTGGAGCACCCCTTGACACACCTGGCAGATCGCGTGCGGGTGATCGGCCTGGGCGACCTCGTAGTGGATCGGCCCGTCGCCCAGGCGCACCGCTCGGAGCGCCCCCGAGGCGGAGAGGACGTCCAGAGCCCGGTAGACGGTGCTCCGGGCCACGCCTGGCCGCTCCGCCTGGAGGGCAGCGGTGATCTCGTCGGCCGTGCAATGCCCCCCGAGCCGACAGACCATCTCCCAGACCTGCCGACGCTGCCGTGTCTGGCGCAACCCCGGGCGCAGCGGAAGCTCGTCGCCGACCCTGCGGGTCCTGGCCAGAGGGCGAGGGGGAGGGCCAGCACCGCTTCCGGGAGCCATCTCGCCGCCCCTACGGGCCCGCCTGCCGAGGGCTCACCCAAGCCCCAGGCCGCGGCTGGACCGAGTCAGCACCCGGCAGCCGTTCAGCTCCACCACCACGTCGTCCTCGATCCGGATCCCGCCCCAGCCCGGGATGTAGACGCCCGGCTCGATGGTCACCACCATCCCAGCCTCTAGGATGGTGTCCCCCCCCGGATCGAGGCTAGGCGCCTCATGCGGCTCAAGCCCCAGCCCATGTCCCAGCCGATGGATGAAGCGCTCACCCAACCCCGCCTCCCGCAGCACGGAACGGGCCGCCTCGTCCACCTCACCGGCGGTGACCCCGGCACGCACGGCGGCGATGCCAGCATCATGGGCCTCAAGGACCAGCCGATGGAACTCTCGTTGGCGCGCGTCCGGCTCACCCAGGACGATCGTACGCGTGGTGTCGGCTCGGTAGCCCTCCCAGGCGGCCCCGAAGTCCACGAGCACGAGGTCCCCCACCCGTAGCCGTCGGGTCCCAGGCGGGCGATGCGGCAGCGCGGTGTTCTCGCCCGACTGCACCAGGGTCGCAAAGGAGATGCCCGCCCCGCTGGCGGCGATGGCGAGGTCCAGCGCCGCCGCCACCTCGACCTCCATCCGGCCGGGCTCCAAGGCCCTCAACGTCCGCTCCGCGACCTCGTCGGTGATCCTGGCCGCCCGCTCCAGATGGGCGATCTCCTCTGGCGTCTTGCGCGCTCGCAGCCGTCGGATCTCAGCACCGACGTCGACCGGCTCACCCTCGCCGGCCACCTCTCGCAGCCGCTCCCAGGCGGAGAGGGTGAGGTGCGTCTTCTCCACTCCCAGGCGACGCGGGCGCCCCAGCGTCCCATGCACGACCCTCCATGGGTCCTCGCCGTCGCGCCAGGCTCGCACCTCCACCCCCCGTGCGGCACCGCAGGCCGCCTCCTCCTCGAGCCAGGGCACCACCAGCACGGCACGGTCAGGACGCGCCACCAGCGCCATGAGCCGCTCGTGGGGCTCGGCCCGAAAGCCGGTGAGGTAGGCGATGGAGACAGGATGGGTGATCACCGCGACGTCCACCGCCGCCCTCTCCATCCAGGAGGCGAGGCAGCTGAGCATGGCTACCAACCCCAGCCGGGCCCCGTACTCGCCGATCGTGGCGCCCGGGGGCGGAGGAGGGGCCACAGCGACCAGGGACCAGACTCCACCGTGGCCGCCCTACTCGATCCGAACGATCCGAACCGTGTACGAGCCGCCGGCAGGGGTCCGCACCACGACCTCGTCGCCGACCCGATGGCCGAGCAGCGCCTTGCCCAGCTCGGACTCGAAGCTGATCCGTCCCTGGGCCGGGTCGGCCTCGGCCGGGCCGACGATGCGGTACGTCTCCTCCCCAGCCCCGTCCTCCTGGAAGGTGACGGTGCTCAGCAGCTGTACCCGGTCCGAGGGACCGTTGGACTCGATCAAGACATGGTTCTTGACGATGGCCTCCAGCTCCCGGATCCGGGTCTCGAGGAACGCCTGCTCGTTCCGGGCCGCGTGGTACTCGAAGTTCTCCGAGAGATCACCGTGCTCACGAGCGGCCTTGATCTTGGCGACGATGTGAGGGCGCTTGACGTTGATGAGCTCGTCGAGCTCCCGCTTCACCTCCTCAAGCCCCTCAGCGGTGATCGGGACCTCGGGCGGTTGCCTCATTGGAGACCTCCAGGGATGAGGGACTGAACTTCGTTCACGAGGCGACGTTGATACACGTACGACAGGCCCCAAACGGCCCCGCTCGCGGCCAACGCCACGACCGCGGTCAAAAGGGCGTGCAGGAGGTCCGGCTCGATCGGGGCGACGGCGACGGCGTCGGCGCTCAGGACCGCGGTGGCCGCGAGGAGGGCAGGGGTGATGATCGGCAAGAGCCGCAGCCGGCGCAGGATGGGAGGCGCCGGCTGGCTGGGGCGAGGCACGAGCCGCTGGCCCATCACCCCCACTCCCCGCACGTGGCGCAGGTGCGGGGTCATGGTGAGGATCACGTTCACCTGATTGCCCGGGACCTTGCTCATCCGTTCGGGGGGGACCAGGTACTGCTCCACGCCGCCTCGCGTTTTCACCATCAGCATGCCCAGGCCGAGCTGGGTGCTGTGCTCGCTGGCACCAAGCAAGGTCCCATGGACGACCTTCGGCTCCTCCTTGCGATCCTTGAGGGCAAGCCGCACCCCGGGCAGCACGAAGCTGGCCTCGAACGCGATCGGCACCAGCCAGACGGCGGCCGCCATCGCACGCACCGGCCACCCGTAGGGCAGGAGCAGGAGCAGTACGACCAGGGCGACCACGCAGCCGAGGGCCACCGCCCCCGACACGAGGCCCACCCGAAGGACCAGCTCGGGCGCGTATCCCTGGAGCAGGCCACCCGACTGGACGTATCGTTCCCGTTGCCGGCGCTGGTCGCCGGCGCTCGGAACGGGTAGGGTTCGAGGCCGAACCTGTCGCACCTGACGGACCTGACGAACCTGCACGCGTTTCTTGCCCATTCAAAGCGGAGTCTATCGACCCAGCGCCCGCTTGCGGCGGCCAGCTCGGAGGGTCGCCGTCCGCCGGCACAATCCCGGCGTCAGCGGCACCCCGAGGCCATCGGGGCGTGGCCGCCGGCAGCCGCACCGTCAGCACGGCAGCCAACCGGCTCCCCGGGCGAGGGCTCCCAGGGGGCGCCCCCCCAGGGAGCGGCTCAGACGCGCTGCCCGTGCGTTACACTCGGTGAATCACATCACCTGTCATGCAGGCGCGCAGGCGCCTTCCGGGCGTAGAGATCGATCACGAGGCCGTACGGCAGGCGCGGATCGGAGCCGGATTGAGCCTGGCCGAGGTCGCAGGCTCGGCGTTGACGCGGCAGGCCGTGCACCTCATCGAGACCGGCAAGGCACGGCCATCGGTTCGCAGCCTGCGCATCATCGCCGATCGGCTTGGCATGCCCATCTCAGCGTTCCTCCGCTCCTCCCCCACTCGGTCCCGGGGGCGAGACGCTCGGGTGGCCGAGCTTGAGCAGCTCTGCCTCACGCACCAGCACGAGCGCGCCGTCCAGCTGGCCGACGAGGTGCTGAGGGACGAGACCGCGCCCCTCGACGCTCAGGCTGGTGCCCACTTCTACATGGGCCAGGCGCTACGTCACCTGGCCCGCCCCGACGAGGCCCTCGAGCACCTGCGGAGGGCCCGGGAGCTGTTCGAGGCCCTGGACGATCCCTGGATGGTGGCCGAGACGATGGACTGGCAGGCGAGCACCCTCCACCTCGAGGAGAAGGCGGAGGCGATCCCCCTGGCAGAGCAAGCGCTTCGCCAATACCGTTCCCTGGAGCCGCGTCAGCCTACCACCGAGGCACGCATGCTGGAGCACCTGGGCAGCTTCCTGATCGGCCAGCAAGCCTTCGCGCAGGCCCGGGATTGCTATGAGGAGGCCTTGCACCTCGCCGGTGGGCTCCTCGACCTCGGCCGCCTGGCGCGCATCCATCAGGGGCTCAGCCGCTGCCATGCAAGCCTGGGTGACCTCGCTCGGGCGACCGAGCTGGCAGAGCGGGCCGTGGCCCTCTACGCGATCGAGGACGACCTTCGGCCACGACCCGCCCAGGCCGCGCTGCCCCGGGCCGAGAACGAGCTGGCCCAGCTCCTCCTCCAGCAAGGCCGGCTGGAGCGGGCAGAGAACCTGCTCACCGCCGCCCTCGCCCGCCTGACGGCGACCGGGGTCGATCGACCCCGCCCTCACCTGCTGCTCAGCCTGGCCGAGCTGCGCCACCGACAGGGTCGGGCTGACGAGGCCCGAGCCTTGAGCCAGCAGGTCATCGAGCTCGCCGATCGCCTCAACCAGCCGGAGGTGGTCGCCACCGCCTACGAGCGGTTGGGCCAGATCCATGCCGAGCGCGGCGAGCGGGCTGAGGCAAGCCGCTGCTTTCGCCGGGCCAGAGGGATCCGGGAACGAGCGGGCTCGATCGAGTGATGAGTGATAGGAGTTGGCCAGCGCGCCGGGGACATGGGGGCGGGGCGCCCGGAGGAGAGCCCGAAGCCGACCGATCGCGCGAGCGACCCTCGAGAGGGTGAGGAGCGCCGCCCCCGGGGTTCCTGGAGGCGGGAGACCCTCCAGTCGGAACCGTGATCGCGTCGCCGGGGAGGACACGCTCCAGGCGATCCTCCGACGACCCTGGTCGATGGCATCTTCCCGCCCACGGCGGTGACCATCGTCCGGCGCCACGGGCCGTGGGCGGGGGGCTGGCTCAGGAGGCGATGCCCAACGACGGCCAGTCCAGCACCAACGCCGCGGCGAGCTCGCGCAACGATCGCTTCCAGCTCTTGGGCGCGTCGAGCCACTGGAAGCGCCCCGCCGCCACCGTTCGCGCCGCCGCCAGCTCGTTCCTGATCTCCACCATGCCTCGGGCGTGAGGCACGATGGCCCCGAAGGCGCGCAGGTCAAGATCGGTGGGAACGCCAGCCTTGTTCATGGCCAGCCAGATTGGCAGGCCATCCTGCTTCAGCACCGCCGCCGCCTCGGCCACCAGGCTGGCGGTCGCCGGCTCCGAGTCCGAGACCAGCACCACCTGATCGGCGGTGGCCAGCGCCGCCCTGGCGGCCGGCTCGTGGAGGCCAGCCCCCGAGTCCAGGACGATCACCCCCACCATCTGCTGCAGCTTCCGCACCACCTTGGTGTAGGCGTTGGTGTCCAGCCTGGCCACTCGAACCGGATCGGTCGGGGCGGGCAGCACCATGAGCCCGTGAGCGGCCCGGCTCAGGTGGTTGTCGAGGGTGGTGGCGGTCAGCTCCGGCTCGTCCAGGACCTCGTACAGGTCGTCCACGAAGACGGTGTGATCGGGAGCAAGCTGCCGCCCCAGGGAGCCGAAGTCGGGGTTGGTGTCGATGGCCACGATACGGTCTCGCCGTAGGAACGCCAGCAGGGTTCCCAGCAACGTCGCCACCGTGGTCTTGCCGACCCCGCCCTTGGGTGACATGACCGCGATCGTGGCGCACCGCTGCAGCTGGGGCGCGACGATCGCCTCCTCCAGACGGGTCAAGTAGTCGGTGGAGCGCCATGACATCCGTACCCGCTCCGCCAGGTTGGGCACAGTCTTCACCATGAGCGCCGCCGGGTTGATGATCTGTCCCGGCTGAGGCTCAGCCGCCAGGGTGGGCCGGGGTGGGCGGGGCGGCGCCACGGCGGCCTGGACGACGTTGGCCAGGCGCCCGGGCAGCGGCATGCGAGGTGGCAACACCGAGCGAGTGCGCTCCTGGGGCAACATGTCGGGCTGGGTCCCTGAGCCGGCGTGCGACCAATGCTGGCCCGACCAGGTCTCGGACGACCACTCAGGGGGCGACCACTGGGGCGGCGTCTGCGGGGACGATCCCTCGGCCCCGGGCCAGAGCGACGGCCCACCCTCGGGCCAGGAGGGCAGGGACCACGGTTGTGCCGCGGACGGATCGGCGGGAAGGCCAGGCTCAGGGGCGGGGGCCATGGTGTCCCGCAGGTGGAGCAGGGCCCCATCGACCACCCCGACCTCGGCAAGGGACTTGGCAGGGTCGAAGGCAAGCCCCCCCATGGGGCCGAGCTCCCACCTGGAGCTCTCCGATTGGTGGCCACCCCCGCATACCTCGACCAGCAACGGGACCAGCTCCATCACCGGCCTATCCACCGGCAGCTGGAGCTCCACGCGCTGGCCCGGTCCCTGGACGGTGACCAGGACCGTGACCGACCCTTCCTTCTGGACGTCCGTGGCGACTTGCCCCCCCGTTCCGACCGCTGCGAGGTGGGTCACGACATGAGGCCCGTGATCATCACCCACGGCTCGCGCGGGGAGCATAGCATGCCGGCGACGGTCTCTGGGGCTCAGCTGGCTCAGGCACCGTCCACCAGCAGCTCGAAGCGATCCCCGCCCCCGGCGGCCGGACGACCGCCCGACTCCCAGGCCTCTGCCACCGCCGCCTCCCGACGTCCTCGTCCGGCGGCCTGGGCCAGGAGCCCCGAGATCCAGGCCTCGGCCAGGCCGAACGCCAGCTCTCGCCCAAACCGCTCCGCGAGCTCCAGCTCCTGGCGCGCGAGGACGGAGAGGAGCCTCGCCGCAGCCTCCCGCCGTGGCGAGCCCAGGCGCTCGAGCTCGGCCAGGAACGCGTCACGGACGTTGGGGCGCCTGACCACGCGCAGGGCATCGAGCGCGAGGACGTTGGTGGTCCCCTCCCAGATGGGCAGGACCTGGGCCTCACGCAGCAGGCACGGGATGCCGGTGTCCTCCATGTAGCCTGCCCCCCCGAAGCACTCGACGACCTCGGAGGACCCCGCCACCGCCATCCTGGCCGTGTAGAGCTTGGCGAGCGACGACCCGAGCCGGCACAGGGCCTGCTCCTCGGCGAGCGCCACCCCGGCCTCCGCCCGCCCCAGCAGCGCTGCCACCCGCATGCTCAGCACCAGCGCCGCCTCGGCCTGCACCGCCAGCCCCATCAGCACCTGCCGCTGCAGCGGGAGCTCGTCGAGCCGGCGCCCGAAGGCGGTACGCACCGCCGCGTAGCCCCGGGCCAGGTGGAGGCCACGCCGGAGGGTGGCGGCCGAGGCAACGGCGTTATGGAGGCGGGTCACGTTCAGCATCGTGGTCATCTGAGCGAACCCACGCTCGAGCTCGCCCACCACCTGGGCCTCGGCGCCCTCCAGGGTCACCTCGCCGGTGGCCATGCCCCGGGTGCCGAGCTTGTCCTTGAGGCGGTCGACCCGGAAATGGTTGCGGGAGCCATCGGCCCGACGACGAGCGACCAAGAACAGTCCCAACCCCTCGGTGCCGGGAGCGGCGGCCTCCGGTCGGGCCAGAGCCAGCGCCACCTCGCCGCTGAGGTTGGAGCAGAAGTACTTGCGCCCATACAGGCGCCACGCGCCGTCGACGCGCCGCGCCCCGACTGCGGTCGCCCCCACGTCCGATCCTCCCTGGACCTCGGTCATCCACTGGCCAGCGGTCCAGGCCACGGCCGGGTCACGGCTGATCAGGTGGGGCACGACCTCGGCCCGGAGCTCCTCGGGGCCGAACTCGACCAGCACGCGCGTCGCACCGTCGGTCATCGCCACCGGGCAGAGGTAGGTCGCGGTCTGGGGCTGGAACAGGTAGCACAAGGCGGCATGGACGAGACGCAGGTCGGGTCCGGCCACCTGCCGCGCCTCCTCCTCGTAGGGCAAGCCGGTCAGGCCGTGACGGGCAGCGATCGCGCCCAGCCGCCGCCAGGCCTCTGGGTAGACGACCTCGTCGACTCGCTCGCCCCAGGGGTCAACCGTCCGCAACCATGGTGGCCGTCGCTCACACTCCTCGCCCAGGCGGTGCAGCTCCTCGGCCGCGAGCAGGCCCATCTCCTCCAGCTGCGGCTCCGCCCAGGCCAAGACGTCCGGCGCCAGCCAGGCCCTCAGAAGGGAGCGCAGGGCCGGATCGGCGGTGTACGTATTCGCCGGGAGCAGTCTCACGCCGGCTGATTCTAGGTGGCAACCCCAGCCCGGGCCGGCGGGTGATGGGGATCGCCGAGCGAGCGGCAGGGGCCGGTCCCGCCCTTCAGCCCCCTCCGTGCCGCCCTCCACCAGGGGTGAGCTGGCCCCGTGGGCTAGGCGCCCACGTCGACCGGCTGAGCAGGCCAGCCCCTCTCCAGGAGGTCACGGAGCAGGGGGCCCAGTCGCCGGGGACCGAACCGCTGCCCTGAGGCCTCGATCTCCTCTACCGTCCACCAGCGTTGCGCGAGGAGGGTGGCCAGCTCATCGACCTCGACCTGCGTCGCCCGCGGCGCAAAGGCCGCCACCCGGGCCACGTAGAAGTGCTCCTGCTGCCGGATCACCCGACCGCGAGAACGGAACTCGATCTCTCGCCGCCACACGCACGGGCCAAGCCCCACCCCCGTCAGGCCGGTCTCCTCGGCGAGCTCGCGGAGCGCGGCCGCCTCGAGCGACTCGCCGGGTCGAACTCCCCCGCCCGGGGCACCCCACCACCTCAAGCCCGTCTCCGGGTCCAGATGATGGACGAGCAGCACCCGGTCGGTCGGGTCGAGGAGCAAGACCCGGACCGCAGGACGGGGGATCGGCTCCCCGCTCATCGATACATCGACGGGGTCAGCGCCGGCACCAGGACGCGCTTCTCATAGGTGACGCCGCCGCTCCGGAAGGCACCGCTGAACAGGTACGCCGGCTCAAGGTATCCCCCAGCGCCGTCCGGCACGGCCACGTACACCAGACGCGCCCTGACCAGCGCGACCACTGGCGCGGGGCTTGGGCCCACCTGCGAGACCGGGGCCGTCGCCACCGCGGTCAGGCTGGCCTCCCGCGGGCTTCGGGCCGGATAGGTGGCCACGTCCTCGACCGGCGGCAGCACCCCCGGGTCGAAGACCGTCCCCGCCGGCGGGCCAGGCGAGGAGTAACGGTAGACCTGGAGGTCGGAGACGGCCTCGGGAAGAGGCCCGGGCACCGTGAGCTGGGCAGGGCCGTCGTAGGCCACCGGCTGAACGCCCTCCGTCGCCGCGGGCGGGGTGGAGGGGACCGGGGGTGGCGTTGGGAGCAAGCCGAAGCCCCCCAGCCGGGTCGGTGACCGCTCGACCCCGACGGTCGCCACGGCGGGCCGATGCCCCACCGTCGGGCTCCCGACCGCGAGCCCGATCGCGCCCACGAGCGAGAGCGCCATCGCCACCCCTATGCCCGCCGCCAGGGGCAAGCGCCGGGGCCGCCGTGGCCTTCCCCGACCCGACCCGCGCAGGGCCAGCGGCCGCCCTCCGGCGTCGCCTCGACGCCGACCCTGCTCCTCCCCTGTCCGGCCCTCCCAGCGGAGAGGCCGCGAACCGATCAACCGACCTCCTCGTGGCACGCGCATGCCAGACCCGGCGTGGCCAGGCAGACACCTCGGAGCTGGGGGCCTCCCCTTCGCGCTCCGACTCCGGCGTATGGTATCCCTTCCTCGCCACGCCATGGCGTCGAGGTCCCGAGAGGCGACCACGCGGCCCGGCGTGGGGCGCGTGGTGGAGTGCCTGGCACTCACCGTCCCCGGCCTGGGCCCGCTGGTACGTGAGGAGCTGCGCGAGCGGACGCTGGCCCAGGTGGGTCGGGTGGAGAACGACGGCCGGGAGGACGTGGTGCCGTTCTCGATCCCCGCCGGACGTCCCCTCCCCCAACTCCGGCTCGTCGAGGAGGTGCTGGTCCAGGTGGGATCGGCGCAGGGTGAGGTCGGGCTCCCGGGCCTGGTGACCCGCCTGTGGGACAAGGCTCGCTTCCTTGAGGCGCTGACCGCGTTGCCCGGGCAACGGTGGGGTCGTGCCCACACCTTCCGCGTCGTCGCCAGGCTCACCAGCGAACGACGCTTCCGCCGCACCCAGCTCCGGGACCAGCTGGCCACCGCGGTCCGCCGCAGCTACCCCCGCTGGCGCCAGGCCGACCTCGCCCGATTCGAGCTGTGGGCCCTGCAGACGGGCCGCGCCACCTACCGACTGGGGCTCCGCCTGGGACGGAGGTCGAGGGCCAGGCAGGTGGAGCGACCGGGTGCCCTACGCCCTGCGCTGGCCGCGGCCATGGTGTGGCTAGCGGGCCGGCCGGAGCGACCGCTGCTGGACCCATGCTGCGGCTCGGGGACGATCGTGAGCGAGGCGCTGGCAGCCGGCATGAGGGCGGTGGGGGTGGACCGCTCCTGGGATGGGATCTGGGTCGCCCGCGCCAACCTGCCAGCCGGGGCCTGGTTGGTCACCGCCGACGCGACCGCCCTCCCCTTCCCCGACCACGCCTCGGGGGCCGTCGTCGCCAACCTGCCCTTCGGACGGCGCTACCACGTGGAGGGGGACCACGCCGCCTGGCTCGACCGGGGCTTCGCCGAGTTCCTACGGGTGGTCGAGCCCGGGGGCCGGATCGTGCTCCTGCACCCTGACTCGCCGGCCTTCGAGCTGGGGGTGCTGTCCAAGCACCATCGTCGGCTCCGACGACGCCAGCCCGTCACCGTGCTGGGCCTGCCGGCCACGATCTGGGTCTTCGAGGCGTCGGGCTTGAGCCGTCGCGCCTGAGCCAGGCCACCCCGCCCGTCCCCCAGGGCCGGCTCAGCGCGAGGCCGGCATCCTCACCCCGAACCGCTCCCCGATCCGCGCCAGCTCGCCCCAGGTGGCGCCGGGGATGGGAACCCCCTCCACCGCCCGACGGCGCCGGCTGCGCCGCTCCAGATCGCCCGGCACCAAGACCTCCTCCCGCCCCGGGGCGGGTGGTGAGGCGGTCGCCGCCTCCAGCACCTCGGCCACCCGCCGTCGGTACTCCTCCGGGTCGCCGAACGCAGCCGGATCGACCACCAGCACCAGCACCCCAGCCAGCCGCGTCCCCCACGCCGCCGGCATGCGCATGCAGCCGGCAGGGGTCGGATCGAGGTCGCCCACCATCGCCAGCCCTCCGACCAGGGCCGCCGCCATCGAGAGCCCGTAGCCCTTGTGCCCGGCGAGCTCGTCACCGAGCAGGGTGAGGGTACCGCCCTGGTAGAGGGCAGCCGGGTCGGGGCTGGAGCGCCCATCGGCGTCACGGATGAGGCCGGGGGGGAGCGAGTCCCCGCGACTTCGGGCCAAGCGGACCTTGCCCTCGGCGACGGTCGAGGTTGCCGCGTCGTACACGAACCCGGGCCTCCCCGAGGCGGGGACACCGATCGACCAGGGATTGGTGCCGAGAAACCTTTGCACGCCTCCGAAGGGGGCCACGAGCCCCGAGTCAGGCCCCGCCACCCCGACGGTCACCAGGCCTACCAGCCCCTCGTCGGTGATCCGCTCCGTGTACTCACCTAGGCGCCCCACGTGCATGGAATGGCGGACGGCCGCGGCACCAAGGCCGGTGTGGCGGGCCCGGTCGATCGCCCATCGCGTGGCCACCATGGTCGAGTAGTGACCGAAGCCCCGTTGAGCGTCGAAGAGCGCAGCCGTCGCTCCGGCGCGGAGCAACCGGGGACGGGCACCAGGCCGGAGAAGGCCACGGTCCGCCTCCTCGACGTACTGGATGAAGCGCATGACCCCATGCGAGTCATGGCCGGAAAGGTTGGCCCGGACCAGGTGCCGGCCCACCTCGATCGCCACCTCGGCATCGGCGCCCATGGCTCGGGCCAGCCCCACGCTGAACTCCTCCAGCGCCGCGCTCTCGACCACCACCGCGTCTGCCTGCACGATAGGGAAGGGTAGGCCAGGCTCCGCCAGCATGGGCACCTTCGGGCGGGGCCAGGGGGCCCGCCGACAAGCGAGGCGTCGCGAGGGGTGGGGCTCGGCCGCCCCGCTCGACCCCCACCTCCCCGCTGGCGGCCCCGCGCCCGGCCGATCCCATACCAAGCCCCAGGACCGACCGTCGAGGAGTCGAGGACAGGGGCGCGCACGGCTTGAGTCGAAAGGGGTCTGGGCGCGGGCGTAGGCGGTGTATCGTGGGGAAAAGTGAGTGCAGAGAAGCCAGTCACGATCGGAGCGCTGAGAGCCAGCGGGCACGTCCGAGAGACGGTCAAACAGGAGCTTCGGCGCAACCTGCTCACCAAGCTCCGCTCAGGCGAGCGCCTGTTCGAGGGCATCGTCGGCTACGACGACACGGTCATCCCCCAGATCTGCAACGCGATCATCTCCGGCCACGACCTCATCCTCCTGGGCGAACGGGGGCAGGCCAAGAGCCGGATCATGCGGTCGCTGGCCTCGCTCCTCGACCCCGAGATCCCGGTCATCGCCGGCTGCGAGATCAACGATCATCCCTACCATCCCATCTGTCGACGTTGCCGCGACCTGGTCGCGGAGATGGGTGAGGAGACGCCGGTGGCGTGGTTGCCCCGGGAGCGACGGTACAGCGAGAAGCTGGCCACCCCCGACATCTCCATCGCCGACCTGATCGGCGAGGTCGATCCCATCAAGGTGGCCGAGGGTCGCTACCTGGCCGATGAGTTGACCATCCACTACGGGCTGATCCCGAGGACCAACCGCGGCATCTTCGGGATCAACGAGCTACCGGACCTGGCCGAGCGCATCCAGGTCGGCCTCCTCAACATCATGGAGGAGAAGGACGTCCAGATTCGCGGCTACCGGATCTGGCTGCCGCTCGACCTCATGGTCGTCGCCAGCGCCAACCCGGAGGACTACACCTCCCGGGGGCGCATCATCACCCCGCTCAAGGACCGCTTCGGCTCCCAGGTTCGCACCCACTACCCGGCGACGCCAGGCGAGGAGATCGCCATCATGGAGACCGAGGGCGCCCCCCCGCCCGAGGACATCCGGGTGATCTTCCCGACCTTCATGAAGGAGATCGTGGCCGAGATGACCCATCTGGCGCGCCGCAGCCCGCACATCTCGCAAGCCTCGGGCGTCTCGGTGCGGATGTCGATCGGGAACTACGAGAACCTGGCCGCCAACTCGGTCCGGCGGGCGGTGCGCCTCGGCGAGGAGGTGGCGGTGCCGAGGATCGCCGACCTGCGCTTTCTCGCCGCCTCGACCACGGGCCGTGTCGAGATCGAGGCCCTGGACGAGGGCAAGGAGGAGCAGGTCCTGGAGCGAATCCAACGGGCAGCGATCAGCTCGGTCTTCAACCGGTACTTCGCTCCTGGCCAATTCGAGAGCCTCGTCGCCCGCTTCGACGACGGCGAGATCGTGGAGGTAGGCGAGTCGATGCCGGCAAGCGCCTATGAACGCTCGCTTGGTGCCAGCCCGGAGGTAACGATGGCGGTGCGTCGGCTGCAACTCCCCGACCGTCCCGAGGTGAGGGCTTCGGTCGCCGAGTTCATCCTTGAGGGCCTCCACCTGAACAAGCGGCTCAACAAGGACGAGCTGGACGGCAAGGCGCTCTATCGGCGGTAGGGAGCCCTCGCCGGGCCCCTGAGCGACGGCGACCCCGCAAGGCTTCCCGCTCGGGGGCGATGCCTCAGGGCTTCTGGATCGAGTAGATGATCGCGAAGCCGAGGACGACAACGAAGACCAAGAGCACCACCAAGAGCTCGATGCGGAGGGTCAGCCGCACCAGCCGCCGCGCTCGGCGGGTCCGCTCGCCGCAGCGCTCGCAATAGGCGGCATCCTTCACCAGGGCCGCACCGCAGCGGTCGCAGTGGGTCTGCACGGTGCTGGTCACGCCTCGAGTATAGGCACGCTCGGGGCCGGGGAGGCCCATGGCGAGGCGGGGCCCAGGAAACGGCGGCCGGCCACGGCCTGAAGGGCTCGGGCGCCGTCGCCGGCGACCGACCGCTTGCCCAGGCGCCGGCCCCCCTACACTTGCAGGCCATGGCCCCCACCCAGCCCAGCCACGAGGAGGTCGTGCTGCTGATGGGGACGGTCCCCCAGCAACTGTCCGACCTGGTGTCCGGTCTGGATGAGCTCCACCTCACCTACCGGCATGCTCCCGCCTTCCCGACCCTCAGGGAGGTGATCGGGCACGTCTGCGAGGCCGGCATGGCCATCGACGGGCTCCTACGGCAGGCCTGCCTGGACGGGCTCCACGAGTTGCCGGTGCAGGCGACCATCGATCCCACCCCCGACCCCGACCTCTCCCCACCCACCTCCGAGCTGCTCGAGGGGTTCGCCCGCGTTCGATGCCAGACCCTCGACCTGCTCCACGGCCTGCCCCCCGAGGCTTGGCAGCGACGCGTCGTCGACCCCCTGCGGGGGGAGCTCACCCTCCTGGAGGTCTGTCAGCTCGTCGCCGAGCACGAGCTGGCCCACCTCTCGCAGCTGCGGAGCCTGATCGCGCTCCTCCCCGCCTCCTAGGCCGGCCCCACGATCGCGGCTACCGGAAACGGGTGGGCAACTTGACCAACTGGGAGCGACGCTCGCCGGCTGCGGGGGCCTCGTAGGACCAGAGCTCATCGACCTCCTCGAAGCCAGCCCCCAAGAGCAGCTCCAGCATCTCCTCGGTCCGGGGCCCGGACGACCGGGACGTCTCCACGAACGCCGCCACGGTGGCCGCCCCCTGCGAGCGCAGCAGCTGCATGCCCTGGCGAAGCAGGCTCTTGCCCACCCCACGGCCGTGGTAGTCCAGCTCAATCTGGAGGTCCTGCAGCAACCCGCAGCGCTCCGGCCCCAGCCCCACCTCGAGTGCCGCCGCCGACGCTTGCGCCGCCCCCATCGACAGCCGCCAGGCCGGGTACTCGCCCCACCCCACGGCTGGCTCGACCGTGGCCAGCCCGGGATCGGAGGCGAGCATCGCCTGGCGATCAAGGCGGGCGAGCAGGTAACGCCACGAGGCACGACGCTCGAAGCCCCGTGCCCGCAAGGCGGCGTGGGTGGAGGGACGACCGCGAACAGGCAGCGCCTCGACCCCGAAGGACAGGCTGGTGGCCACCGCGAAGGCACGACACCGGGTGGAGTCGCCCAGGTCCCGGAGAACGTGATCGAGGAGCGCGTCCACCACGGCACGCTCCTCGCCGGCATGGAGCCAGAGCAACCAGCCGGTGCCGTCAGTGACCTTGGTGGCGTAGGAAGCGGCGCCGACCGCCCGACTCCCATCAACCGCGACCACGGCGTGCACCTCCCCGAAGCCACTCCAACCCCGAGGATCGCCCGGGAAGTCCCCGCTCAACGCCCGACGGAGCGCCTGGAGGTCGCAGGCCGGCCGGCCCGGTAGACGATCGGCGTCGATCAGCCCCATCACGGCCTCAAGGTCATCGGCCCGAATCGGCCGAACCACGAGCTCACCGTGTCCCCCGGCAACGTTCCTGGGCTGGCCTCCAAGCACCGGCGGCGGTGGCGGCACCGCCGTGATGGCCTCTCCCAGCCCCCGTCCTCCCGCCGGGCGGACGGTGGGGACGAACGTCGAGGGAGGGCGGGCGCTCAGCCGGAGCAATGGCGTCGGGCGGGGCATCGGCGGCGGGTCGACCGCCGCCGGAGCGACAGCTCGCCGGGCACGTCCCTCGGAACCGGAGGAGGGGCCGGGCCAGGGGCTGTCGAGCCGGGGCCGCCCCCCCAGCCCCGAGCCCGATGGCTCCAGGCGCCGCGGCGGCTCCGGCTCCTCCCGTGGGGACCCCGGCCGATCCAACCGAAGCCGCAGTTCCCAGGAAGAGCGCGTCCCCTCCGAGGGTGGGTCGCTCGAGGACGTACGCTGGCGGTCCGGTTCCGGGCGTGGATGGCTCGATGGAGACATCGCCCCGAGCGCAGGCTCCAAGAAGCGCTCGGGCCAGGGCCTCGTCTGCGAGCCAGCGGGCTCCCCGAGCGGAGGGGCATGCCACTGCCGCTCCTCACCTCTCCGGCCACCAATCGGCGCCTCGGCTGGTGGCTCGGCACCGCCGTACCCCCGACGGCGCCCCGAGGGGTCGCGCCCGACCGCGTCCGGGGCCCCGCTGGCCCCGCCCCCGAAGCCGGGGTCCGGCTCTCGGGGCGGCTCCTCCACGCCAGCCAGGCTCCCTGCCGACGCAGCCCCCCATCCCCGCTCGCGGACCGGCGCCCCAGCGCGACCGAGCTGGGGCGCCCCGGAAGGCGGAGGCTGGGAGGGCAACGGACGACCGCCGGCCCCCCCAGACGCCCGCGGAAGCGAGCGGGGCGGGACGGATGGCGCGTCCGAGCCGGCTCCCCCTCGGCCGGGCTCAACGCCGGCCGCATGCCCTCCGGCCGACGTCGTCCCCTGCCCCGGCCGGCCGGCGTCGCCCCCAGACGGGGGGCCACCCCTGGGGAGGGCGTGGGTGACGGTCGGCTCCAGCGGCCTCCCCCCTCGCTCCAAGGTCGTCGGCGGCCTCCGCAGCTCCCCTGTGGGCTGCCGTGCCGGACGTTGGGCGACGGCCGCCTCAGCCTGCGGGGCGGGCCGCGTCCTTGGCAGCGGCCGTTTGGTGATGATCGTCTCCGGCTCCGACGCGAGCCGAGCCCCGGGCATCGGCCGGGACGGGAGCGCCGACGCCCCCAAGCCCAGCGAGTAGCTCGACCCGCCCCCTGGCCAGGACTGGACGTGGGCCGGCGCCTCGAAGCGCCCGTCCCCGTCCGGCGCTGGGTCGGTGACCTCCTCGGCGTCCGGGCCAGGCGAGCCAGGCGACGTTAGACGCGGGCGTCTGAATGCCTCGAACTTACTGGCACGCATGCTGATCCTCTGCCCCCCGGAACGGCGATCGTCCTCGTCACGCCATCGTATCGTCCCTGCCCCGGACCCGTCGGCCCCCGATCACGACCGCGACAGCCCGAGCCCCCGGCCCTCGCCTCTCCCACCTCCTCTTCACGGGCGCTGAGAGCCGGTCAAAGGGACATGCTGGGCGCTGGCGACGACAGGGCCCGGAGGTTTGTGAGAAGAGCTGTTGACGACCGCCCACATCTCATCGCCGAGGCCCACCGCCAGAGGTCGGCCGACCGCTGCCGCTGAGTAAGCGATAGTCTCATGCGGCACCCCTCACGGGGTTGCCCTCGCGGGCTTCGCGCTTCCTCGCCACGCGCCCGGGAGGCCCGCTCCCGACGCTCACCCCTCGGAGGAGATGACCTCCCGTCGCAGCGCAGCCAGGCGACCGGCGCTGATGGCCTCGCGCACCCCGGCCAGCAGCCGGGCCGTGAAAGCCAGGTTGTGCTCGGCGACCAGGGACACGGCCAGCAGCTCACGGGCACGGAAAAGGTGATGCAGGTAGGCTCGGCCGAACCTGACGCAGGCCGAGCACGGGCATCCGGCCTCGATCGGCCGGTCCTCGCCTCGCCGCCGGGCCGAGGTGAGGTCCAACCGGAAGCGCGGCTGGCCGTGGACCAGCGCCTGGCCGTGGCGGGCGATCCGGGTGGGCATGGCGCAATCGAAGGTGTCGATGCCGCGCAGCACGCCCTCGATGAGGTCGTCGGGCTCGCCCACGCCCAGCAGGTGGCGAGGTCGGTCGGGAGGCAGCAAGGGGCACACCAGCTCGACCACCCGGTACCAATCCTGCTTGGTCTCGCCTAGACAATCACCGATGCCGAACCCGTCGAACCCCATCGAGGCGACCGCGGTCGCGCTGGCGCGACGCAAGTCGGGGTACACGCCGCCGTGTACGATCCCGTAGAGGGCCTGGCGGTCTCCCATCCCCAACTCCTCGAAGGCCTGCAAGCAACGGCGAGCCCACCGTAGGTTCCGCTCCATGGCGGCCCGGGTGTAGGACTCGGGGACGTGGAAGGGCGTGCACTCGTCAAGGCAGAAGACCACATCGGCGCCGAGCGCCCGCTGCAGCGCCATGTTGCTCTCCGGCGTGAAGCGGTGACGGCTGCCATCGATGACAGAGCGGAACTCCGCCCCCTCCTCGTCGACGCTGACCATCGCCCCCTCCCCGGTCTCCGGTCGAGGCAGCCGGCGGCGCCCCTTCAGCTCGTCCGCCACCTGGCCGTGCCGGAGGCTGAAGACCTGGAACCCACCTGAGTCAGTGGCGAGCACGCCCTCCCAGGCCATGAACCGATGCAGGCCCCCAGCCGCAGCCACCACCTCGGGACCGGGCTGGACGGCGAGATGGTAACTGTTGCAGATCAGGGCCCGGATGCCGGCCTGTCGGGCGACAGCGGGATCCACCCCTTTCAGTGCGGCCCGGGTGGCGACGGCGAAGAAGCCGGGGGTCTCCAGCACGCCGTGGGGGGTACGGATCACCCCCCGGCGAGCCGCCCCGTCGACGGCCAGGATCTCGAACTCCAACACGATCGGCAACCCTACCGCGCCCGTCGGTCGGGCTGGCCCTCGGGGACGCGGGGATGAGTGAGTACGATCTGGCTCGTGCCCGAGGAGACCGGCCAGCCCGGCGACCAACCCGTCCCCTCGTCACGGGGCGCAGGCCGAGCCAAGAGCAAGAGCAGCCGCAAGAAACGCGCGACCCGACGCAACCTCCGATACTGGATGGTGGTTACCTCCCTGGACAACTACCGGAGGACCCAGGAGCGGGGGTTCACGATCCAGGGGTTCAAGACCCGGTACCGCAAGCGGGTGGAGGCGATGAAGGCGGGCGATCGCCTGCTGTTCTACGTGACCGGCCGGATGGCCTTCGCCGCCACCTGCACCCTCACCTCGGGCGTGCTCGAGGACCACGCTCCGGTGTGGCGCTCGGTCCACCGTGAGGAGGATTACCCCTGGAGGGTGCGGATCCACCCCGACGCGGTGCTCGACGAGCACGAGTGGCTGCCCGCAAAAGAGTTGGCCTACCGGCTGGAGTATGTGCGCAAGTGGCCACCAGAGCACTGGACCCTGGCCTTCCAGGGACCGCTCCACCAGCTCCCCCAGCGCGACTTCAAGCTGATCGAGGACGAGATGCGACGCCTCGAGCGTAGCCGACCGGCCGCCAGCTGATGCCCACCGCCGACCCGCTCGGGGTCCGGGCCGCCTGCGCCTCGGTCGTGGAGCGGGCGCAGGACGTGGGGCTGGGCCCGCTCGAGCCGCTGCTCGGCATCGTCCGTGACCGCCCGGTCCCCGCCTGGGACGCGCGGCGGCACTACTCGGGCCCGCCCGAGCGCACGCGACGCTACCTGCTGGTGCTGGACACGATCAACTTCTGCTTCTGGACCCCGGGGTCGGGCAACCGCTCCGCCGGCGGATACTGGCGGCTGGCGGAGCGGCTGCGGGACGCCTTCGCGGCCGGCGACGAGCTGAGCCAGCCTGCGCGGCTGGCGGAGATCGACGCCGGACGACTCCGGGCCTTGGTCGGCGACCTCCCCATGCTGGACGAGCGGGCCGCCGCCCTGCGCGAGCTGGGGCGGCACGGGTTCGAGGGCCTGATCCAGGAGACGGCCGCCGGGACCGCTCGCACCCTCTCCGAGCGACTCCCTTCGTACGCCGATGTGGCCGAGTACGAGGGGCGCCCCGTGCCCCTGCTGAAGCGGGCCCAAATCCTCCCCGCCGACCTCCACGGAGCAGGGGTGGCCCGATTCCCCGACCTGGCGACGCTGACCTGCTTTCCCGACTACAAGCTGCCCCAGGTGCTTTGTCACTTCGGGGTCCTCCGATACTCGGCACGACTCGCCCGACGGATCGACGCCCGGGAGGAGCTCCAGGCGGGTGAGCCGGCCGAGGTCGAGATCCGGGCCGCGACCGTGATCGCCGTGGAACGGCTGCGGGAGGCGTTGGCGGCGCAGGGACGACCGCTGCGCTCGATCGAGGTTGACTGGATCCTCTGGGACCTCGGGCAGAGCCTGGAGCTGGCACATCCCCACCATCGGACGCGTACCGTCTTCTATTGACCCACTGATCCCTGACGATGCGGAGCGAGGTGAGGAGAGCCCATGCGTCGCCTCGGTCACATTCCCACCCCCGGCGGTGCCTCATCGGATGTGAACGCCCTGCCAGCTGAGCTGACACGAGAGGGCAAGGACCCGGCCGCGGAGGACGGTGAGCCCGAGCTAGCCCCGTTCGATCAGCTCTTCCTCGCCGAGTACGGCCGCGTGGTGGCCATCGCCAACCGTGTCCTCGCCGACCGCGCCGAGGCAGAAGACGTGGCCCAGGAGGTCTTCATCGACTTCCACCGCCGCCACCGGCCCGACGCCCCTTACGCCTCTGCTTGGCTGCACCGCGCCGCGGTCCACACCGCGCTGAACCGGCTGCGCGGCCGGCGCCGGCGCCAGCAGCGCGAGCGGGCCCAGGCCAGGGACGGCGATCCGACCCTGCTCGACCCGGAGCAGGTCGTCGAGCGCCAGGAGGATCGACGCCTCTTGCGCGCAGCTCTGGCCAGGCTCCCAACGCGAGCGGCGACGGTGCTGGTGCTCCGCTACAGCGGCCTCAGCTACATGGAGGTGGGCGCCGCCCTTGGGGTGAGCGCCAGCCAGGTCGGCACCCGCCTACGTCGGGCCGAGCAAGCGCTGAGGAAGGAGGTGCACCGTGCGACATCTGTCTGAAGGGATCCTTCGCCGCCTGTACGACGAGCCGTACGCGGTGGACGACGTGGCTCGCCGTCACTACCGCTCCTGCGAGCGCTGCCAGCGTCGCTTCCGTGCCATCGCCGACGACGCCCGTCACGCCCAGGCGACGATGGTCGCGACCTCGATCCCCGTCGACGTCCACGCCGCCTTGAGCCGAGTCAGGCCTCGCCTCGGGGAGCCGAGGCCATCTCTTCTCGCGCCGTTGCGGGGGTTGGGTTGGCGACGACCGGCCCTGGCCGGTACGGTGGCCGCGATCCTGGTGGCCGGGTTGAGCGTCACCGCCTTCACGCCCTTGGGCGGCGACCTGGTCAGCATCTTCCAGCCCACGCGCGAGAGCACGGTCACCATCTCCCAGGGCGACCTGACCGGGCTCGACGCCTTCAGCTCCTGGGGGACCGTCACCTGGGCGGCGCGACCCGAGCTGCAGCAGGTGGATTCGGCCGCCCAGGCCGCCCAGGTCTCGGGCCTGCCCATGGTCCGCGTGAGCCCGGGCACGCTGCCGGCGACGATGGCCGGGGCGCCGGTCTCCTACGCCGCCATGCGTCAGGCCACGGGCACGGTCACCTTCACCTCCAAGGCCCCCGCCCAGCTGCAAGGGAGCACGCTCCAGGTCCGCCTCGGGCCGGCGGAGACGGTGGTGTACGGCGACCTGGGCAAGGCAGGCGCGGCCGCCCACGGCACCGGGACGGCGAACGGCGCCACCGAGAACGGCACCGCCGCTCAGGGCGGCTCGGACGAGAGCATGAGCCAGGCCCGGGACACGCTGCGGGCCGCCGGTCCCCTGCTGGGCATCGTGATCATGGACGCCCCCCGGGCCTCGTCGACCGGCGTGAGCGTGGCCCAGATCAAGCAGGCGCTGCTCGCCCAGCCCGGCCTGAGCCCCTCCGTCCGCCAGTACATCAGCAGCCTCGACGACCCCGCCGGCAACCTGCCCATCCCGATCCCGGCCGGCCAGGTGAACGCCCACCCCGTCCAGGTCCACGGCGTGACCGGGACCGCGATCGGGGACAACACCGGCCTGGGCAGCGGCGTGGTCTGGATCGAGCAGGGTAGGGTGTACGCAGTGGCGGGCACCCTCACCGAGAGCCAGATCATGGCCATCGCCAACGGCCTGAGCACCTGAGCTGAGAGGACGACCGACCTTCGGAGGATCCTTGATCGAGTTGCAGGAGGGCGAGGCGACCGCGGTGGCCGCCTCGCCCGCGATCCACTGCCTGGAGCTGACCAAGCGCTACGGCACGACCTTGGCCCTGGCCGGGCTCACCATGACCGTGCCCAGAGGTGAGGTGTTCGGCTTCCTCGGCCCCAACGGGGCCGGGAAGACGACCGCGGTCAAGCTCCTGCTGGGCCTGCTTCTGCCCACGGCCGGGGAGGGTTGGATCCTGGGTCGCTCCATCCGTGACATCGAGGCCCGCCGCCGGGTCGGCTACCTGCCAGAGCACTTCCGTTACCAGCCGTGGCTGTCGGGGCGTGAGGTGCTCGGCCTGCACTGCCGGCTGGCCGGGCTGGCCCGCGCCACCTGGCCCGAGGAGATCGACCGGGCGCTCGACCTGGTCGGACTCCGGGACTCGGCCGACCGCCGCGTCCGCAGCTACTCCAAGGGCATGCAGCAGCGCCTGGGCCTGGCCGTCGCCCTGCTCGGCTCCCCGGAGCTGGTGATCCTGGACGAGCCCACCAGTGCCCTCGACCCGGTCGGCCGTCACGATGTCCGTCAGGTCATCCACCACCTGCGCGACCGGGGCACCACGGTGTTCTTGAACTCCCACCTCCTGACCGAGGTGGAGATGGTCTGCGACCGGGTGGCGATGATCGACCGGGGTCGGGTGATCGCCACCGGCACCCTGAAGGAGCTGCTGGGCGGCCACTCGGTACGGATCCGCCTCACCGGCCTCGATCGGCCACAGCGCGCCTCGCTGGCCCGCTTCGGGGGGGTGGAGGACGATGGGGAGTGGATCACCCTGCACGGGCTGGTCCCGGATCGGGTGCCGGAGCTGGTGGCGGAAGTGGTGGCCATGGGGGGACGGGTGTATGCCGTCGAGCCGCGGCAGCAGAGCCTGGAGGAGCGTTTCCTCCAGCTCCTGGGACGCGAGGGCTGAGGCCGTGCTCTCGGCCCGAACCGTCCTGGTCTTCGCCCGGCTGGCCGTCTGGGAGGCCTCTCGGCGTCGTCTCGTGCTGGCGGTGGCGGTCCTGACCCTGATCGTGATCGCGGCCACGGCCTGGGGCTTCTCGAAGCTCGGCGACCCCACCCTCGACCGTGGACACCCGCTGAGCGAGACCGAGCTCCGCCTGGTCACGTCCCAGCTCCTGATCGTGATCGCCTTTCTCTTCGCGGCGGTGTTGGCCCTGATGGCGGCGGTGGTGGGGGCACCCAGCATCTCCGGCGAGCTGGAGTCCGGGCTGGCCCTGGCCCTCCTGGCCCGGCCGGTGCGGCGCGCGGAGATGGTGCTCGGCAAGTGGCTCGGGCTCGGGGCGCTCCTCGTCGCCTATGCGTTGGTGGCCGGGGTCCTGGAGTTGATCGTGGTCGACCTGATCACGGGCTACGTGCCCCCCCACCCGATCCAGCTGATCGCCTACATCGCCGGCGTCGGCCTCATCCTGCTCACGCTCACCCTCCTCCTCTCCACCCGCCTGGCGAGCATGACCGCCGGCATCGTGCCGCTCGTCTGCTACTTCATGGCCTGGATCGGGGGGATCATCGGCGGGGCGGGCCAGGCCCTGGGCAACGCCACCCTGACCGCCGTCGGCACCGTGACCAACTTGCTCCTGCCCACGGACGGCCTGTGGCGCGGGGCCGTCTATGCCATGGAGCCGGCAGCGTTCATCGCCGGCCTCCAGGAAGCCGGCCCGGCCGCCGCGGCCAGTCCTTTCTCGGCCGCGGCGCCCCCCGCGCCTGCCTTCTTGGCCTGGACCGTGATCTGGTTCCTGGCCATGCTGGGCCTCACCCTCTGGAGCCTGCACGTCCGCGAGGTGTGAGGAGGCCTCCGCCGACCCGATCGAGGTGAGAACGGGGTCTTGCCCAAGCGACAGCGACCGCCGGCGCCGTCCGGCAGCGATGAGCGGATGGCCCGCAGGGGCCGCGAACGTCGAGGAAGGAGCTGCAGAGCCGCCGGAGGGCCGCCTAGCCTTGTCTGCCATGTCCGACACCGATCCGCCCGCCGACGCCGAGCGCCCCATCCATGACCTGCTGCCCCCCGGCCCTCCACCCTCAGCCGAGATCTGGGTCGAGGAGGACCAGCTGCCGTACGACCTCTCAGGGGCGCCCCCTAGCCCGGCCCTGATCCGGCTCGTGGAGCGGTTCGGCCTCCCCGAGCGGGTGCTGGTCACCCATGCCGAGGACGGCGCCGACGGCGACTGGCAGGTGCTCCAGGGGTCTCTTTGGCTGCGGGCAGCGCGAGAGGCAGGCATGCGACGCATCCCGGTTCGGGCCATGGAGCTCTCCCACCTCTCGGCCGCCTTCCTGGCCCTGGTTCTCAACCAGCAGTGGGCAGCCGACGTCGCCGCCCAGGCGGACGCGCTCCAGGTCCTACTCGAAGCCGGGGCCACCCCGGAGCACCTGGCCCGGATCAGTGGCCTCGGGCGCGGGCGCCTGCGCCGCCTGACCTCGCTCCTGGAACTCCATCCCGTCCTCCGTCAGGCGCTGCGTGAGGGACGGCTCCGGCCCTCCCTGGCCTTCGCCATCTGCGGGCTCAGCGAGAGTTCTCAGCAGGAGCTGGCCGACCTGCTGGAGCGGGAGGGTGAGCTCTCACAGGCGGACCTACGGCGGCTGGGGAAGGCCGGCAGCGAACCCGTCGACGGCCAGCTGGAGGAGGTTCCCGGGGGACCCGGGAGGGGGGCGACCCCACCAGCCCCGAGCTCCTCCCAGCCCGAGGACCCGGCCCGCCGCGCCCGCCGTCAGGCAGAGGAGCTGCTACGCACGCTGGAGGAGGCGAGGATCGCCGGCGAGATCACGGCGCGGGTGGCCGAGGTGGTGGAGGAGCTACGCCGAGTGGCCTGGTGACCTGGCCCTCAGGGCCAGGCCGAGGCAGTCCCCGTGCCCTCCAGGGATCCGGGGTGCATGGAGGCGAGGGCGGACCACCGAGGTCGATGCCGCCGGGCCTGCCTCCTCAGCAGGGATACAGGCCGCGCTCTCGCGTGGCGGCCGCCACTCGCTGCACCGCCTGCACGTACGCCGCCATGCGCATCGAGAGGCCACGCCGCTGGCTCACCGCCAGCACCTGCTGGAAAGCCCGTTGCATGACCGCCCGAAGCTTCTGGTTGACCTCGTGCTCGGACCAGAAGAACGACTGCAGGTCCTGCACCCACTCGAAGTAGCTGACGGTCACCCCGCCGGCGTTGGCCAGGATGTCCGGGACCAGGAAGACCCCGCGGTCGCGCAGGATCTCGTCGGCCTCAGGAGTGGTCGGCCCGTTGGCGCCCTCCACGATCAACCTGGCCCGCACCTCACCCGCGTTGCGGGAGGTGATCTGGTTGCCAAGGGCGGCCGGGACCAGCAGGTCGCAATCGACCGTGAGCGGGCCGTCGGGAGGGATCTCCTCGCCTCCCGGGAAGCCCTGGAGGCGCCCCTCCCGCCGGCAGTGCTCGACCAGCCGCCGCACCGGGAGCCCCCTGGGGTTGCAGACCCCACCGTACTGGTCGGAGACCGCGACCACCGAGCAGCCCACCTCCTCCAGCAGGCGCGCCGAGACGCTACCGACGTTGCCAAAGCCTTGCACCGCCACCTTGACCGCATGGGGCCGCATGCCCAGGTGCTGCATCGCCGCCAGGGCGCAGATCGCCACCCCCCGACCGGTGGCCTCCACTCGTCCTAAGGAGCCCCCGACCTCGACCGGCTTGCCGGTCACGGTGGCCGGCACCGAGTACCCGGTGTGCATGGAGATGGTGTCCATGATCCAGGCCATCACCTGGGCGTCAGTGTTGACGTCGGGAGCCGGGATGTCCCGTTCAGGCCCGATCAGGATCGCGATCTCGGTGGCAAAGCGGCGCGTGAGGCGCTCCAGCTCGTGGACGCTGAGGCGGCGCGGATCCACGACCACGCCCCCCTTCGCCCCTCCAAAGGGGATGTCGACCACAGCGCACTTCCAGGTCATCCACATGGCCAGCGCCTTCACCTCGTCCAAGGAGACGTCGGGGTGGTAGCGGATGCCGCCCTTGGCCGGGCCACGGTGGATGTTGTGCTGGACCCGATAGCCGGTGAAGACCTCGACCCGGCCGTCGTCCATCCGCACCGGGAAGTGACAGGTGAACTCGCGCTGGACCTCGCGCAGGACGCACCGTAGCTCGGGCTCGAGGTCGACAAGCTCCGCCGCCTGGTCGAACTGCCGCTGCGCCGTCCGCCAGGCGTCGGCCTCTTCCGGTCGGTCGGTCGGCGTGGGAGCCATGGTTCAGAGCAACGGTGAGGATCGAGGGTACTCGATCCGGGGATCGCAGAGCACGTTCACGCAGGCCGGCGCCCCCGAGCGGAAGGCACGATCCAGCGCTGGCGCGATGCCCTCCGGATGCTCCACCAGCTCCCCATGGCCCCCCAACCCCTCGACCACGCGATCGTACCGTGTCCCCGGGGCCAGGTCGGTCAGCAGCGAGACCCCCAGCAAGCGCTGCATCGGATGCTTCTCCAACCCCCAGATGCCATTGTTGCCAATCACGCACACGACCGGGAGCCGGTGCCTGACCAAGGTGTCGAACTCCATCGCCGAGAAGCCGAAGGCGCCATCGCCGGCGATCACGACCACCTGGCGCTGAGGATGGGCGAGCTTGGCGGCGAGGGCGTAGCCGAGGCCCGAGCCCAGGCAGCCGAAGGCACCGCCGTCGATCCAGAGCCCCGGCCGCCGGCGGTGGATCAGGCGGCCGGCGAAGGAGACAACGTCGCCACCATCGCCGACCAGGATCGCGTCAGGGTCGACGAAGCGCTCGACCTCGGCGACCAGCCGAGCCGGGTGGACCGGCGACCCGCCGGCGGCCGCCAGCTCGGCGTCGGCGGCGCGAGCCGCCGCCGCCCGGTCGGCCACCCGCTCGACCCAGGCCTCCCGCTCACTCCTGCTCTGAGCGGGCACGGCGGCCTCGGCAAGCCGAGCCAAGGTGGTCCTGACGTCACCCAGGAGGGCCGGCCCGGGGCGGGGTTTCCGGAAGCCGTCGACATCGACGTAGGCAACCGCGGCCTCCTTCGGGAACAGGGGCGGCTGCCCGAAGTTGAGCCGAAAGTCGAGCGGGGCCCCAACCACGAGGATCAGGTCCGCCTGCCCGAGCGCCACCTCCCGGGCGCGCGAGGCGAAGAGCGGATGGAACGGCGGCAGCATCCCGCGTGCCATCCCGTTGAGCACGACCGGAACCGCGGCAGCCTCGGCCAGCCGCACCAGCTCCTCCTCGGCGTGGGCCCACCACACGGTGCTGCCGGCCACGATCGCAGGGCGTCGAGCCTGTCGCAGCATCCGCGCCACGAGCCGGACCTGGTCGGGATCGGCCTCCGGAAGGCCGGTGGGGACCCTCCCCACCGCCCCCTCGTCCGGGATCTCGGCCCCGGCCAGGAAGACGTCGACCGGGACATCCACGAATGCCGGGCCGGTGCGACCGCCCAGGGCCGTGCGCGCCGCCTCGAGCAGGGCCGGGTAGGCCTCCGCAGCCGAGGAGATGGTCCGGGCCGACCGGGTGACGCTGCTTACCAGGGGAAGGTGGTCGAGCTCCTGGAGCGACCCCATCCCCCAGCGCGAGCTCGGTGCCCGCCCGCCGAGGAACAGCACCGGGCTGTCGTTCTGGTAGGCGGTGACTATGGCCGAGATCGCGTTGGTCACCCCCGGGCCAGCGGTCAGGGCCGCCACCCCGCAGCGACGGGTGATCCTGGCCCATCCCTCGGCGGCGAAGCCAGCGGTCTGCTCGTGGCGAACGTCCACCATGGCCACCCCCCGCCGCTGGGCGCCGAGGTAGAGGCCCCACAAGTGGCCGCCGTTCAGGGTGAAGATCGGCCCCGCCTCCACCCGTCGGAGGGCCAAGGCGAGCAGCTCTCCCGTAGGAGCTACCTCGGCCACGAGCTCGGCCCCGAGCACGCGCCCGACATGGCTGCAAGCGTATCCGGTCGAGCGGGTCGCCTGACCTCGGCCACGCGGCGAGGAAGGGCGGCCCGGTCAGGGGTCGTGCCCACGTCCGGCGAGCTTGTCGTCGAGGCGACGCTCGGCCGCCCGGCGCTCTAGCTCCCCGGTCGGCTCCAGGTCCACGAAGCGCGCATAGGCGGCCAGGCGCGGGTGCACCCGCTGTACCTCCCGGAACATCTCCTGCGCCACCTGGCGGTAGTCCGGGTGCCCCTGGACGCCGGTTCGCAGCTCGCACAAGTGATAGACCTCCCGCAGGCTGAGCCGCATGTACCAGCGGACGCGATAGGCGAGGGGGACGACGTACTGAGCCAGCACCGGCCCGAGGTCGGTGGCCAGCGCCCGCTGGGCGGCGGCGGCCTTCTCCACGGCTGCGCGGAAGCGGGCGTCGAGCCCATAGCGGCGCAGGTCGGGGGGCAGGTCGTAGCCGAGGTCGACCCCGAGCAGCTGACGGTCCTGGGTGAGCATGCGGTGGCGCTGAAGGTCGCGGTAGGCACCGAAGTTGGCGACCAGCTCGAAGGTGTAGTGCACGTGCTCGAGGGCGCGCGGGGGACGATGGCGACGGTTGCGCCGGGCCTCCATGAGCGCGGCCAGGACCCGATCGAGGTCGACCTCCGCCCGACCGAGCTGCTCCAGGGGTTGATCGGAGTGCGGGAAGAGCGCCGCCGCCAGCACCTTGCGCTCGGCCTCAGGCTCATAGTCGACCAGGCGCACCGGGACGAGCGGTGAGGTCCGGGGGCCACCGCGGGGAGCGAGCGCGGCCACGCGGTCTCGGCTCTGCTCCAGGTAGGCGACCGCCGGCCGGCCGTGCTGCTGACTTCGCGCCCGGCGTACGAAGGCGGGGATCACCTGGCGGAGCTCAGCGTACATATCCTCGGCCAGGGCCCGGCACTCCGGGAGCTCCGAGGCGGCGAGCTTGATCAAGAGGTACTCGAAGGCCCGGCCATTGCCGTAGAGGCCGAGGTTGGTCAGGGCGCCGGCAGGCAGCAGGCCGCGCAGCAGATCCAGAGCCCGCGCCTGGGTGGCCGATCGCCACGCTCGCTCCGTCTCCCCTGCCTCCGGCGGATACTCGGCGCGCACCCGCTCCAGCAGCGGGGGCAACAGCTCGGCGTAGGCGGTGAACAGCGCCTCGGCCGCGGGCTCGTAGGCGGGGTGCTCCAGCTCCGGGCCACGATGGTAGGGGAAGCGCCCATCCGGTCCCCGACGATCGAAGCGGACGTAGCGGGTGGACTTCTCCAGCGGCGAGAGCCCGATCCGGGAGTCCTCCAGGGCCTTGGCGGCCAGGATCGAGACCTGCTCCAGGGCGAGGTGAGCCCCGGCCAGCTCGGCCACCGAGTCATCCCCGTACTCCACCAAGACCCGGCGGTAGAAGCTCTCGGCCCGGTCGCGGTCCACCTGCGCCTTCTCCTCGGCCACCTCTGGCGGTCCCGGCTCCAGGGAGGCAGGCCCTAGGAACTCGTCCAGGAGCACACGGCGCAGGCTCCTCGCCGTTCGTGAGTACCGACTGAAGAGCGCCCCGCAGACGACCTCGGGCAGGTTGCGCAGCGCGAAGACCCGGCCGTCCAGGTTGGTGCAGTAGGGCGCGAGCCGTCGCCGCTCGGCCGGGGTGAACTCCGCCGGCGAGGTCGGATCTGGCCGCACCGGCTGATTCTACCTCAGGGAAACGGTTCATGACCCACATGTTGTGGATGATCTCCAATCTTCAACCTGCATCTTGGGGCTTTGTGGAGAACCCTGTGGATGACGTGGACAATCTGCTCGGTCCGCCGGCTCGGGGCGGGGAGAGGTTGGCAACATAGAGCCTGGTGGACCCGGTGCTCGAGCTGGACTGGGCGGCCCACTGGCGGAGGCTGGTCGAGGCCCGCTGGCCCGCCGCTCACGGCGAGGCCTTCTGGGACCGTCGTGCCCATCGCTACGCGCTCTCGATGAGGGGGCAGGCGGACCCCTTCCTCCAGTTCCTGGAGCCCTGGCTGGGACCGACCAGGACCCTCATCGACGTGGGCGCGGGGACGGGGCGGCATGTGGCCCAGCTGGTCCGACGGCTGGACTGGGTGACCGCGGTCGAACCCTCTCCGGCCATGCGTGAACTGATCCCACCCGCCGACAACCTGACCGTGATCGGCAGCACCTGGGAGGACGCCGACCCCGCCCCGGCCGACCTGGTGATCTGCGTCCACGTCCTGTACGCGGTCGCTGACGTGGTCCCCTTCATCGAGAAGCTGGAGCGAGCAGGCCGGGAACGGGTCTTCATCGTCCTCCGGGACGAGCCCCACCGTCACCCGGCGACCCTGCTCGCGGCCGCAGCCGGGGTGGAGGGACGGGAGCCGCGGCTGCGTGACGCCTTCCTGCTCCTGCGCCAGATGGGGATCGCGCCCGACCTTGCCATGTTCACCTACCCCGTCTTCCACCGCTTCGAGTCGTTGGAGGCAGCCGTGGACGACTGCCGGGAGCGGCTGGGGTCGAGCTGGGACGAGGCCCGGGGGCGCGCCTGGCTCAAGGCCAACCTGCGCCGTGACCGGGACGGGACCTGGGTCCACGATGGTGGCACCATGACTTCGGGGGTCCTCCACTGGCAACCGAGGAGGTGACGCTGCGCCCGGTCCGGCCGGCGGACCGTGATCGGATCCTGGAGATCACGCGTGACGTCTGGGGGGGAAGGGACTACCTCCCGGAGGTCTTCGACGCCTGGGTCGCGGACCCCGGCGGCACCTTCCAGGCGGCGGAGGTGGAGGGGGAGGTGGTGGGGGTGCAGCGCCTCCGACCGATCGCCCCCGGGATCGCGCTCTACGAGGGGCTGCGGGTTGCCTCCACCCATCGCCGCCGGGGCATCGCCCGGTCGATGCTGCGGCAGGCTCTGGAGCAGGCCAGGAGCTTGGGCCTTCGGCAGGTCCGGCTCTACACCGACAGCGAGGCGGCCAGCCGTCTCTTCGCCTCCGAAGGCTTCCGATTGGTGACCGCATGCGCGGTCTGGAACGCCGGACGGATGGAGGGGGACGATCTTCCACGCCTGGCCAGACCTGGCGAGGGCGCCGCCCTCGCCGCCAGGCTGCGGCAGGAGCCGGAGATGGCGAAGTCGCTCCAGGCCTACCAGGGGGTCAACCCCGACTGGAGCGCGGTCGTGGACGTGGATGCGGACCTCCTGGAACGGCTGGCTGGCGAGGGGCGGGTGCGCCTGGGGCCAGGCGGTCGAGCCCTGGCTCTGCTCCGGACCGACCTCCGGTCGCGCCTGCTGGCGACGTTCGTGGCCGGCTCGGGGGCAGCGCTCCAGGAGCTCATGATCGGCCTTCGCTTCGAGGCCGATGGCCAGGGGCTGCACGGGGCAACGGCCCTGCTCCCGGATCGTCACCCCGGGATCGAGGACCTTCGCCAGGTCGGATACGATCTCGCCGATGATGAAGGACGTGCCTACGTCTACGCCTTGGATCTCTAGGCTGCAGGGCGGCGCATGAGCCGTCGCTACGTCATCCTCGGCAACGGCATCGCCGGGCAGACCTGCGCCGAGGAGCTGCGAAGGATGGACGCCGACTGCTCCATCGTCATGATCGCGGCCGAGCCGTACCCGCTCTACAACCGGGTCGCCCTTCCTCGTTTCCTGCGCGGGCAGGTCCGCGAGGAGAAGGTGATGATGCGGACGCTCGCCGACTACGAGCGCCAGGACATCGAACTCCACCTCTCGACCTGGGCCACCGAGATCGACGTCCGAGGGCGGGTGGTGCGCACCAACCGTGGGCAGGAGTTCGCCTACGATGCCTTGCTCATCGCCACCGGGGGCCGGCCCAAGCCCCCGCCCTGGCCGGGCAGCGACGAGATCGAGCACGTCTACTCGTTCCAGACCCTCGACGACACCCGGGCCATCATCGACCGGGCCGATCGCTCGCGGAACGTCCTGGTCCTAGGCGGCAGCTTCATCGCCTACGAGCTCGCCGAGGGGATCGCCTATCGGGGGCGGGCCAAGGTGACCTGGCTGATGCGCGGGCCCTGGTTCCTGCGCTATGTCCTCGACGCCGAGGGAGGCCAGCTCTGCCACCGCCTGGGCGAGGAGGCCGGGGTGGAGTTCATCTGCCAGGACGAGATCGCGCGCCTGTCCCGGCGCAACGGCCGCTACCTGGGGGAGACCGTGTGCGGCCGACGGGTCGAGTTCGACATGCTCGCCTACGGGGTCGGGCTGGACTACTACGTCGAGCCCGTCCGAGGGACCGGGATCGAGGTCCAGCGCGGCATCGTCACCGACTCCCGTCTGCGCACCGCTGCCCCCGACGTGTACGCGGCTGGGGATGTGGCGGTCTTCTTCGACCAGATGGTCGGCAAGCACAACCAGATGGGCACCTGGGACAACGCCGAGGCCCACGGGCGGACAGCGGCCCACAACATGGCCGGGGAGGACGAGGAATTCTTCGACGTCCCCACCTACACCACCACGATGTTCGGCTCCACGCTGGCCGTGATGGGGGTGACCCCGGACGTCCAGCCGGGGCTGGAGTCGGTGCGCACCTACTCCTTCGAGGAGAAGTACTTCCGCAAGCTCTTCTTCAAGGAGGACCGTCTGGTGGGCGCGATCATGATCGGGCCGCCCAAAGGACGCAAGAAGCTGATCGAGATCATGCGCTCGCGCCAACCCGTGGAGGTCCGCCGCGAGGAGCTCCTGGACCCGGCGAACCTGCGGTAGGGCCGCCAGGGGGCCAGCCGTGGCCGACGCTGGCGATCTCGCCCACCCTTTGGCTCCTGCCTGGGCGCAAACGCGACCCGTCCGCTAGGCCGGCGAAGGGACTAAGCTTCCGAGTGCGATGGCGCGTCGCTATCGGGGGCCGTTCGAGCCGTTCAACCCCGGCTCCGTCGAGGGGGGGTTCGGTGAGCTACGCCTCCCGCGACCCCCGCGGCGGTTCTGGATCGGGCTGGCCTTCATGGTGGCCGCGATCCTGGTCATCGCCCTGACCGCTCCCCTGGTGAACGCCTTGACCGAGGTCCAGTGGTTCACGGCCCTGGGCCTGCGCCAGGTCTACGTCACCCGGTTTTTCCTGCAGTTCTGGCTCTTCCTCGCCGGCTTGGCGGCGGCCTTCCTCTTCTCGGCCGCGAACGTGATCGTGGCCCTCCACAACCGTACCGGGCGGGTCCTGCGAGCGGTCGGCATCCGACGTCGGGTGGTGCGGACCGTCACCGGGGCGATCGGGCTCGGGGCCTCGGCCGCCATCGCCCTGATCCTGGCCGGCCCGCTCGGCGGGAACTGGCAGCACCTGGCGCTCTTCCTCCACCCGGTGGCCACGGGGATGAGGGACCCAGTCTTCGGCCTCGACGTCAGCTTCTACCTGCTCACCCTACCCTTCCTCCACGACCTGCTGGGATGGCTGACCGGGCTCCTCTTCCTGGTCACCCTGCTGGTCGTGGGCCTCTACGCGTGGCGTGGCGACACCTTCGACCTGCGACTGCCCCCGGCGGCGGTGGCGCACCTCTCGGCGATGCTGGGCGGGATCGCGCTGGTGCTGGGGGCGACGGCGTTCGTGGGCCGCTACGACCTGCTTTCCGGCCACGACAGCGCGGTCTGGGGCGCCGGCTACACCGACATCCACGTGCGGCTGTGGACGACCCTGGCACAGACGGCGCTGGCTGGGCTGCTGGCGCTCGTCCTCTTCGCCAACGTCTTCCTGCGACGGCCGCTGCTGATCGCCGGCGTGGCGGGCACCTGGTTCGCCGCCGCCCTGATCGCCGTCATCTACCCCGCCCTCGTCCAGCGGATCACGGTCCAGCCGGCCGAGCTGTCCCAGGAGTCCCCCTACATCGCGCGTGAGATCTCGTTCACCCGCCAGGCGTTCGGCCTGAGCAAGGTGAGGACGGAGTCGTTCAGCGGCGACGCTCCTGTCACCCCCCAGGAGATCGCCCAGGACCAGGCCACCATCAGCAACCTTCGGCTCTGGGACAACGCGCAGATCCAGGAGACCTACCAGCAGCTCCAGTCGCTCCGGACTTACTACACCTTCCAACACATCGACGTCGACCGATACACCATCAACGGTCAGACCATCCAGCTGGCCATCAGCGCCCGGGAGCTGGATCAGAGCCGCCTCCCGCCACAGGCGCAGAATTGGTACAACCAAAAGCTGATCTACACGCACGGGTATGGGGTGGCCGCCAGCCCCGTCAGCACGGTGGTGGGGGAAGGGCTGCCTGACTACGTGGTTGGCGATATCCCCCCGACCGGCCCTCTCAAGATCACCCGCCCCCAGATCTACTTCGGGGAGTTGACCAACGACTACGTGCTGGTCGACACCCGTCAGCAGGACTTCGACTATCCCAAGGGCAGCGACAACGTGTTCGGCACCTATCACGGCACCGAGGGCGTGCGCCTTGACGGGGCCAACCGGCTGCTCTGGGCGATGCGCACCGGCGACTTCAACATGCTCGTGTCGGACAAGCTCACGAGCCAATCGCAGATCCTCTTCCGGCGCGAGATCGCAAGCCGGGTCAGCGCCATTGCCCCCTACCTCCAGCTGGACGACAACCCGTACATCGTGGTCGTCGGGGGGCGGCTGTACTGGATCCAGGACGCTTACACCGGCGCCACCACCTATCCCTACTCGCAGGCCTTCGACGACATCGACGGGCAGAACTACCTTCGCAACTCGGTCAAGGTCGTCGTCGACGCCTACACCGGGGCGGTGCATTTCTACGTGGCCGACCCCACCGACCCCATCATCCGGGCCTACGAGGCCACCTTCCCCGGCCTCTACCAGCCGATTGACCAGATGCCTGCCGCGCTCAAGGCTCACCTCCGGGTGCCGCCGACCTTCTTTTCCGTCCAGGCTGAGGTCTACGCCACCTACCACATGTCCGACCCGGCGACGTTCTACAACCGCGAGGACGTGTGGTCGATGCCCCTCCAGCCCTACTACGTGGAGATGCGCCTGCCCGGCTCCCCCCAGGCCGAGTACCTGCAGATCATCCCCTACACCCCGCTGAACAAGCAGAACCTGGTCAGCTGGCTCGCGGTCCGAAACGACCCGCCCCACTACGGCGAGATGATCTCGTACGTGCTCCCCAAGGACCGCGTGATCCTGGGCCCGGACCAGATCGGAAGCCGCATCCAGCAAACCCCTGACATCTCACGGGATCGAACCCTGCTCAACTCCCAGGGCTCATCGGTCATCCAGGGCAACCTGCTCGTGGTCCCCATCGGGGACTCCTTCCTGTACTTCGAGCCTTGGTACCTGAAGTCGACGACCAACCCCAACCAGAGCCTGCCCGAGCTGAAGAAGGTGATCCTGACCGACGCCTCGACCACGGGGATCGTCGCCTATCAGGACACGCTCCCGGACGCCCTCGCCCAGCTGGTCGGGCAGCCGACGGCGGGCCAGCCGACGCCTCCGGGCTCGGTCCCCTCGCCGGCCCCAACCGTCCCCTCCGGAGTGGCGAGCCTGGTCACCCAGGCCTTGCAGCACTACGACGCTGCCCAGAACGACCTGCGGCAGGGCGACCTGGCTGGCTACGCCCAAGAGATGGCCCAGGTGGCTCAGATCCTGCAACAGATCGCTCAGGCAACCGGGGCGGCGACGCCGTCACCGGCCCCCAGCGGCTGATCGCCTAGCCGATTCCGACGCACCCCCAGGGATGGGGGCCGGATGCTCGCCCACGTACACTATCCATCGGGTGAGCTCTCCCTTTACGGCGCCGACGCCCCGCTGGCGACGGCCCATCAAGCAGCGTTCTCGCCTCGAGCGACGCTCCGGGCCGCCCCATCGACGCGTCACCTTCTCCCATCCCTCGGAGCTCGAGTTCGCTCGCTTCCTCGACTTCTATCGCATCCGCTGGGCCTATGAGCCGGTGGCCTTCCCTCTCCAATGGGAGGACGGTCGGGTCACCGAGATGTTCGCCCCCGATTTCTACCTCCCCGAGCACGACCTCTACATCGAGCTCACGACCATGAAGCAGAGCCTGGTCACCCCCAAGAATCGGAAGCTCCGCCGGCTGCGCGAGCTCTACCCCGAGGTGAAGGTCAGGCTGCTCTACCGCAAGGACTACGAGCAGCTCCTGGCTCAGGCGGGCTATGCCCATGCCGACCTGGACCATCTGCGCGGTGACCAGATCGACCGCATCCTGGTCTCGCCACTAGAGCTGGAGGCCCGGGTGCGCTCGCTCGCTCGTCGCATCTCCCGCGACTATGAGGGACGCTCCATCGTCCTCGTCGGGATGTTGAAGGGCGTCACCTTCTTCCTGGCCGACCTGGCCCGTCAGCTCACGGTGCCCCTGGCCATCGACTACCTCAGCGTCACCCGATACGCCCGGGACGACCCATCCGGCGCCCGTCGGGTCGCCATCCAGCGCGATCTCGACTACCCCATCCAGGGGCAACACGTCCTCTTGGTGGAGGACGTGGTCAACACCGGGCTGACGCTCGACTACGTCCTGGGCGTGCTCCGCGATCGGGGCCCGGCCTCGCTGGAGGTGGTCACCCTCCTCGACCGCCCCTCGCGACGGATCGCCGACCTCAGGCCGCGCTACGTCGGGTTCCAGGTCCCGAGCGACTATGTGGTCGGCTACGGCCTCGACTACCGGGAGCGCTACCGCAACCTCCCCTTCATCTGCGCCCTCCATCGCTCCGTCTACGCCCAGGAGGCAGAGCCCCCGAGGCCAGCGGGCGAGGAACTGGAGTTGGTCACCCTAGCCGGCCACTGAGCGACGCGGTCGCCATGGGCCAGCCCAGGGAGAACGGGCGAGGCGGGAGGCCCCGCTCGCTGTCGCGCCCAGGTGACGGTATCCTCGGGAAGGCGAGGTGATCGCTCACCCGGCGACGGTTGAGGAGGCAAGCTCATGCGCGAAGCGGTGATCGTGGAGGGGGTGCGGACGCCCTTCGGCAAGCGCAACGGTAAGCTCAAGGACTTCCACCCGGTGGTCCTGGGCGCCATGGTGCTGAAGGAGCTGGTGCGACGCGCCGGCATCGAGCCGGGCCAGGTCGAGGACGTCATCTTCGGATGCGTGGGGCAGGTGGGGGAGCAGAGCGCCAA
The DNA here is from genome assembly GCA_035294145.1 of Candidatus Dormiibacterota bacterium. Lineage (GTDB taxonomy): Bacteria > Chloroflexota > Dormibacteria > Dormibacterales > Dormibacteraceae > CADDZO01. The sequence continues at coordinate 16,326 of DATGLL010000203.1, read as the reverse complement.
CATCGCCCGCAACAGCTGGCTGGCCGCCGGCTTCCCGGTCGACGTGCCCGCCACCACCGTAGATCGGCAGTGTGGCTCGGGCCAGCAGGCCATCCACTTCGCGGCCAACCTGATCCAGAGCGGCGTGGCGGACGTGACCATCGCTGGCGGGGTGGAGTCCATGTCCCGGGTCCCGATGGGCTCCAACATGACCGCGGGCCCAGGCACACCCTTCCCCCCCGAGCTCATGGAGCTGTACGAGCTCGTGCCTCAGGGCATCTCAGCCGAGCTGGTGGCGCGCAAGTACGGGATCAGCCGGCGGGAAATGGACGAGTTCGGGGTCCGCAGCCATCAGCGCGCCGCCGAGGCCACCCGCAAGGGCTACCTGGCGCCGATGATCATGCCCGTGGAGGTGGCGGTGGACGGCCGAGGGCAAGAGGACGAGGAGCCCTCCAACCCTGCCCGCACCGAGATCATGACCAGCGACGAGGGCATCCGGTACGACACCAGCTATGAGGCGGTGAGCCAGCTCCCGCCGGCGTTTAACCCCGACCACTCGATCACGGCGGGGAACTCAAGCCAGATCACCGACGGGGCCGCCGCGGTCCTCCTGATGAGCGCGGAGAGGGCACGGGAGCTGGGGCTGCGCCCCAGGGCCAAGGTTCGAGCTCAAAAGGTGGTCGGCTGTGACCCGGTGCTCATGCTGGAGGGTCCCATTCCGGCGACGGCGGCGGTGCTCAAGCAAGCCGGCCTGGAGCTGCGCGACATCGACCTTTTCGAGATCAACGAAGCCTTTGCCTCAGTGGTGCTCGCCTGGGCGAAGACGACCGGGGCCGACTTGGAGAGGACGAACGTCAACGGGGGCGCCATCGCCATCGGGCATCCCCTGGGGGCGTCCGGGGCCCGCCTTATGTGCCACCTGCTCTACGAGCTGGAGCGGCGTGACCTCCGCTACGGGCTTGAGTCGATGTGCTGCGGAGGAGGGCTGGGGACCGCGACCATCATCGATCGGAAGGTCTGACCCTAGCGTGCCTCGGCGGCCCCAGGCAGCTGGGCCGCCGGAGCCGATCCGGCGGCGACCCCAACCAGGTGCCCAGGCCAGGATGTGGAAACCGATCGGAGATCGAAGGCCGTTCGAAGCGGAGCTTTCGCGAGGCGACTGCCGATCTCCCCTGCACGAGCGTCTGGGCCGGCAGCTCGGGGTGACGCCGGGGCGGCTGGCCGAGCTCGACCCGGAGCTCCTGGATCGCATCCTTCGTCGGCTGGAGGAGCTCGAGGAGGCCGCGGCTGTGGACGAGCTGACCGGGGCGCTCCGGCGACGGGCTGGCCTGGCGGCGCTGGAGCGCGAGCTGCAGCGGGCCCGTCGGTTCGACGACCGCAAGCTGGTGGTCGCCTTCCTCGACGTTGACGCGCTCAAGGCCGTGAACGACCACGACGGGCACGCCGCCGGCGACGCCCTGTTGCGGGAGCTGGCCTCCTCCCTGCGGCGTCGCCTCCGCGCCTACGACCTCGTCATCCGCTGGGGAGGGGACGAGTTCGTCTGCAGCCTCCCCCAGGCGGGGCTGGAGGCCGCCCAGCGCGTTTTCGACGATGTCCAGGCCGACTACCGGAGGCGGACCGGGCGTACCTTCAGTGTGGGGCTGGCGGAACTCGGCGCGGACACCGACGCGGCCGAGCTGGTGGCACGGGCGGACGCTGATCTCTACCGGCGACGCACCCGCTCCCCCGACCTCAAGGCAGATCCAGGCCCCGGTCGCGCCGGGCGGGAGAGGTAAGGGAGATAGGGACCGTCCAGGCAGAACCGCCAGGGCAGAGCGGCCCACTCGCCGGCGTACTCGACCCCGATCCGCGGGGAACGTGTCACCAGCTCGGGCTCGGGGCGGAACCCATCGTCGAGGACGTACAAGGACGGGGGCCGCAGGGGCGCCCCGTTCAGGGAGCGATCGATCTCCAGCGCCCGGCAGACCAGCCCGGGCCCGGCGCAGCGCCCGACCCCTGGCCCGGGCTCAAGGGCGCGGACCAGGACCGCCTGAGGGATGCCCTCCGGTCGGGTGACCAGGTTCAGACAGTGGTGCATGCCGTAGATGACGTACACATAGGCATGCCCTGGCGGGCCGTACATCACCCGGGTCCGCGGCGTCAGCCCCCGGAAGGAGTGAGCGGCCCGATCCTCGGGGCCGCAGTAGGCCTCCACCTCAACCAGACGGCCCCAGAGGACGCGTCCCCCCACCTCCCGCACCAGGAGCTTCCCGAGCAGGTCTTGGGCCACCTCCAGGGTCTCCCGGGAGAAGAAGTCCGGGCCGAGCACCACGCCGCACGGTCGGCCTCGACTGGGCTGCACGGTTGCACTATATGGAAAGAGGCCTCATCACCATCCCGGAGGTGTCCTGGCACGCGCTCGCAGCGTCGCGGGCCCGGCAAGGGACCGAGGGCCTCGAAAGGAAAACCTGAGCACCAGGAAAGGAGCACGAAATCATGGCGACCGCCACCACGCTGAACCGGATCGAAGAGATCCTGGGCGCTGAGGCGACCGACCTCCTTGAGCATCGTTGCCAGACGATCCCCAAAGAGCAGCTGCACCTGCCCGGCCCCGACTTCGTCGACCGCGTCTGGGCGCCCAGCGACCGCAACCCGCGCGTCCTTCGCAGCCTCCAGGCCCTGTTCGACCATGGACGCCTGGCCGGGACCGGGTACCTCTCCATCCTGCCCGTCGACCAGGGCATCGAGCACTCGGCCGGGGCCTCGTTTGCCCCCAACCCCGAGTACTTCGACGGCGAGAACATCGTCCGGCTGGCCATCGAGGGAGGATGCAACGCCGTCGCCTCCAGCTTCGGCGTCCTAGGCTCGGTGGCGCGCAAGTACGCCCACCGGATCCCGTTCATCTGCAAGATCAACCACAACCAGCTCCTCAGTTATCCCAACACCTACGACCAGGTCCTCTTCGGGACCGTGCGCCAGGCCTGGGAGCTAGGGGCGGTGGCCGTCGGCGCCACCGTGTACTTCGGCTCGCCGGAGTCCAACCGCCAGATCGTCGAGATCGCCCAGGCCTTCCACGAGGCCCACCAGCTGGGGATGGCAACCGTGCTGTGGTGCTACCTGCGCAACCCCGGCTTCACCAAGGATGGCGTCAACTACGAGGTCGCGGCTGACCTGACCGCCCAGGCCAACCACCTCGGGGTCACGATCGAGGCCGACATCATCAAGCAGAAGCTGCCCGAGACCAATGGTGGCTACACCGCCCTGAAGTTCGGGAGGACGTCCAAGCTGGTCTATGAGAAGCTGACCACCGACCATCCGATCGACCTCACCCGCTACCAGGTGGTCAACTGCTTCATGGGCCGCGCCGGTCTGATCAACTCCGGCGGGGCGTCGGCTGGCGAGAGCGACCTCCGGGAGGCAGTACGCACCGCCGTCATCAACAAGCGCGCAGGCGGGATGGGGCTGATCTCCGGCCGGAAGGCCTTCCAGCGGCCGATGAAGGAGGGCGTCCAACTCCTCCACGCCATCCAGGATGTGTACCTGAGCTCCGACATCACCGTGGCCTGAGGAGACCTGCGCCGCCAGCCCGACCAGGCTGGCGGCGCCCGCCGTGGACGCCAGGCCCGATCGGACCCGCCCGGGCATGCCCAGCCGGGCGACCTTCAGCGCCCCTAGGGGAAGGTGGGACTGGCCACCCGACGACGTAGCCCCTTGCGGAGCTGACCTGGGCGTGGACGCCACCGGGCGGTGATCCCTCCCCGCCGAGGGCCGCCGGGGAGCAGGCAGCCCGGCCGAGAGCGGTACCCTTCGCCATGGTGAAGCTCGCCTTCCTCGGGACCGGGGCCGCCTTCTCTCTCGAGCGCTACCACGGGGCCGTGGTTGTCGACGATCGTCTCCTGCTCGACGCCGGCGCCCCCGTCCTTCACCACCTGCACCGCTTGGGCATCGACCCCAGGCGTATCGACGCCGTCTTCCTCACCCACTTCCACGGCGACCACGGGCTGGGCCTTCCCACCTTCCTGCTCTACCGTGCCTTCCACCCCTCTGGCCCCCTGCCGCTGGTGGGGCCGCCCGGCATCGCTCAATGGGTGGAGCAGCTCTGTCGTCTCGCTTGGCACCGGGATTGGCCGCAGTTCCGGGATCGGGCGCGCATCACCTACCACGAGGCTGCGCGCAGCGGGGAGGTCGCAGGCGTCCGTTACGAGTCCGTCGCCCTCGACCACGGGGCAATGGAGTGTCGTGGCTACCGACTCCACCTCAACGACCGGGTGCTTGCCTACGCTGGCGACACCATCGTCAGCCCGGCGCTGGAGCAGCTGGTGGCGGACGCGGACGTGGCCATCACCGAGGCGACGAGCCCGCAGCCGTCCGCGGTGCACACCAGCTGGGAGGAGGCGCAAGCCTTGGCTTCCCGACACCCCAACACCCGCTTCATCTTCAACCACCTTGCCTTCGGTCACCTGCCCGGGGCCGCCCAGGATCTGGAGGTCGTCGAGGTATGAGCGGTCCGTTCGGACGCCGCCAGCCCCGCGGCCGACCGAGCGGCACCAGCCCCCCCTCGGCCCATGGCGATCTGAGGGGCGCGTCGGTCGGCCCCGCGAGCGCGTGGGGCGCTGATCGGGTCCGAGCTTGCGTTTTGACCTCGCCAAGAGGAGGGGCGAGAATGCGATCGTCACGCCCGGGCGTCGGCATCCCGTCAGGCGCCCGGCCAAGAGCAGGCTGTCGTGAGGTGGAGGTGACCAATCGTGGGCGAGGTGGAGCCCAAGCGTCCGACAGGGTGGGAACAGGCGATCCAGGCCCTGAGCGCTGGCTTCCTGGCGCGGTGGGATCGCCACGACCCCAGGGCGCTCGAAGAGGCGGTGCGGACGCTGACGCTGGCGGCACCGGAGCCGAAGCCGGGGAGCCCCCGCCTCGACTGAGGTCGACGGGGGCGCCATGACCCGTCGGGCGGGGGCCTTCGTGCTGGCGTCGTTGGCCGGGACGGTTGGCTTCGTCGGCCTGATCGCCGCCGGCTGGATGCTGTACCTCCGTCTGTGGGGCGACTCCGTCCCAGCTCTGGTCGTGATCGAGACCGTGTTCGGGGCGGCCGGCATCTATGCGGGTTGGATCTTGGCCATGCTGGTCTTCTCGGCCGTCCGCGACGCGGGTCGGGACGTCCGCTGAGCCATGCCTCACGCCGCAGTTCAGTACCCTCTTCCCTGAGATGCCTCAAGTACAGGTCCTGGGCCCCAAGGGGCCGCGGCGACACGGCGGCGTCGACCTGCTTACGTGGGCCCACAACCAGCTTCGGGTCGCGAGCGAGATCGTGGACAACCCGGGGGGCGGGGTGCTCTTCGCCTCTCAGACCATAGGCCAGGTCAGGGCAGCGCTCGCGGAGGCCAACGATCCTCGCTGGAACCCACTCCTCGAGCTGCTCGACCAGGCTGAGGACGCAGCGGTGCACCGCGACTTCCAGCGGGCCCGAGCGACGCTGGCCCAAGCCAGTAACGCCCTGGAGGGGCCGAGGGCGGGAAGCTAGGCACGGCCGGGGTCGACAAGCCCCATCACCGCCTCGAGCCAGGAGCGATCCCCGGCCGCCGCCCGGGCCAGCCAGTGCTCCGCCCCCCAGAGCAGAACGGTCTCGAATCCGGCCCCCACCAGCTCCGCCACCGTCGCCGCGAGCTCATGCGGCCGGCAGGTGCGAGGACGACTCGGGTTCCCACCTGGCGGTTCCCATGGCTCCGCCTGCGCCTCCACGATCCAGGCTCGCACACCGACCTCCGAGGCCCGCTCACGCCAGCGACGCGCGTCCAGGCACCAATCTCGAGCCGCCGAGGTCACGGCCGGGAGGCCCAACCGGCGGACCCCGATCCGTCGATAGACGTCCAACCCAAGCACGTCACCTTCGGCCAGCATGGAGAGCGCCTCCGCCACCGGCGGCTGGTCCCCGCCCGGGCGCCGTGAGACCGCGTCCAGCCGGCGGTTGAAGTGAGCGAACACGTTCACCACCAGCGGTCGTGAGTCGAGGGATCGCACCACGGCGATCTCTCGCCGGAGGAATTCGGGCCCGATCCACCAGCGAAGGGGGCCAGACGGGTTGAGGGGCTCGTTCTCCACCTGCCAGGCCACCACGGCTCGATGCGCTCGGTAGCGCTCGACGGCGGCGCGGAGCACGCTCAAGGTGAGCGTGGCCAGCCCACGGTTGCTGGCGGCCACGTCGACGCCGGGCGGGGCGTAGGCCTCCAGACGATCGGGCAGGTGGAACTCTGGCCAGCCTGGGGCCTTCATGCCCACCGTGAGCAGCACCTCCCTCCCTCGCTCCGCGGCCAGGGAGAGCTGCCAGTCCAGGTCATCGAACCCGGAGCCCAGCGCTCGCAGCCCAGGGACAGAGAGACGGAGCGGCTGCAACGGCAGGTCGAGCAGATGTTGGAATGCCGACCGCCACTCCAGCCCTCTGGCGAGCGCGCGGTGAGGGGAGAAGGTGGCACCGATCCGCGCCGCCCCCGCCAACGGGCTACCGGGGGCCGCGGCGACGAAGCTCCCCGACCCGCACCAGCGCCTCGCGGAGCTCGCGAATCCAGCCCTCCTGGTGCCGGCCGACCAAGCGTACGCACCAGGCGAGCGCGTCGCTTCGACTCCGAGCCACACCGGCCTCGACGAGGGTGTCGAGCACACGCCGCTCCGGGAGGCGGAGCCGGGTCATGACTGGAACGGACAGGGTGGTGAAGAGGACACGCTCGTCACCCACCTCCACCCCCCAGGAGAGACGACGACGGAAGCGACGCTCGACCTCCTGCGCGATCCGTACCCGGGCCTCGCGGGTGGCCTCACGGAATCGTCGCACCGCGTCGAGGCGTGCCTGCGACCCTGGAGGCTGCCCACCATCGGGCTCGGGGATTCGCCCCACCACCAGGATCTCCTCCTGGTCCATCTCCACCATAGGGGTCCCGCTGAACCATCCCGAGGGCACGCGCTCGAGCACCCAGGCCGCGATCTCCTCCTCGTCTGTCATCACCATTACATTGTTACAGCCTGCTCGGGTGGCCTGGGCATCGCGCTGGCCGTCTCGACCTGCCAGCGACCTCGGGTTGACCGGGCGATGGTTCTGTCCCATGATCGGCTCTTGAGGCAGGGCCGCAGCAGGGATGGCAGAGCGTGGGGTGGGGTTCCGCTACGGGATCGAGCACGAGGCCGCTCTTCTGCGGAGGGACGGCAGCTTCGCCGACTTCACCAACACCCGCTTCGAGGAGCTGCAGGCCGTCGTCGATGCCCTCCCCATCTACCCCACCGACTACCCCGGCCTGCGCGTCGGGGACCAGGGCATCAAGCTCAAGCGGTGGTACGTCGAGGGATACGAGCGTTTCGGTCCCCGAGGGGAGTTCCTGCGCTGCGACCCCAAGGGGATCGAGATCCGGACCCCCATCCACTCCAGCGTCGCGGACGCGGTGGCCCAGCTTCGGGCCGACCACACCCTCCTCGTCCGCCAGGCGGCACGGCACGGCTTTCGCGTCCTGGGCCTCGGCTTCAACCCCGTGCGCCGCAGCTATCGGATCGATCCCGAACTCAACCAGTGGGAACGCCGCCACCGCCAGCTCACCCCCGAGGACCGCACGGACCACCTCCACATGACGACCTACGGCCCCGACCTCAACCTCTCCTGGGCCGAGCTGAGCCCGCGCCAGACGATCGACGCAGCGGCCAAGCTGACCTTCTACAGTCCCTACCTGGTTCCCTTCTCGTTCGCCTCTCCCTTCCTCCAGGGAGATCTCTGGGAAGGTCTCTCGGTCCGCACCTTCGTGCGGACAGGGCCCCGACCAGCGGCCCTGGCGTTCGTCGCCAGCCCGACCGACCTGCTGGTCACCGAACCTTCCCTCACCCAGCTGGCCCGGATCGAGCCGGAGGTGGGGCGAATCGAGTTCAAGGCCTTCGACGCCTCCGGCGACTTCGCGCTCTACGGCGAGCTGCTCACGCTGCTCAAGGGGCTGATCCTGGATCACCGTCTCCCTGGCCGCCGCCTGACCCCCGATGCGCAGCTGCACCGGATCTCGGCGCTCGAGGGGTTTCACAATCGGGAGATCCGGGAGGCCGCGGAGGCCTTGCTGCGCGCCGCCGAGGACGCGCTCAGCGACCCCGACGACCGACGGCGGCTATGCCGTCTCCGCTCGCGACTGCGATCTCGCTCCTGCCCGGCCGAGGCGATGCGGCGCCGCTACCTGGCCGGCCATGAGGTGGCCGGCCTGTGTCGTCGACCGGCGGTCGGTTTCGGAGCAGGGCAGGCCGAGGGCAGCCAGCGACCCGAGGGGGCCCGGGGGGCTCAGACGAAGGTCTCGGGCGGCTGAGGCGGTCGCCGCCAGCGGATGTAGGGATGCCCGGTCTCAGCATGGTAGCGGTCGGCAAGCTCGACCGCGGCGTCGTAGGCCAGCTCGAAGGCGGCCCGGTCCTGCCGGGCGATCGCGTCGAGGAGCGGCGCCAGCGCCTGTTCCTGAAAGGCCTCGATCGCCTCCCGGTACTTGGGGCGGACGACCGCAAGCGCGCGGAGCTGACCCCGGACACGGCGGACGAAGTAGGCAGCCAACCCCCAGTTACCCCCGCCGGCGGCGTGCCAGGCAGAGCCAAACGACCGCGCCACCGAGGCCATGACCTCGCCCGTGCCAGGGAGGAGGGAGGCGATCTCCTCCAGAGTCAACTCGGCGTGGCGCGTCCGCACCCGGATGGAAGCGCCGTCGTCAACCACGGACCGACCTCGGGATGCGCATGTCACGATCTGGTGACGAGATGGTCGTCGCTCGCCTCATGTGTCGCTCAATCGATGGCAACGGCCGGGAGACCAGCGGGGGTGATGCCTCATCGTAGAGGATCTCGATGCGGCCCCGTCGGGCATCGTGCGGATGCGAGCCCCCCACGTCGACGGGGGAGGGGGCCGGGACCTGGGCGGGAGAGGTCGAGCGACCTCCGGGCAGACAGCCGCGGCAAGGTCGCTGGTCATCATGCCGCGAGGCCCGGGAGGGGCGGTCGAGGGGGACTCCCCGGAGGCCGATGGATCCCGTCCTCGTGCACGCCATCCGCCATCGAGCAAGGGGGCGAGGCCGGCACGATCGCCCATCATGGGAGGCGATGAACGACTGGCTCGTCGTCCTCAGCGAGGACAACTGGGAGATCTGCGCCCGCGAGGGGTTGCTGGGACTGGGACGGAACGCCGAACGGCGGCTGAACCGGATGGCGGAGGGGGATCGCGTATGGGTCTACGTCAACCGGAAGCATGTCGATCACCAGCTGCCGCGGGTCCAGGAGCTCCGGGCCGTGGTCAGGGTCACCGGGCCGGTACGCCACCTCGACCGCAGCCCTTGGAAGCCACGAGGGGACCAGCGGTTCACGGTCGCACGGCCCATCACCGTGGAGCGGCGATGCGCCGTTCCCCTCCTTGAGGTCCTCAAGCAGCTGAGCTTCGCCGGCAGGCCTCCAGCCTGGGGCATGCGGCTGCTCGACGCTCCGCTCCACCTGACCGCCGAGGATGTGGCCAGGCTCGAGCGCGCCCTCCGGTCCGAGCGAGCCACCCCCAGCCGGTGACCTAGCCCCGACCTGCCCCGCGCGGCCTGACCACCGATGGATTCCCATGACCGGGTAGCCTGAAGGCGGCTATGCCCCGAGCCATCCTCCAAGAGCTGCTCCCGCAGCTGGCGCCCGTCCTTCGGGAAGAGACCCAGATCCAACGACGGCGGGGCGGCGACCGGGTTCGTCTCGGACAGGCTCGCTTCCTCGACCGGTCGCTGCGAGGCTGGCTCTACGAGTTCCATGTCCAGGATGACATCCGGGCCCCGGACGCCAGCCGCGTCTGGCTGGAGGCCGCCGAGGCCAGCGTCCCCGGCTCGATCGTGACCACCGACGGCTTCGAGCTCCTGCTTGAGCTTGAGGAACGCCTGGAGGCGCCCCCCCGACGGGCGGTCCTTCGGGTCGAAGGATGGCATCTCCTGGACGCCCTCCAGCACCGGCTGGAGGCGATGGCCGCGGCCGAGGGGCCCTCGGGGAGTGGCCGCCCGCTGCGAGCGATCGGGGTCTCTTGGGTGCTGACCGCTACCCCGTCCGCGGGCGGCCCCCGACCCAGGCTCGACGAGCACCAGTCGCTGGCCGTCGACCAGGCTCTGCAGAACCCGGCCACCTTCCTGTGGGGAGGACCCGGGACGGGGAAGACCACCGTCATCGCCCGTCTGGTGCGGGAGGCCAGTGAGCGTGGCCAACGAGTGTTGGTCGTGGCCGAGCGCAACACGACCCTGGACTCGACCATGCTGGCCATCGCCCGCGAGCTGGAGGCGGCCGGGGGCCAGGGCCGCGCGCTCCGGCTGGGCACCGCCCGCAACCCCGAGCTTCGTCGTCATCCCTGGCTCACGGCCGAGACCATCCTCCCCAGCGCCGAGCCCGACCTGATGGAACGTCTCGACCGCTGCCGGTCGGCGCTCACAACCCACCGTGCCGGGACGCTGGAACTCGATCGGGCACGGCAGGAGCTGAGGGCGGTGGCCCATCAGGTGGCGGCCTGGGAGCGAGAGCTGGCCACTGGCCGCCAAGTCCTGGGGGCAGCGCTGGCCAGGGTCCTGCTGGATGGCTTCTTCCTCGGACTCCGCGCCGACCTCGTGATCCTGGAGGATGCGGACCTCGTCCCGACCCCATTCGCGCTGCTGATGGCCGCGATGGCGGACCAGCACTTCGTCGCCTGCGGCGACCTCCGCGGCCAGCCACCATCGACCACCTCCCGCACCGACGCCGCCCGCCGGTGGCTTGAGAGCCACCTCTTCGACCACGCCGGCATCGGTCGGGCGGTTCGCTACGGCCGCCCAGAGCGCCGCCTGGTGACGCTCCAGCGCCAGTACCGAATGCACCCCCGGATCTCCCAGGTGGCCTCCCGGGCCCTCTACGGCGGCCGTCTCCTCGATGGCATCGGGATCGAGGGGGCGACCGTCCCCATCGCCCAGCGGCCGCCGAGCCCTCGCGACGCCATCGTCGTGGTCGACACCCACGCCCTCTCGCCAGTCGGCCTCTGGAGCTGGCCTCGTCCCGGGCAATCGCGGCTGAACCCGACCCACGCCATCGTGGACGTCCTCCTGGCTGCAGGAGCCTTGCCGCACCACGCCTCGATCGCCATCCTCACCCCCTATCGTGCCCAGGCCTACCTCCTACGGCTGCTGGTGGAGGACCTGGGCTGGAGCGGCGCCGTCCGGGTGTCGACGGTGGGAGGCGAGCAGGATCCGGGCGCGGATGTGGTCATCCTGGATCTCGTCTGCGCCCCGCCGCAACGGCCCCTGGGACCTCTGCTGGCCGGCGACGCCTGGTCACGGGCCGGTCAGGTCCTCAACCGGGCGCTCGGCCAGGCCCGGGGCAAGCTCATGGTGGTCGCGGACCAGACCTGGCTGCGGGAAATGTCGAGGCCGGGCGACGCCCTGCTCGACTTCTTCTACCAGCTGGGCCAGGAGGGACGGCCCAGCTTCCTCACCTACGAGGCGATCGCCGAGCAGCTCGAGCAGGTCGGTCTGCTGGAGGTCGTGGACGTGCGGCGCGGCCCTGTCCTCGAGGTCGCCTCACCGGCCGCGACCGGCCGGGAGCTGAGGATCGGCCTGGCGGTGCCCCTGCCCCCGCCAAGCTGGCTTCGCGAGGCCAGCGAGCGGGGAGCCTCCATCCTTGTCCACGGGACAGGGCTTCCTCGGGAGTGGCACGCCATCCCCGGCAGCCTCTTCTTGGGGACACGTCCACCCTTCAACACGCTGATCCGTGATCGGGAAGAGATATGGCTTGAGCTGCCGGAACCGGGCTGGGCGCTCCACGTTGCCCTCCCCTCCCCAACCCTCCACCTGGGCCGATTGGTGGGCCTGGTCCCCGAGGACGAGGGCTGCCCCACCCCCACGCCCCGGGAGCGAGAGTGGGGCCCTCTCGGTCCCCCCTGCATCCACTGTGGTGGGGCCCTCTGGGCCATCGAGGGCCCCCACGGCCTCGAACCACGGTGCGTGGCCGAGGGCTGTGGGGAGCCGGAGGCCTGGACGGTGGAGACGGCGGCCCAGCACCTGGCCGCGGTGCGGGCAAGCTGCGAGCGGTGTGGGGCCCCACCCAAGGTCAGGGCTGGGCGCACGAGCCCGCTGGTGCGTTGCTCGCGCTCCGGCTGCGACTGGTGGCGACCGTTCGCTGACTACCTCTGACCTCGTCGGTGAGGCGTCGCCCTCGCCGCTCCGGCGCGCGACCGCGGCCAGGCCAGAGCCATCGCCAGGAGGCTCTGCGAGCCCGGCCTGCGGCGAGCGCCTCGGGGGCTAACGGAAAAGATCGAGCTCGGGGGGGCGGATGAGATCTCGGCCCCGGCCAGGCGGAGCCTCCGCGTGCCAGCCCCGGATCACCGCCACCGGCACCCGATCGGTCTTGCGCATGACCAGCTCGGCCGCCGCCGCCAACTCGTCGGCCACCGCCACCACCGTCGACCTCAGCTCCCGCCCATGGTCGTCCGGCCTCCCCCGATAGTCGATGAGCGGCGCCAGCCCTGCCACTCCCAGGGCAACGTTGACGATGCCGACTCGCCAGGGTCTGCCGAAGGTGTCAGCCACGATCACCGCGGTCTCCCGGCCGGTGAGCTCCCGCAAGCGCATGCGTAGCCGGGCCGCGCTCCCATCGCAATCCTGGGGCAGCAAGCACACCATCTCCTGGCCAGGGACGTTGGAGTGGTCTACCCCAGCGTTGGCGCACACGAACCCGTGCTGGGTCTCCGCGATCAGCACTCGCTCCGCCCGCACCACCCTCACGCTCTCGTCGAGCACCACCTGCACGAACCGAGGATCGTGGCCAAGCCGCTCGGCGTACCGCCGGGCCTCCTCGCTCGGCTCCACCCGCCGCAGGTCGCGCAGGCGCCCCTCCGCCTTGGAGACCACCTTCTGGGCCACGACCACCACGTCACCGTCGCGCAAACCGCCGTGACGGGAGGCATGGAGCGCGATCAGAGCCCCCAGGTCATCCCCGGGCTGCACCTCGGGCAGCCCCCGGATCCCCACGATCGAGACGCCCTCGCTCCTCAGTTCGACGCCACGGGCGGGAGGCACGCGACTCACCCCACCAACCGACGCAACTCCTCCAGGTCGGCCGGCTCGTCGAGGTCCAGGGCCAGGTCCGGGGACTCGTAGACCTGGAACCGTACCCGGCGCTCGGCCGCGTCTCTGGCGAACTTCTCCAACGAGTCGTCACCGAAGTGCAGGCCGAGCGCATCGGGCGGGCAGAGATAGAGGGCGTTGGTCCCTCCACGGCCAACCGCTGGAGCCGCCATCGCTGCCTTTCCCCCCATCCCGCGGGCCGCCGCCAGCATGGACGCGATGGTACCTCGGCGCACCAGGGGGAGATCGCTGGAGAGCAACAGGACGGCCCCGGCCCCATGGGCCTGAGCGTGCTCGATGCCGCGCTGGGCGGCCAGGTTCTGGCCGCCCGGGCGATCCTCCAAGAGCACCTCGGCGCCGGCATCGTGGGCCATCCGCGCGGCCGCCTCGCTCCCGCATACCGCCAGCACGTGGTCACCGGCCCGCGCAGCCGCCAGCGCCAGACGTGCGTTGCGCTCGGCCAGGGCGCGGCGCTCGGCCGGCTCCAGGACCGGGCGAAGGCGTTGCTTGGCCTCATCGAAGCCCTTGATCAGCACCACCACCCAAACCTTGGGGGAGGAGGTCGTGCGCTCCGAGCGGGTCATCCCCAGCGCTGCCTGAGCCTCGGCAGGATCTCTCTCGCGTAGAGGCGTAGGAACCGTGCCTGATCGTTACCGGGATGGTGGAAGACCAGGTGGGTGAACCCCAGCTCCAGGTACGGGGCGATCTGCTCCACGTGCTGGTCGGGATCGTTGGAGACCAGCCAGCGCCGTTCTGGATGGGCCACCCGCTTGGCCCGTTCCTCCATATCCCGCGGGTTGTGCACGCCGACTTTCTCCTCCGGGGACAGGGCGAGGGCGGCCCAGATGCGCGTGTCGGCCAGCGCACGCGCCAGGTCAGTGTCGAAGGACACCTTCACCTCGATCGTCTTCTCCAGAGCCTCGACGTCCCGACCTGCTGCCTCAGCTCCCTCTCGAACCGCCGGCAGCAGGCGGTCCCGATAGAGGTCCATGCCCTTGCCGGAGGTGCAGATGAAGCCGTCTCCGCGACGACCGGCGAAGCGAGCCGCGACCTCGCCGGAGGCGGCGACGTAGATCGGAAGCGGCCGCTCTGGGCGGTCGTACACCGTGGCCCCCGAGACCCGGTAGTACTCTCCTTCGAACTCGACGAACTCCTCGGTCCAGAGCCGGCGGATGAGCCGGACGGCCTCGCTCAGGCGTCGGAATCGCTCCCGAAAGTCGGGCCACTCGATCCCGACCACGGGCGCCTCGTTCATCGACTCCCCGGTGCCGACCCCGAGCACGACCCGGCCGGGATAGAGCACCCCGAGGGTGGCGAACGCCTGGGCCACGACGGCCGGGTGGTACCGGAAGGTTGGGGTGAGGACGCTGGTCCCCAGGGTCACACGTCGGGTCCGCTCCCCGACCGCGGCCAGCCATGCGGGGGAGAAGAAGGCGTGACCATCGGTATGGCGCCAAGGCTGGAAGTGGTCGCTCACCCAGACGCTGTCGAAGCCGAGCTCCTCGGCCAGCACGGCCAGCTCCACCAGCTCCCGCGGGCCGAACTGCTCGGCCGAGGCCTTCCAGCCCAGCCGAAGGGGATGCACGCTCATCGGCGACGGGGGAAGTACCGCCGCCAGCTGAAGGCGACCCCGGCGGCCAGGGCCACCACCACCACCGCCACCAGGGACAAAAGGCTCGCCTGATCCAGGGTCGCCACCCCATAGACGGTCATCACCGCGACCAGCCCGACCCCAAGCAGGATCATGAGGACCAACGTGACGGCACGGTAGATCTTCATCGGCTCAGGGCTCTCTCCGGGGACAAGACCAGTCCACGCCCGAAGGGGCCGTTCCTCTCATCCGGTCGTCGATGCCTCACCTTGTCTGGCATGGCCTCCACATCCTCCAGCGGCCGGCCTGGGTCTGCGCCCCCACCGGCCCATGCTCGAGCGGCGACGGCACACCCGCTCGAAGCGGGCGTCGTACGGTCCAGCACGCCATGGCGCCGCCCATCGACGCTTACCATACCTGCACGGTGGATCCGATCCGGCTTGCGGAGGTGACCTCGACCCAGGACGTGGCCCGGGGCCTGCCCGCCGGCTCGGTGGTGGTGGCCGACCATCAGACCGCCGGCCGGGGCAGGCTGGGCAGACGCTGGGAGGCTCCCCCGGGGAGCGCCCTGCTGGCGTCGTTCGTGCAGCCACGCCGGCCGCTCGCCTCGCTGGCGGCCGGGGTGGCTGCCGCCCACGCCTGTGGGGGAGAGGTGCGGCTCAAGTGGCCGAACGACCTCCTGCTGGGGGGACGCAAGCTTGGAGGCATCCTGATCGAGGCCCATGGCGACACCTGTGTGGTCGGCATCGGCATCAACCTCCTCTGGGCCCCGCCCGGGGCCGCGGCTCTCGGCGCCGATCGGGACGTGCTGCTGGAGAGACTGTGGAAGGAGCTTCGGCACTGGTTCGAGGCCTCTGCCGAGGCGGTGCTGGCCGCGTGGCGGGAGCGTTCGGACACGCTGGGCCGGCGCGTCCGGGTGGAGCTGCCAGGGGGCGCCCTGGAGGGGATAGCCGAGGCGATCGCCATGGACGGCTCGCTGATCGTGGGGGGCACGAAGGTCACGGCCGGGGAGGTGATCCACCTCAGGGCCGACGGCTCGCCCGCCCCAGGCGAGGAGGGGTGAGACGCCCTTCAACCCCCGGCCAGGGTAGAGGGCCATGGCCCCCGATGGCCGGCACGGTCGTTGCGGGCCCACCAGCCGGGATGGCGAAGGTCCTCCACGACCACCTCAGGGCTGGGCTACCGCTGCCGCAGAGAGAGCGATAGCGCCCAAGCAGCACCCCTCACGGGGCGCCCCGGGCGAGGACCTCGCCCAGGTCGACCGCCGCGTGGCCATCGCGCTGGCGGCGCTCCCACCGCCGTCGCACGCCCAGCGCTCAGCCCGGCCGATGGCCTGGATCCCACCGCAGCGATGACCCCTCTTGGAGCTGGGGAGGCACCGCTCGGCCTCCACCAGCTCCGAGCCCTCCCAGGGGGACCCCATCGGAGCGTGCTCCGATGGGGAACCCTCGTGGGGCACCCCTCCGGGCCATCGTGCGGGAGCGCGGCCCTCGCCCGGGCCGCCCGATGGGCGGCGGCACGCCGGCCGTCGTGCCGGGCACAGAGGCGGCTCAGGAGCTCGCTTACGTCTCGGACCAGGTCCTCGTCGACCTCGGCGGGATCGACCCCCACCAGCCCCCCTCCCTGAGCGGCGAGGGCAGCCTCCACCTCCTCGGCCCCGAACCGCGCCAAGCGGTCCCGAGG
>DATGLL010000202.1:0-3992 GCA_035294145.1 Candidatus Dormiibacterota bacterium | reverse complement strand
ACCCTCAAGGCCGATCTCGACGCCTACCGCGAGTCCGGCGCATCGAAAGCGCCGCCGTCGTGCTCCGGTCTCCGCTGGCGCTGGAACCGGGCCAAGCAGGCCGAGGTGGATCAAGAGACGGGCGAGGTCTGGTGGCCCCAGATCGCCAAGGGCTCCCCGCGAGGCCTGCTTCGCGGCCTCCCCTCCAAGGGAGCCTTCGCCAACGGGATCGAGGACGCGCGCCTCCTTGGGCTGGCAGCGGTCTCGGGCGGGCAAGCTCGACGGTCGCCGGGTCGGGGGCGCCCCACGAAGCTGGCTTCGTGGGGTCCCCGGTGAGACCCGGGCCTCCCGGGCACGCGGCGAGGAAGCGCGAAGCCCGCGAGGGCAACCCCGTGAGGGGTGCCGCATGAGACGATCGCTTACTCAGCGGCAACGGACGAGATGGCCCAGGCCGTGGATCACGTCCGAGCCGGCGTAGAGGCCCGGAGAGCCTGGGGACGACCAGGTCCGAGTTGTGACGCTCACAGAACCGCCGCACGGAACGAGCCATCAGATCAACCATTCGGAGCAATCGGGTCGGAGCAATCGGGCGTCCTACCATCGACCAACAACAGGACCTCCACGATCCGGTCCCACCTTCTCACTCAGCTGGCGCCGGCATCCCAGAAGCCTCCACCAGCCGCTCCCAACGGGGCTCGACGACGCCCCGGACCTCGGGTGGGTCTGGCTCCAACACCGCGATGCGCGGCCAGCCGCTGCGCCATCGCCTCCGGCCGGTGCTCGGCCTGAAGCACCGCCCCCCTGGTCGGGGGTGCCGAGAGCGACCGGGGGAGGCCCTCGGCCCCATCCACCCCACCGAGCGCATCGATACCTCCTTGGCGACGCGGGATGAGGACCGAGGTGCGGGGCCGTGCTGATGGACCCGTTCTCGGAGGGCGACCCCCTCTTGGAGGCCCCTGGCCTCGGGGGTCGGGTCCCGAGGACGCCGTCTCCCGTCAGTCCTTGAGGGAGGAGCGACGCAAGCGTTCCCCGGGGTTGGCCCTGGATAGGGAGGGGAGGGCCGTCCAGCGCCGGACGGGGCGGGCAGCGCGTCAGGGACGTCTGCGGGGCGGCCAGGGCTGTGTGGTCAGGGCAGCCCCCTGAGCGTCGAGGAGCTCGTCCGGTAGGTTCCTCTTGTCGGTTCAGGCGCAAGGAGAGCGTGTAGCCGGCCTCGACCATCTCCTCGACCCTCGATCCAGCGGCGTCGGTCAGTCGGACGGTGGGGACCGCCCTCCCCAGCCAGATGGGCAGGTAGGGAAGGCCCAGCCCGCGCTCGAACTCGCCCAGGAAGAGCACCAGGTCGAGCGGCGCGCGAAACCATGCCGACGCCGGCCGCGAGGAGATCACAGCCGCGGTCCTCAGCAGCCCTTCCATCCCCAGCGCCGGGCGCACCTCGATCACCAGGGGGGCAGGCTGCCGCCCGACATCGGCGAGGCTGTGGGGCAAGCACGAGTTTGCTCGACCCCTCCACAGCCTCATCCCGACCCGGGCAGCGTCTCCTTAGAGCACCAGACCGTTCAAGGCATGCGAGCGGCGATCGAGGTGACGGCCTGTCGGGCATGGAGGGGATCGAGATCCACGGCCAAGAAGAAGCCCGTGTAAGAGCCCCGCTGCCAGCAGGCCACGAACACCGATCGGCCGGCAGCGTTCTGCTCTAGCAGCCAGGATTCTTGGCTCAGGCCAGTCGCCGCTCCCTGCTGCAGGCCGGGGACCTGCTCGTCCTGCCCTGGGGTTGGGAATCCGAGCATGCCCCGCTGGTAGGCGGCGAGCGCCGCTCGATCGTCGTGGTACCGGACCACCAGGCTGCTGGCACTCGAGCCCGGCCCAGTGCCGAGTCGCATGGTGCAGGCCGCCCGATCCGAGGCGTACACGGCCACGGCCGCCTGCTGCGCCCCCTCATGCTGCAGAGTTCGCCAGGTCGTCTGCAGCTCATCCCAAGCGGATCCTCCCTCGGTCCTGGCCGTCCGCAGGTAGCTGGTGAGATCCCCAGAGCCAGGGCAGCGTTGCAGCGTGGAAGGCAGATCTCCTGAGCGGAGTCCGATCTCCGTGGGGTTCTTCGGCGCCAAGGGGCCAATCGCCTGGCAGGCGGCCAGGATCGCCACCAGTAGGAGTAGGGCTACCGCCTCGCGAACCACGTGCATGACCGTGCTCCAAGGTTGCCACGGTTGCCACCCGGCATCGGCAGGGACGGGATATGGACCTGACCGCCATCGCCGGTCATCATGATGGAGCCAGGCCATGGCCGTGGCTCACCGGCTCCGGTGGAGGGAACGCCGCCGGAACACCGATCCCGAGACCCCGATCGGGGACAGAGGAGACCGATGGACCAACCTACCTACGTCTCAAGGATTCAGATCGTCCGCGAACGTGGACCGATCAGGCGAGCCCATCTGCCGGTGGAGCCCGCCCCGGTGCTCTTCGGCACGCACGGAGCCGTCCGCGAGCACTATGGGACGCCACCCGGCGCCTATCCCGAGCACGCCACCACCCTCGACTACCTCGTCGCCGCCGCCGCCGGTTGACTGACCGGCACCCTTGCCGGCGCGCTGGAGGCGCGAGGGATCGACGCCAGCGACGGTCGCCTGATGGCCGAGGCGGAAGGGGAGGTGTTCCTTGAGGACCGAGTCCTGGTGATCAAGCGCATCCGGGTACGCTATCGGCTCTCGGGTTGCCCCGAGGGCAAGAGGGAGGCGGCAGAACGAGCCCACGCTCTGCATGCGAGCCGCTGCCCGGTGGCGCGGAGCATCGGGGGTTCGATCGAAATCGTGACCGAGTTGGCCTATCTCTGACCGCCCTGCGGACACGGGCGGCTGATCTCCGCCCGGAGAGCCGGGCACGAAGGCGGGTTGGGATCTCGGTCACCTCTCGCACCAGATCGTCATCGACCTCGGAAGGCTGCCAGCAGCTCCACCCCTGGGCCGCCAGCGCGGACCCCACAGACCCCGCCCTCAACCGAGCGAACCGGCCCCGATGCCCGACCACGATAGCGGTCACGGATGGGTCTCCCCGCAGGGCAAGGAACCTGGCCTCCCCTTCAGCCCGGAGCCGATCTCGCCCACCCCCCTGACGGCGAGCCCGTGCTCAGCGGTCCACACCGTCACCTATACGACGCGTCGATCGAGGTCTGTTCACTGGTCTGCCAAAAGCCCGCGGGCATCCACGGCCCTCTTCCCGTCCTCGCCGTGTCGATCCCCAACCAGCATCAACCGTCCAACCTGTTGCGTCGGTACCGGTAACTTCCCGGCTGTGAACCAGTGACGGGTGGTGGCGCACGACACGCCTTGCTGCCCGGTCCATCGTTTGATGGACCCCAGCTGCATTGTAGACGTTCAGAGAACGCTAATAATCGCTTAATGGGAAGCAGACCCCCACCCTCCTGTAGAGCTTGAAGCAGCAGGAAAGGGCAGAGGAGGGTGCCATGGCCCGACCGCCGTCCCCCAGAGCCGTCCCGACGGCGTATCGACATGAACGTGAGGCGTGTTCAATCACCGTCAAATTGCTGGCCAGACGATGGGTACGCCTCCTCCTGCCAGCCTTGAGGGGAGCGCCGGGGCCTGACGCCCACCGCATCCCTCCGGGCCCCCCGGTACTTACTGTCCCCGGCGGCGGTGGAGACCTAGGGCAATCTGGGATGGCAATGGAACACTGCTCAAGGGCACTTCCGGAGAGCAAGTAGGAGGCGGCGTGAGCTGATTTCAGGGCCAGCGGTATGGCAAAAGATTACAGCCAAAATGACTGCCAACCTGCGGTTGAAAGTTCAAGAAACGTGATGGCATTGTCGCCCAACCCAGGGTCAACCCTATGGTGCGCCTGGAGGGAATCGAACCCCCTACCTTGCGGTCCGGAGCGCTATTGCGGGCTGCTGGGGTGTTCAGGGTCTGATTCCATCGGCCTGCCCGGCAGTTCGAATCGTCCCAACGAGATGCACGCCCTTCGTAGTCAGGATCGTAGTCAGCTACCGTCGCACTCGTTAC
>DATGLL010000201.1:0-3833 GCA_035294145.1 Candidatus Dormiibacterota bacterium | reverse complement strand
CCGGCGAACGCCTCCGGCGGCACGCTGCCCTCGGCAAGAAGGCCACCCCCGGCTCGGCTCAGCCCCTCGACCAGCCGGGCCGCCCAGGCGTGCTCGAGGAGCAGGAGCGCCCCCACCCCCCCGACCGGGATCCGATGGCCGAGCTCGACCACCTCAGCCGCGCTCACCCCCAGCCTGGCACCGCTCAGCAGCGGCCCCAGAAGCCCACCGTAGCGACCCGCCTCATCCGGCGCCAACCTCGCCAGGGGAAGCTCACGCAGCCTCCCCTGCTCGTCGCGACGCACCAGCAGCAGGTCCACCAGCCGGATCACCCCGGTCTCGCGGAGCGCCCGCAGCTCGGGCATCACCTCCCTCCCGAACCGTCGTTCGTCGAAACCGATGACGACCAGGTGCAACGGTCCGATGTCCACCACAGGAAACCTCCTCGCGGGGGTGGGCGCTGGGAGCAGCCAACCCTCCCCGCAGCCAGCGATGCACGCACACTGTAGACCACGGCATCCCCACCTGTCCCAGGACATCGCGGCATCGCCACTGCCATGCTTGACCCGGTCGCATACGGGCGGAGCGCTCCCCTGCCCAGGACCATCGGCCCTTGGGGCCAGCTCGGCCAGGCCTGACGCTGGGGCGACCCAGGAACCGCCCCCTCCACAGGAGGATCGGCGATCGCCTGCAAGCTCATGGGGCAGGTCGGGTTCGCGCTGATGGCTCTGCCTCCGACGCGAGGCCCAGCTCAGGGCTGCCGAGAGGGGTTCGAGCTCAACCGTTGCCGCTGAGGGAGCGAAGGTCCCACCAGAGTGGCGCCCCTCTCGGGGCTGCCCTCGCAGGCCTCACCCCATGTCGCGGATCCACGCCTCATGGAGGCCCTGCCAGCCCTCTGGGCCACCTCCCGATCCAGGTCCGCGCCCAACCGATGGGCAACCCCTGCACCCGGGCGACCACGAGGCCGACGGGCTCGGGCAGCGCTTCCTCAGGGCTGGCCGCACCACGCCGCGGACGTCACCGCCTGGCCAAAGGCAACGGTCGTGCGTACCTCGGGAACGATCGGGGAACGGCCGTGCAGCCCCCGACCTCCTCTCCAGGACCGCGTCCTGAGTCCCATAGGTCATTCGCCCCTGGAGGCCGTCTCCCGGCCACCCTACCCTCCAGGGCAAAGGATGGATCCGACCATGGCTGGCCTTCGCTGGTCCACCAGCCTCCAGGGCTCCCCCGACGGCCTGCCTCCCAGGCCATGGCCGGTCGTCGCCATCTCCCTGAGCTGGCCCAGGTCCCCAGGCCCGGGGCTGGCGCGGGAGAGGGCCGCGGCTTCGGATGCCGAGCACAAGACGAAGAGCCGAGGAGCCCCTCGGCTCCGACCTGGTCATGGCGAGCGAACGGCCCCAGAGGAGCTGGAGTCGATCCCAGCCGGAGCTGGCCAGGCGATCCGCCACGAAGCCCGCGCCCACGCTGTCGACCTGGCCGTGGTGCGACGGCGACGGCACCCGACCTCCAGCGGGCCGGGCTCGACCACCCGGTCCGTCCTCCGAGGGACCGATCGACCGGTACTGGTGGTTGCCGGACCGACGGGTCGAGGAGGAGCATGAGGGTCAGGAGGTTCCACCGGCAACCTGAGCCCACGGTGCGCTCGCTGATGGCAACCGAGGCAATCACGATCAGCCCCCGAGCGTCGTTGACCGAGGCCGCGGTGCACATGCGTGCCCATCGCGTAGGGGCGCTGGCGGTGATCGACGATGACCGCCTGGTCGGCATCCTCACCGAGCGCGACCTCCTCCGGGCGGTGGCCGAGGGACGCGACCCAGCGGCCACGGCGGTGGCCATCGGCATGACCGCCGACCCCCGCAGCATCGGTCCCGATCAACCGGCCGAGGAGGCGGCGAGCATGATGATCGCGTTGGGTGTTCGACACCTACCGGTCGTCGAGGGCTCACGTATCGTGGGGTTTCTGTCGGCCAGAGACCTCCTCAGGTTGAGGAGACCCCGGTCGGTGGACTGGGATGAGCTGGCCCACGAGCCATGGTGAGCGCGGGACGGAGCGAATGGATGCAGGAGACACACCAGGTTCGGTGCGTGGTGTCACGAGCGCTCGAGCTGCTCAGTCGACGCGGTGCCGAGCGAGCGGCGGTCGTGACCTTGGTTGTCACCAGCGGCGGCCACCTCACTGAGGCCGGGGTACAGCGCCAGTTCGAGATCCTGGCCGCGGGCACGCCTCTTGAGGGGGCCCGCCTCAAGTTCCGCTGGCAGGCGGTCCGCTATCGCTGCTGTGACTGCCTCCACAGCTTCAGGAGCGTCGAGCACCTCGATCGGGTGCGCTGCCGGAGCTGCGGCGGCACCGTCCTGCCGCTGGGGCCGGTGGGGGCGGTCGTCTTGCACTCAGTCGAGGCCGCCAGGCCGGCCAGCGGAGCCGATCGCCCGCTCCATCCGATCGGGTCTCGACGTTGAACGAGCGCCAGGCTCAGGCCTGGCCCCCTGGGGTGCCGGTGTGGCGGGCCAGGTACGCAGCCGCCTCGGCCCGGCGCGCCACCTCCAGCTTGGAGAGGATGGTCGAGACGTAGTTCTTGACCGTCTTCTCGGCCAGCTTGAGCCGGGCGCCGATCTCCCGGTTGGTGAGCCCCTCGGCGACCAGCGTCAGGATGCGCTCCTCCTGGGCCGACAGCCGGGCCAGCTTCTCGTCCTTGAGCAGGTGCTTGCCCCGACGCAACCGCTCCAGCACCGTCGCCGTCACCGCCGGGTCCAGCAGGCTCTGCCCCTGACCGACCGCCCGGATGGCTCTGACCAGCTCACCGCCACGGATCTGCTTGAGCACGTACCCGCTGGCGCCGGCCATGATCGAGGCGAACAAGGCCTCGTCGTCGGCGAACGAGGTCAGCATTAGGACCCGGGTGGCAGGCCATCGGGCACGGATCTCGCGCGTCGCCTCGATTCCGCTACCGTCCGCCAGCCGCACATCCATGACCACCAGGTCTGGGCGCGCCCGGTCGGCCCGGGCGACCGCCTCGGCGACCGTGCCCGCCTCGGCCACCACACGGATGTCGCCAGCGGCCTCAAGCATGGCCCGAAGCCCGCTCCGAACCACCTCATGGTCGTCCACCAGCATGACCCGCAAGGGTCCCCTCGATTCCGTCGTCGTCACATCAGTCACCATCGTCGGCCCCAGGCTACCTCCCCTGACAGCACATAGACGCCGCCGACAGCCCCTACCGTTCGAGGACCTTCGGCCCCCTTGGCCACCGACGGCACGCTCGATTCACCGCGCCAACCCTCACAGGGCCACCGCGCCCGGCCTGGCGGTCACGAGCGCCTTCATCGTCCCACGCTAGGCGAGGCGCCCGGCGCCACCTCCTCCAGGTCCTCGCAGTCCAGCCCCACCGGCTCGGAGCGACGAAGTCCGCCGGCGAAGCCGAGCAGCAGCATGGCACGGTCACGGGCTCCGGCGCGGGTCTCGGTCGGCAGCTATCCCACGACCAGGCGCAGCTCCTCGGCCACAACCTCCCCCTCCTTGCCGGAGCGGGGCCACGCTCCGCGATCGCCGCCGTCATCCGCCGCACGCTCAGATGCCTGGTCGGAGACAGCGGGTGGCCGGCGACCGAGTGGACCTCCCCGAGCTGCTCACCCCAACGGCCGAAGCCCGCCCAATCGCTCCGGTACGCCCGAATCGCGTTCCGGGCTCGCCCAGGTCGGGAGGGCACGGGCGCGACGGCCCTCACCCCCAGACCGCCTTGGCCGTTTCCACCACCAGCTCCAGCTTGCGCCACTGATCCTCCTCCGAGAGGAGGTTGCCCGCCGCCACCGACGCGAACCCGCACTGGGGGCTCAGGGCCAGCCGGTCCAGGGGCACG
>DATGLL010000200.1:0-23520 GCA_035294145.1 Candidatus Dormiibacterota bacterium | reverse complement strand
GCCACGCCTGTGGGGCGGTCGACCATCGATCCCGGCCGTCGCAGGCCGAGCTCGCCGGCGTCGTCTGCGGCCACCGCGACCATGCCGACGTGAGCGCCGCCGAGAGCGTCCTTGGGCGCGGAGCCATCTGTCGCCAACCGGTGACGGTGGTCCTGCCGTTGCCTGAGAAGCCGCCTGCCTCAGCGGGCAGAGTCCTCACGCGACTGTGACTCGACCTCCTGTGCTCATCTACGGAAAGCCGGCGCCAACAGCTCACCTTGGACGCTGCGGTCAACCGTCGTCCCGATGAGGTCCGGCCTGGCCAGGAGGTTGGGAAGACATCGAGCCCATCACGGCCCCCGACCCTCGTGTCGTCGCCATCCTTTTCCACCGGCTGCGACCCGCTCGTGGTGCGCAGGCGTGCATCGATCAGCACCCGTCATGGGCAGGGCGGCCACGCGGTCGCCGCAGGGCTCAGCGGCGTGAGCAGATGAGCGTCGGCTCGCCGTCCCGACCTCCTCGGTGGCTCCGAGGCAGCCCCGAGGTGGGTGCAAGGGAGAGCAGGATCACCTCACCGCCATCGACAGCGACCCCGACCGCCACCATCGGGCGGGTTCCCCCCCGCTCGGCCGTACCGGGGAGCGCGCCGGCCGCCCGTCACCTTGCACACTACGTGACAGCGCCGGCATGCGGTGCTCTCAGCGACGACGGACGACAGCTCATGATGGATAGCGATGAGCTCGCACGTCCTCGCCGCCGGGACGCAGCCGGCGTTCTGTCGGGCACGGCCCCTCGGATGAGTTGCCCTCCTCACGCCGCCCGGGGAGTTGGGAGGTGAAGGGACGCGTGAAGGGCAGGGGTGAGATGGGCCCGGGCGGCTCGCTCACGGTTCGGCGCTCGAAGGCGCTCCCCCCTCTCGTGGGTCGGCCCATCCCGAGCGACCACCGGGCCTCACTGAGCTCATCCCGGAGGTCGGGGCATCGAGCGAGCGGGACGATGGCCACCGACCCGACAGGGATGCCCCGGTGAGCGTCACCAATCCCTGGTGGGAGGTGCTCGACCATCTCGTCTACGGGGTCCCCGACCTCGAGGCCGGGGTGGAGGACCTGACCCGCCGCACCGGGATCCGAGCCACGGCGGGAGGGAGGCACCAGGGCCGGGGGACCCACAACGCCCTCCTCGGCCTGGGCCCCGGCTCCTACCTCGAGCTGATCGCCCCCGACCCGGGCCAGCCCACCCCCCCTCAGCCGCGCCGTTTCGGCCTAGACCGCCTCGGCCAGCCACGCCTCGTGGCCTGGGCCATCCGCGTCCAGGACATCGAGGCCGAGGTTCGACGCGCACGCCGCGGCGGCTACGATCCCGGGCCGGTGGAGCGCATGAGCCGCGATCGACCGGACGGCCTCCGGCTGGAATGGCGCCTCACCCCGGAGCTGCCCGAGCTTCCCTCGCTGGTGCCCTTCCTCATCGATTGGGGCTCGTCGCCGCACCCGAGCCAGAGCGCCCCCCCTGGCCTCCACCTGCGCGAGCTCCGCGGCCAGCACCCTGACCCGGAGCCCGTGCGGCAACGGCTCCTCGCCCTGGGGGTGCACCTCCCCGTCGACCGTGGGCCGGCGCCGGCGCTGATCGCCACCCTGGAGACCCCTCAAGGGCCGGTTCAGCTGCGTTGACGCAACCACCAGCCCAGGGGATCAGGCAGGAGGGGGCCAGGTCGGGGACCCGAGCGGCAGGGGCGAGGCCGACAGAGGGGTTGCCCCCAGGCCGGGGGGAGGTGAGGGCGGGCCGGTGACTCGGGCCGCGATCAGCGCCCGCAGATCGCAGAAGTCATCGGTCAACCCACCATCCCGAGGGGCGGCGTCAGCCGCGGCCAGCGCCCCGGCCAGTCGAGCCGCCGCGGCCGCGCGTCGGAGGGGCACGACCTCCGCCCCCGGCAGCGTTCGAGCCGACTCGGCAAGCGCCCTGGCCGCGTCGAGGCTGAGACCGGCGTCGAGAGCCAGCCGACGCCGACGGTCGAGCAACACGAACAGCGCATGGGGCGTGCGTCCAGGATGCTGGGAGCAGAGCGCGACCACCTCTCGGTCGCACCCGCCGGGTGCGATCAGCCAAGCTCCCGCAAAGCGAGCGCTGCCCACCACCCCGGCCCAGGGTGGCTGCGCCAGCGGCCTCCGTAACAGCCGGGCGGCGGTGGCCTCGGCGGCGGTCGCCACCCGGTGGGGGACGAGCGCCGCGAGCGCCAGCAGCAACGCCAGCGCCCGCGGGCTCCCCTCCCGCTCCGCGACCCAAAGGACATCGGCCCAGAAGGCTCCCTCGGCCTCGGGCTGGTTGGCGAAGCAACGGTAGGCGATCCCGGCCACCACGCTCGCGAACACCTCCGCCTGGAGCGGCTCCTCGGCCTTCAGCAAAGACGCCGCCTCCTCCACCACCCAGGTGGCGATGGATGCCGGCTCTCTGGCGCTGGTCGCGACCCGAAGGTGGCTACCCCCACCACCTCCGTCGGGTCCGAGCATGCAACCGCGATCCACGGCTCAGCTGTGGACGGCGCCGAAGGCAAGCGCACCTGCCAGCAGCATGCAGGTCACCATGCCTACGAACCGTACGGTCCACCAATGACGCATCGTCTCAACTCCTTCCTTGGCACAAACTTCTCAACCCTTCCTGGCAGGATGGTCGTCCTGACCTCTGCCCCCTCCGATTCCGACCGAGCCCGCCGGGGGCGTTCGGGCTCACCCATCGACCTAGACCATGGCGAAGCGCTCGGAGTGGATGTGCGAGGCAGGTACCCCGATGGACAACAGCATCTCCTGGACGGCGTCCATGACCGGCTCTGAGGCACAGAGGAAGTACCGGAACGAGCGATATCGATGAGGGAGATGGCGCAACAGCACCTTGGTCGTGATGTAGCCTCCCTCCCCGCGCCACTCGGGATGGGGATGGCGCAGCACATGGACCACGTGGAGGTTGGGCATGTACCGTGAGAGCGCGTCGATCTGCTCCCGGAAGAGCACGCTCTCCCAGTCCCGGCTGGCGTAGAAGAGGATGACCGGTCGGTGGTCCTCTCGCAGGCACATCGCCGCGATCATGCTGTAGAGCGGCGTGATGCCCACACCGCCGGCGATGAAGACGTACCCCGGGGCCTCGGTGTGATCGATCGAGAAGTGCCCGTAGGGGCCATCGAGGTAGACCCGGGTCCCAGGCTCGATGGCGGCGACGTCGCGTGTCCAGTCCCCCCGACCGGCGATGGTCAACCAGACTCGGCCGTTGCGCGCCTCGACCGGAGGCGAGGAGAACGAGAACGGATGCTGCTCGGCGACCCCGAAGGGCGGCTCGCCCACCGTCACCCAGGCGAACTGACCAGGCCGGAAGGAGAGGCCCGGATGCCCGATCGGCTCCACCACCATGGTCACCGCCTGGCCGCGCTCGCCGATCACCCGGACCACACGCCAGGGGCGTAGCAGCTGGACGATCGGCGAGACGATCCTCGACCAGACCAACACGAACAGGATCCCGCCCACCACGAACCCGAAGAGCACGAGTCCCGGCAGCCCTCTCGTGTAGTGGCCAACGAGGTCCATGTGGGCCAGGCCCAGGAGGACGGAGGTGACCGACAGCGCCCCGTGTGACATCTTCCAGGCCTCGTAGGAGATGCGGAGCAGTCGTCGCCAGATCGAGAGGACGATCAACAGCAGGAGGAGCAGGACCGAGACGACCGCGAAACGCGCCCGCCATGGCGCCGTTGCCAGGTCCAACAGCGGCAGGTACTTGTGGGCGTCCTGGACGAAGAGGAGAACCGGATGAGCGAAGATGAAGGCGAAGGCGACGAACGAGATCTCTTTGTGGAACTTGTGGAGGAGGTCGATGCCGAAGGGCTCCGCCAGCCACTTGATCCGGGAGACCAGCGCGAACTGCAGGACCATCATCGACAGCCCCACGTAGCCCAAGGCGACCGAGAACTCCACCAAGAAGGGTCGCCTGGGCTCGGATCGACCGACCGAGACCAGGACCAGGGGGCCCAAGCAGAGCCCGATGTAGATCGCGATCAGGAGCAGGCCGTAGGCGAGGCGCTTCCGTCTGGTGTTGACGGCCGGGGGATGCAGCCACGAAGGCGCGCTCAGGCGCACGGCCAACGCCGTTGCTCCAGCGCCCAACCGCCGCGCCAGCGCGCCAGCCAGGGCGACCCGTAGCCTCCGCCAACGGGCCGGGGGGATGTCGATGAGCTCAGGCGGTCGTTTCACAGCAAACCTCGGGATGGTGCTGATCATCGACAGGAACGGAGAGCAGCCAATCGGGCTGGGCGCGGCTCGAGCCGCGCCCAGCGGCGCTCTCGATGTCAGTTCTGCGTCGTCTGCGTCGAGCCGCTCGGAGCAGGGTTGAGCTGGATGGTCGCGTCGACGACCACGCCGGCGTCGTTGGTTTGCAACTGAACCGGGTTCTCGACCCCGAGAAGCCGGGTGCAATGCAGGAACCCGGGCATGTCGCTGAAGGTGTTGTGGAAACGGTTGGCGATGAAGGTGAACAGGTTGTTGGCCGTGGTCACCATGGGCGAGGGCGCAACCTGGGTCAGCGGCCGATCGGCCAGGATGCGCGGCAACCCGACCTGGAGGAGGTTCTGGCAGTAGGTCCTGGTGTCGGCCTGGGCCAGCGAGGCGACCTGGGGTTGGTCAGTGCCCGCCCGGTAGGCGTTGAGCTTGGCCAGGTTCGGCTGGTTGTCGACCAGGACGAAGGGATCCAGGGCCGGGATCAGGGCCACTGGCTGGGCCTGATCGGCGGCGGCCTGCAGCTCGTTCAGCGCCCACGCCGACGACATCTGCTGACCGGTGGTGTCGGCGAGATCAGGCGCCTTCCAGGGGGAGCATCCCAAGGCCGCGTCCAGGGCGAGGTCGAGCAGACCCTCGTCGCTGCCGTTGGACTCGACGGTGAAGGTTCCAAGCGCCGCCCTGGCCGTCGGCGTGTCCTGGGCGATCCGACCATCGGCGGTGACCAGGTACTGGGTGGTGGTGTTGTCGGATTGATCCTGGTCGACCAGGCTGAAGTCACGGGAGCTGGGGCAGGTCTTTCCATCCTTGGCGGTCCCGAGCGGGGGCGGCTTCAGCCGACCGGCCTGCATGGCCGCATTGGCGGCCTGGAAGAACGCCGTCGCGTTGCAGAACGCGTTCTGGCCGAAGAGCGAGCCAGGGATGCCCTGGACACAGCCAGCAGCCCCCGCGCCGACCAGGCGCAGGACGTTGCCGTTGAAGCCCACCCAGACGCCAACCACGGCCCCAGCCGGCAGGTTGGGCACCGGGGGCTGGATGGCAGGCGGTCGATTGGGGTTGGTGACCAGAGGGTCGTAGACGCTCACCTTCCCGGTAGCGGGATCGATGATGGTGGCCTGGACGAAGGCAGCCGTGTTCGGGTTGGCCTCGTTGCAGTTGGCGTTGTTGGTGTTGTCGGCGTTGTTGGTGTTGTTGGCGTTGTTGGTGTTGTTGGCGTTGTCGGCGTTGTCGGCGTTGTTGGCGTCCCCGTTGCTCTTATCCGGGCCGCTTGCAGCGGCGTTGGTGTTGGGATCGGCGCCGCCATCCTGGTTCCCTTGCCCGCCCCCCGGCGCGACCAGGAGGTACGGCGTCGCCAGGCCCTGCGCGGTGAGCGGGTTGGGGGGCACCACCAGGTCACAGGTCACCTGCTGCTGGGGCTGGTTGTTCTGATCATGGTGTCCTTCACCCCAGCCGTAAGCACCATCTTGGTGATGACCTGCGGCCAGGTGGTGCACCGCGGCCTGCTGCCGACTCTGACCATGAAAGAGTTGGCTCAGCCAGTCCGGCAACGCCGCCACCGGCGAGGCCGCCACCACCAGACCGGAGACCAGAAACGCTGCAAGTGCCGTGCTGTACAACCCCCGAACCTCCTTGGCGCGTCGCTCGTTGCTCCGAGGGTGACCTGTGAAGCAGGGTGCTCACACCCGCCTCGGTCCGTCCACGAGCACCTGGCGACAAGCGGACGGCGAGCCTCGTTACCCCCGCTCGACCGTCCGCCAACGCGTTCGCGCACGGCATGGTGGCCCGGACGAACAACCGCCAACCGACTCGTGCCCCCGGCTGGCACACCGGTTCGTCATCGAACCATGTCAGCATCGCCCCGCTACCGGCCATGGGCCCATGACCAGGATCCACGGTGATGGCCGGTGCAGGTGCGCACACGGATGATGTGGTGACTGCCGTGCCTGCTGTCACCAGGTCTACCCCCCGAACGTCACCGCCCAACAGAGGGCGGCACAAAGCAGCCGTACCCTAGCAAACCGGTGCGACCGTTGTCAACGTGGGGCCTCACCCCGGACCCAGGGTCAGGGCAGGGTCACCTCGAGTCGAGGTGATGGGGGCAGGAGGAGGCCTCGCCTTGGCAGCAGCCCAGCCGTGCCGCGCTTGCCGCCAACGGCATACGGGATGGGGTTCCGATGGTGACGCCGATGGCAGAGGTCGTGGGCCAGGCGCCAGCCCCCGCCGCCACGGCGAGGCGAGCGGGCGGCGGCCCCCCAGGTGGGGGTGGAGGCGAGGGCGCCCCGGCCAGCGGACGGCCACCATCGCCGCGCACGAGGCTGGCCACACCCCATGGCCGGGCCGCCGGGGAGACGCTGGCGGCAGGGCGCTGGCAGCAGGACGGCGCAGCGATCCCCTGGCCGGATGGGGAAGGCCCGGGTGGGGCCCCGCGGGGCATCCGGTAGGACCCGGTGTGCCGGGCGTGCAGCGAGGAGGCGCGAGGTCCGCGAGGCAACCCCGAGAGGATGCCAGCTGCTGACCGGGACAGGGATGGAGAAGCCGGCACGAAATGGGTAGCTGGATGAGGCTGCATCCGTTGCCGCCGAGGGAGCGACCGTCCCCATCGGGATCGGGCGGCACCCCTTACGGGGTTGTCCCCGCGGGGTCCCCAGGAGGTCTTGGAGCGCAACTGTCGCCGGATCTCGGCCAGGGCGGCATCGGCAAGTCCCCTTCGCCGCGCCCTCGCCCCCGGTGACCCCTGCTGGCGCAGCATCCCGGCCACGTCCAGCCCCTCCACCACGATCCGGCCGTGGGTCGTGGTGAGCAGATGGATCTCGTGGCGTCGGATGGCGGCGAGGTGGGCCTGGAGCCGGGCTCTCCGCCGCCCCTTTTGCCGGCAGCGGGCCGAGCCCCGCCGGCTCCGCGAGATCGCCCGCGAGCGCCGGCGCAGTGCGGTCAGGTTCCGTTGCCGCGGGGTCGGGTTGGGCACCCGCTCGATGACCCCCTCGGGACCGGCCACGGTCGCCAACCAGCGCACCCCCATCTCCACCCGACCACCGAGGCCGGATCAGGATGGCCGCGTTGGGGCTCCCCACGAGGCCAGCCTGGGGACCCCATCGGAGCGTGCTCCGATGGGGAACCCTCGTGGGGCACCCCTGGGGGCGCTGGAGCTCGACCCGCAAGACCACCACCGCTCGCCCCCCGACCCGCCTCAGGGTGGCGGCGAGGATGCGCCCCCGGCCCAGACGGACCAGCCGCTCCCGCCGGCGCGTGCGCTCGCACGTGCGCACGGTCCCGATCTCGGGTAGGGTGACGTGGCGACGGTCGGGCTCGACCCGAATCACCCCGGTGCGGAAGGGGCAGCGGTCCGGGGCTCGGCCCTTGCGCTCGAGCCTCGGGAAGCCGACCGGGTCCCCACGAAGCCAGCTTCGTGGGGCGCCCCCGATTCGGCGACCATCGAGCTTGCCCGCCCGAGAGCGCTGCCAGCGCCAGGAGGCGCGCGTCCTCGATGCCGTTGGCGAAGGTTCCCTTGGAGGGGACCCTGCGAAGCAGGCTTCGCGGGGACCCCTTGGCGATCTGGGGCCACCACCCCTCGCCGGTCCTTCGATCCACGCGCTCGCTGGCCTTCGCCCGGTTCCAGCGCCGGCAGAGCCCGGAGACGGACGGCGGCTCCTTCGACTCACCGGTCTGGGCTCCCCACGAAGCCGGCTTCGTGGGGCACCCCTCTCCCGGTCGGTGTCGAGATCGGCGTTCAGGGTTCGGACCGCCCAGTTGGAGGCGGAGCGGCGGCCACCCCCCTGGCGCTGGATGGTCCGCCACCGCTCCGGGGTGGGGTCCAGGGCGAACCAGAACGCCGGCAGCGTCCGGCGTCGGGGACGGAGTACCTCCGCATCACCTCCCTCCCGGAGGGCCGCCAGCGCCCGGACCGCATGATGGGCCGCTGACCGCCGAGCACAGAAGCGGGTCAGGATCTCGGTCACCTCCCCCACCAGATCGTCATCGACCTCGGATGACCGCCGGCGCGGGCTCCACCTCCTCGGCCCCGAGCCGCGCGAAGCGGTCTCGATGCTCGACCACGATCGTCTGGGTCACGCAGCCGGGCCAGGAACCCCCGACCTCTCCCCTTCAGCGCCGAGCCGATCTCGGTCTCGATCCGCCCGACGGTGAGCCCCTCTTGAGCCGCTACGTCGCGATTCGCGCCATCTGCCGATCCAGGTCGGGGCGCCGATCCGCAGCGGACCCGCGGGCGGAGCGAGCGGTCATGCTGGCCGGCGGCTGCTGATCCTCCCCCAGGATCCGTCCGCCAACCCGCCCCCCTCCGGTCGCAAGCGGATCCGAGCGACCGGGGCTGGCCAGGGCCCCCGCCCTCCGGTGGTGGCGCGCACTGGCCCGAGCCAATCGGGAACGGACTCTCCCTAGACTAGGCTCATGCGCGCCGCCTGGCGAGCCTTGCTCATCGAGCCACGGCGCCCAGCCGCGGTGCGCGACTCCCCCCTCGCGCACTGGCTGGTGGTCGGAACGGTGTGCATCGGGGCCTTCATGGGGCAGCTGGACGCGAGCGTGGTGGTCCTCGCCCTCCACACCCTCCAGCACGACTTCCGGGCCAGCCAGGGCGCGGTCGAATGGGTGGTGATCGCCTACCTCCTGGTGCTGGTGGCTGCGGTCACCGCGGTCGGCCGCTTGGCGGACATGGTCGGCCGCAAGCTGCTTTACACCTACGGCTTCATCGTCTTCATCGCGGGCTCCGCCGCCTGCGGGCTGGCCCCCAGCCTCCCGGCCTTGATCGGGGCCCGCGTCGCTCAAGCCCTGGGGGCAGCCATGCTCCAGGCCAACAGCGTGGCCCTGATCCGCGACGCCATGCCCCCTCGCCAGCTCGGCCGTGGCATCGGGGTCCAGGGGGCCGCCCAGGCGATGGGGTTGGCGCTCGGGCCGGCGATCGGCGGGCTCCTGATCACCATCGGCGGATGGCGGCTCATCTTCCTCATCAACGTGCCCGCCGGGCTGCTGGGAGCGACGCTGGGCTGGTTCCTGCTGCCCCGGACCCGAGGGTTGCAGGGAGGGCAATCGTTCGATTGGCAAGGCGCGGCCGTCTTCGTGCCAGCGGTAGGAGCACTGCTTGCCGCCATCGCCTTCGGCCACACCGCCGGATGGACCTCCCCGCTCATCCTCGCCCTCTTCATCGCCGCCGTCGTCGGCTGCGCAGCCTTCGTCGTCCACGAGCGCCGGGCCTCAGCGCCCATGATCGATCTCCGACTCTTCCGATCGCTCGACTTCTCGGCCGGCATCTCCAGCGGCCTGCTCTCCTACCTGGTGACCTTCGGGACGATGCTGGTGGTGCCTTATTTCCTCCAGGACCTCGGGATGTCGGCGGCCCGCGCAGGGATCGCCCTGACCGTCCTTCCCCTCGTCCTGGGAGCGGTCGCCCCGCTGGCCGGTCGCGTCGCCGACCGCGTCGGGGCCCGGCCGGTGACGGTCAGCGGCATGGCGCTGACCGCGCTCGGCCTTGGCGCGCTCGCGATCGCGCACCGCTCGCCATCGCTGTTCCTGGGCGAGCTCGCGGTCGTCGGGGCCGGCCTCGGCGCCTTCACCCCGGCCAACAACGCGGCCATCATGGCGGCCGCCCCGCGTGCCCAGTCCGGCGTGGCAGGAGGGGTCGTGAACATGACCCGAGGCCTTGGCACCTCCCTCGGGGTAGCCCTCACGGGGCTCGTCTACGGTGCCATCGCTGACCCCGCGCGCAGCTTCGAGGTCTCGGCGTTTTTCCTCGCCATGGTGGCTGGTCTCGCCGCCCTGCTCTCCGCGCTGCGCGGCCGGACGGGCTCGGGCCACCGCCCGCTGGACCTGGCCGGATGACCTCCAACCATCCAGCCCGGCTCGGCCGCTTGCGCACGGCCGCCCACGTCCACCGAGCGGTCAAGACCCGTTGACGTAGGCGACGGCGTGGGGGATACTGCCTGCACCTGGGATGCGGCGTCCCGCATGGGTGGCGTTGGTATGTCCCGCTGGTCAGCTTGGGCCGAGAGAAGCCAGGACGGCAGGAGGGCCTCCGGGGACAGAGAAGAGGGAGGAGTTGGAATTCAAAGACGGATGAGGTCGAGCCTCGGCCTTCGCGGTGCAGCCGGTGCCGGCGATCCAGTCAGGTGCGCCAGAGCCATCGAGGACGCTCGGGCGTTCAGGGGGGCGGGGGAAGCCATCCTGTCCCGTCGCTTGCTGCCGCGTCCGCGAGGGAATCGGGCCGACGGCCGGCCCCGGGCCATCCACGGGCCCCGTCTCCACCACCGGTGGAGGCCTCAGGGATCCAGGGGTGCCGGCGGGCACGCCACAGTTGGGGCGTGCCCGCGGCACGGCCACCATCCCAGGCGGGCAGCGGGGCGTCGCCCCCGGCGCCATTAGGAGTCGACTACACCCTTCCCCCGGGGCGCCTCGGCCCGGCCGGGGCGCCCCTCATCGGTCGCTCCGCCCCGGGTCGTTGCGTCACCTCCGGGCTCGGCTCCTCGGGCGCTGGAGGCAACCGCAAGACGAAGACGCTCCCCTCACCTGGAGCGCTGCGTTCGAGATCCAAGGAGCCGCCGTTCAGCTCGGCGAGCCGGCGGCCGATGGCGAGGCCGAGGCCGAGCCCCGGGCCACGGACGTCAGGGGCCCCCCCGGCGCGGGAGAAGGCTTCGAAGATGCGCCCCTGGCGGTCGGGCGGGATGCCGATCCCGCGGTCCTGAACCGCCACCTCGACCTGGATGCGGCGACGGACGATGACGCTGACCCGTGCCGGGGGGACGCTGTAGGTCAGGGCGTTGTTGAGCAGGTTGGAGAGGATGCGGACGACCTGCCGCCGGTCGGCCTGCACCAGGACCGGCGGCAGCCCCAGCGGCAGCTCGATGGTCGCCCCCTCCTCAAGGGCCCGGGCGTCGACGCCGGCCGTGGCATCCCGCACCGCCTCTACCACGTCGAAGGCGTCGATCGACGGGCGGAGGAGGTTGCGACCGAGCAGCGACCGGGTGACGAGCATCTCCACCAGGCCCTCCAGCTCGGCAGTCTTGGTCGCGATCACCCCCAGGGACCGTTCCCATTCCTGCTCGGAGAGGTCACTGGCTGATCGTTCGGCAAGCATAGAGACGCATCCTCTGATCACCGTGATCGGGGCCCGCAGCTCGTGGGCCACCAGGTCGAGGACCTCGTCGCGCCCCAGGCCAAGCTTGCCCGGGCAAGCGGCGGCCAGCTGCCGCACCAGGGCGATCGCCAACCCAGGGACGCGCCCCACCCTTGGCACGACCTTCATGCCCGTTCCGGTTTAGCCACGATCCCCACCGGCGTCGGCCGGAGCCCCAGCTCGCTCCTTGCGGCCAGCGGCGCCGATCCCGACCGCGACCAGCGAGCCCTCCGTCCACGACCGACCCCCACCCGCCCAGAGGCACGTCGCCTCGGAATCGATCCCGGCCTCGCTTCGCTGCCCACCCTCTCCTCCCGGTCTCCCCCACTCTTCCCGTTGACCGGGTCCATCATGAGCACGCCGCGGAGCCTACCCACGGTGTCAACCGCTCGTCAAGATCACTTGCTTTCCATCACGCATGGAACTTCCTGCCCCGAGGTGGGCTGCCTCATCGATCCTCCCACCCAGAGGCGAGCACCGACCGTCCCGTCCCCGACCACATGGCTACGCCGCCGCTGAACATCCCTCCATCCGCTCCCGGGACGCCCCCCGAGGCGGGGACAGCCGGTGGCATCTTCCGGCACCTCCCAGGCCGAGACCCTCTGGGGGGACGGTCCCGCCCCCCGAGGGATGCGGAGAAGGAGACGACGAGACGAGGCTGGTGCCGGCATCGCTTGCGATCTTGGAGACGCTGATCGGGTGTGACCGGCTGGCCGCCTGCGGGCAAGCCACCTGATCGCCCCGGGTCTCCAGGCGTCGTACCGACCCCCCAAGGCATCCACCCGCAAGCGCAGGGGTCGTCCCGGCTGAGACCCGCCGGCAACCGCGCTACAAGACGGCCCGGTACGGCTTCGAGCTGGCGGAGGCCGACCGCTCCCTCCCGAGCGTTGGGGGCGCGACGGCTGCGGGGCGCGCCACCAGCGCGATGACAACACAGTCATCAACCTGGCGGGGGCGGGCACCTCGCAAAGCCGGCTTGGGGACCCCGTCGGGACGCGTCCCGATGGGGTCCCCTGCGTGGGGGCCCCGCGCCCGTAGGCTCAGTTGGAGCCTTCGTGAGGCGTGGAGCCGACCGTGAGACCCGGTGTGCCGGGCAGGTGGTAGAGAAGCGCGAGGTCGGCGAGGGATCCACGCATCCGGCCGCATGGGGCGCCCCGCGAGGGCAACCTCGAGCCAGGCGATCGGCTCCGTCTCCAGGGGTGCTCAGCCTCGGCCCGACCACGGCCCCCGGTCGGCCGACCTGCGGGTGACGACCAGGGACGGCGCCGTCGAGGTCGGCCCGGTCGACGCGGGAACCGCCAACCCGCCGCCCGGGCCAGGTGTGGTCACCGCTGCGACCGGCCCTGGCCACGGTGAGCGGCGGGCCAGGAAGCGCCTTCGACCCCGAGTCCTCCTACTACAAGAGCTTCCCCGACCCCGCCCAGCTCTTCACCGCCTGCCAGAGGCACTTCCTGGCCCAGAGCCCTCTCCCCGACCTGGACCCCGGCGCCGGGGACCCGGGAGCTCGGCTCGAGCAGGCCCTGGCCCGGCTCTACGGCTGGTTCCGGTCAAACCAGGCCATGCATCGCCACGTGCACCGTGATCGCCACCAGGTGCCGGACCTCGACCGGCTCCTGAAGGAGACGCTCGACGCTTGGCTCGACGCCGTGTCCCGCACCCACGCGGACCGTCTCGCCGGCGGCCGGCCGGCCATCGCGGTCCGGGCCCTGGTGCGCCTCGCCCTGGAGTTCCGGACCTGGGAGCTGCTGTCCGATCTGGGCCTGGAGGACCGGGCCATCGCCCGGCTCCTGGCGAGGGCGGCGAGCGCCATCACGGACGAGCACGGCACGGCGGAGGGCCGCCGGGACGACCTCGATCCCGGGCAGGACGGCCCGGCCGCGAAGCGCCCGGCTTGACCCGCGCCTCGAGGGCCGGCGCCGGGCCTACCAGGCCCCCTCGACGTCGCCCCTCGGTGACCCCAGCGAGGAAGTCCCAGAGCTGCGTCGGACCGACCAGCCCGTTGCCGCTGAGTAAGCGATGGTCTCATGCGGCATCCCTCACGGGGTTGCCCTCGCGGGCTTCGTGCCTCCTCGCCACGCGCCCGGGAGGCCCGGGTCTCACCGGGGTCCCCTGGGGCCGCTGGACCTCGACCCGGAAGACCACCACCGCTCGCCCCCCGACCCGCCTCAGGGTGGCGGCAGGATGCGCGCCTGGCCCAGACGCACCAGCCGCTCCAGCCGATGGGTCCTCTTGCACGTGCGCACGGTGCCGATCTTGGGCAGGATGACATGGCGGCGGTCGAGCTCGACCCGGAGCGGCCCGGTGCTGAAGGTGCAGCGATCGGGGTCCCCAGCGGCTCCCCATCGGGGCGAGCTCCGATGGGGTCCCCATCTCGGCCCTTGCGCTTGAACCTCGGGAAGCCGACGGAGACCCCACGAAGCCAGCTTCGTGGGGCGCCCCCGACCCGGCGGCCGTCGAGCTTGCGGCTCTGGACCGCTGCCAGCGCCAGGGGAGCCCGTAGGGCGATGGTGGCTCCCTCGACTGCCGGCTTGGTGGGGATCCCCACGAAGCCCGCTTCGTGGGGTCCCCTGGTGGTAGGCGTCGAGATCAGCCTTGAGGGTCCGGACCGCCCAGCTGTGGGCGTGGCGGTCCCCGCCCCACCGCCGCCGGATGGCCTGCCACTGCTCCGGCGTGGGGTCCAGGGCGAGCTGGAACGCCTGCAGCGTCCAGCCGTCGGGAGGGGCGTACCTACGGGGCTCCCCACGAGGCCCGACCGGGGGCATCTCCGCTCTAGTCCGCGACAACGGGCGGATCCTGAAGGGTGGCCGTGGACTACGGGCTGGAGCTCGACTTCGCCAGCCTCCCACGGCTGGTCGCCGAGCACGGCGTCCGCTTCGGATGAAGCCGCCGGGTTGAAGCCCGGGTGCGTCCGGCGGCCGTCCCCGGCGGGAGCCGGCCGCCGGACCGGTCCCTCACACGAAGTGAGCGGTCTTGAAGTAGGTCACGAACACGATGTCGGTGGCCACCACTCCGGTCACCCGCTTGGAGGTGATCCCGACCACGACGTTGTAGTAGAGCGGCATCGAGGGCGCGAGGTCGAAGAGCACCTTGTTGAGCTGATCGTAGACCGCCTTCTGCTCGGCTCGCGTGTAGCTTGCGGCGGCCTTGTCCAGCAGCGCATCGACCTGGGGGTTGGGGCCCAGGTTGCTCAAGGGCCCGAACATGGTCGCATAGGTCTGGTAGGGATCGGCCAGGCCGGCCCACCCGATCTGAACCATGGGAATGGTCCCCTGCTGCATCTTGGAGACGCAGCTGTTCACCGGCTCGTCCTGGATGACGACGTTGAAGCCGGCCTTTGCCATCTCTTGCTGCTCGATCTCGGGGATGGTGTCCGGGTTGCCGGCGATGTTGCAGAGCTGCACTGTCACCCCATTGGGGTAGCCGGCCTCGGCCAGCAGCCTCTTGGCCTGAGCGGGATCGTAGGGGTAGTCCTTGAGGTCCTTGCTGTAGGGCCAGTAGTCGGGTGGCACGTACTGCCACGCAGGTCCCCCAATCCCCTTGTCGACCAGCTGCTTGGTGTTGGCCACGACCGCCAGCTGATGGCGATCGATGGACATGTTGGCGGCGCGCCGGACCAGGGGATTGTTGAAGGGCGCTCCTTTGTTGTTCAGGGTCACAATCGAGAGCGCGGTGCTGTTGCGGATGCTGAGGTTAAGGTTGGGAGCGTTCTGCACCGAGGCCAGGTTGCTGAGGTCGGCCAGGCCGCCCACGTCGAGCTGACCAGCCCGGAGTGCCGACAGCTCGGCGATCGGGCTGGTGATGATGTGGAAGTCGATCCCCTTCAGCCGAGTCTGGCTCGCTTGCCAGAAGCCAGCGAACCTGGTCAGCTTGATCGAGTCGCCGGGTGCCCAGGACTGGAAGCTGAAGGGGCCCGCCCCCACCGGATGCTTCCCGAAATCCTTCCCGTATCTCTTGAGCGCGGTCGGTGACACGATCATGCCCCCCCGCCAGCTCAAGAGCGCGGGCAGGGGCGCGTAGGGTCGATCGACATGGAGGGCGACGGTGTCGGCGTCGACCACGGTCACGCTCGTGACCGGCTGCAGGTCGGGCCAGTTCTGGAAGCTCCTAGCGTGGTCCAGGCTCTCCTTGACTGCCTCCGCGTCGAGCGGGGTGCCGTCCTGGAACTTGACGCCGTGACGCAGCTTCAGCTGGAGGGTCCGCTTGTCCGGGCTCCAGGACCAGCTGGTGGCGAGCCCGGGTTCGAGCTGGTCGGTCCGGGGATCGAGGTGGATCAGTGTGTCGTAGATCTGGTACAGGTAGGTGACGTCAAACCCGCTGATGCCGGCCATTGGGTCGAGCGAGTCCGGGTCGCCCGGGGCAGCCACCTGGAGGACATTGCCGTGAGGTGGCCCTCCGCCGGAAGAGCCGCCGCCACACGCCACGAGCAAAACAGCGGCGGCCATCCCGAGCGCAACATTGCGCCAGCGTCGCAGCATCATCCCTCTCCCTCCACACAACTGCGGCTACGCCTCGCACCGTGAGGCAGAGCCGGAGACGACTAGGGAGAGTATAGCCAATTTGGGGAAAGATTGTTAACAATTTGGTTCAAAATCATCTCTTCCCCGCAGGGGATACGTCCAGCCGGCGGGAGGTGCCAGATCAGGCCGGCTGCCCTGCGCTCGCCGCGCTACTGCCGCCGAACAGCCGGGAGAGCGTCGACACCGCCTCCATCACCTGAGAGAGGTGGGAGGTCATGGCCGCGGCGGCCCCGGCCTGATCATGCGCCGCGATCGCCCTCACGATCGCCTCGTGCTCCCGCAGCGAGGACTCGGGCCGGCCGGGCACCAGAATGGTGCGGTACTGAAAGCGCACGATCTGCGAGTTCAGCATCGAGACCAGCCGCGACACGGTGACGCTCCCGGCGATCTCGACGATCCTGGCGTGGAGCTGGGAGTTCAGCTCCGACATCAAGAGCAGGTCGGTCTCGGCGAACGCCGAACGCATCCGATCCAGGATCGCGGTGAGTTCCTGGTGCTCGGCTTCGCTCGCCCTTGCCGCCGCCCGCCTGGCCGCCAGCGCCTCCAGCGCGGCCCTGGCTTCGAGGATCTCGACCGCTTCCTGCTCCGTGACCAGGCGGACCCTCGCCCCACGGTAGCGCTCGTGCTCGATCAGGCCCTCCTGCTCCAGACGGACCAGCGCGGTTCGCACCACCGCTCGGGGCATGCCGAAGGTCTCGCTGAGGTCGGCCTCGACCAGTCGCTCGTTGGGCTGGAAGCGCCCCCGGATGATCGCCTCCCGCAGCCTGCGGTAGCCGTCCGCGGGGGAGACGACGGACGCAGATCCGTTGTTCGCCAGCGTCACACCTGGGATCTTAGGGCGTGTCACGTGGCCGCCGAGGCCGCGCGAGCCCGGGAGGCAGCGCTGTCGCAGGGTCACGCACCGCCATTGCCGCTGAGGGGGCGATCGTCCTGCAAGCGGCACCCCTCACGGGGCTGCCCCCGCGGGGCCCCCGGCGAAGGGCCTCCCACCGGGGCCCGTCCCGATGGGGTCCCCGAGCAGGCCTCGTGGGCTGCCCCTGGAGCGTCGCCATCGCCCTCGCCGCACGATAGGCAGCTGAGCGCAGAGACAGGTTGGGATCTCGGTCACCCCCGCACCAGAGCCCCCATCGACCTCGGCCGACCACCAGCCACCTTCGGCCCTGAGCCGCAAGCGCGGTCTCCACTGACCTTGCCTCGAGCCGCGCCAACCGGTCTCGGCGCTCGACCACGATGGTGGTCACGGTCGGGTCACGCAGCCGGGCCAGGAACCTCCGCCCCCTCACCTTCAGCGCCGAGCCGCTCTCGTTCACGATCCGCCCGAGGGCGCGCCCCTCCTGGGCTGCCCAGGTGGCGACATGCGCCACCGGCCGATCCAGGTCGGGACGCTGATCCGCAGCGGACCCGCGAGCGGGCGGTCACGTCGGATGGCGACCGCGTCGGGGCGTCCACGGCTTCAAGTTCACGGAGGTGAACTGTGGCGTGTAGATACGTCAGCTGTTGCTAACCCCCGCCCAGGGACGAGCGGGCAGCGTTGGCCAAGATGAGGAGCATCGCCTTGACTTCGTCAGGGCAACGAGCGGTCGGCGTCGGTCCCTCCCATCGGCCATGGCGAGGGCAGCGGCACGAGCATCGCCCCCCCTACCATGGGGATGACGTGGGACCGTGTCGCACCTTGGGTCGGAAGGGCAGATGAGGCTCCAGATCGAGGACGCTGAGGGCCTCCGATCGGAGGCTCAATCCACCCGTTTGCTGGCCGAGCTGCTGGAGCGGACCGGGGGAGATGCCCCCGCCACCCGGGGCTGGTGCCCCACCTCAGGCGAGGCGATCGCCTGGGCCGCGACCGCCGACCAGCTCCTGGTGCTGCGGCTGCCGCCCGCCCCACGGCCAGCTCAGCTGGAACTCGTCGGCGAGGGGCTGGAGGGGCACCGAGAGGCCGTCCTGGGGGCGCTCGCCGCCCGGAGCCTCCGGGCCACGGAGTCCCTCACCTTCGAGGAGGAGGAGCCCGCCTCGCCGACCCGGGTCGCATACTCGCTGACCAGGATCCTGGAGGCGAGGCAGAGCGAGCACCACCAGATCCTGCTCTTCGAGACCCGGGGGTTGGGGAGGGTGCTGGTGCTGGACGGCATCGTCCAGCTGGCCGAGCTCGACGGCTACGCCTACCACGAGGTGCTCGCCCACCCCGCCCTGTGCGCCCACCCGGCCCCGGAGCGGGTCGCCATCGTGGGCGGGGGCGACGGCCATCTCCTGGTCGAGGTCTTAAAGCACCCCCAGGTGCGGAGGGTCGACCTCCTCGAGCTCGACGCCAGCGTGCTCGAGGTCTGCCGGCGGCACTTCGGCCAGGTCGAGGCGGCCCTCCAGGACGAGCGCGTCCACCTCCACCTCGGCGACGCCTTCGAGAGCATCCTGGAGTTCGACGGCGCCTTGGACGTGATCCTCTGCGACCTCACCGACCCGATCGGCGAGGCAGCCCGACTGTTCGAGGAGCCCTTCTACCGTCGTTGCCGACGCGCCCTCCGCGAGCCCGGCATGGTGGTCGCCCAGATCGAGTCCATCCATCTCCACCCCGGGACCGTCGTCGGCTGCCGGCGGGCCATGGGCCAGCACTTCGCCCGCACCGACCTGCTCTGGGCGGCCATGGCCACCTACCCTGGGGCCTGGTGGACGTTCGGGGCCGGCACCACCGGGTTCGACCCCCGTCAGCCCCACCGCCGCCCCGACCTTGGGACGCGGCTCTACCATCCCGACGCCCATACCTGGTTCTTCATCCCGTGGACGGTCCAGGAGAAGTTGCTGCCATGACTGAGCCCTTTGGGTGGGAGCTGCTGCTCGACCTCTACGGCTGCGATGAGGAGGCGATTCGGGATGAGGCCCGAATTCGCCAGTTCGTGGAGCAGCTGTGCGACGAGATCCTCCGCATGCGCCGCGTCGGCGAGCCGTTGCTGCTCCGCTTCGGAGAGGCCGACCCGAAGACGGCGGGCTATTCGGCGGTGCAGCTGATCGAGACGTCCAGCATCGTGGCCCACTTCTCGGAGGAGCGCAGGAGCGTGTACCTGGACGTCTTCTCGTGCCGACAGTTCGATCCCGAGCAGGTCACCAGGTTTGCCTCTCAGGTCTTCCGGGCTGGGCATTGCCAGTCACGGTTCGTGACCCGTCGGTGAGCCAGGCCAGAGGCTGACCGTCGCTCTCGGCCGCCACCCTCAGAGGGCCTCGCTCCAGGGTCAGTCGCTGTACCCGGCGGGGTCGGTAGGTCTCGATCAGGTGGTCCAAGACGGCCTCTGGATCGGCCTCCCCGCACGTGAAGATGTCGACCGACGCGTAGCCGTGCTCGGGCCAGGTGTGGAGGGCAACGTGGCTCTCGGCGATCAGGGCAAGCGCGGTGATACCGTGCGGTGAGAAGCGGTGCACGAAGGAGCGGATGAGCGTCGCCTTGCCGGCTCGCGTCGCTTCCTGGAGCGCGGACTCTGCGAGGTCGGCATCCTCCAGGCCCTCACACCCCCACATGTCACAGAGGATCTGACGACCCAGTGGCATCTTCACCTCCCTTGTGCTGACCTTCCTTCGCGGCTGCGAAGCACTGCTCATCCCAGAACAGCTCGCCCCGCTGCACCCCAGGGCGTGGCGGGTGGAAGTCGTCCAGGGTCTCGAGGCGGTAGAGGGACGAGCGATACCACGGCCGCTTGGCCGCCACCGAAAAGCAGGCCAGACCGAACGCCCGAGCCTCCTCGACCAGGGTCGGCCAGTTCTCGTAGGAACCGTGGTCGGGGTAGACCGCGGTGATGGCCACCGACTGGGTGAGGAGCCAGCGTTGGAGCCGACGCCACTTGGCCAGATCGGCCTCGATCAGCGTCAGGCCGAAGTACCCCGCCGCCCCCGGGCCGGGGCGCAACGCCGAGAGGCCACGGCCCAGGAACATCCGAAGGCCAGCGTCGGTCTCCGAGGGGTCGGTCAGGAAGAGGTCATAGCCGCCCAGGTGCCCAGCCGGCAGGGGCCGGCGGAGGTCGGCAGCGTGCACCTCGAGACCGCCCAGCCCGCACCGGGCCGCCTGCTCGGCGATGAACTCGGTGACGCGCTGGTCGATCTCGAAGACGGTGACCTGAGAAGGGAGGTGGGTCAACGCCAGGGCGAGGCTCGCAAGGTCGTCGTCGCCCAGGACCACGACCCGCACGCCCGGCCAGAGGTCGCCATGGACGAGCATGGCTCGAACTCGGGCCAGCACCGCGTCCACGGTCAGGTGCCCCTGACCGAATCGGGCGGCTGCGGCCGGACGACCGGCCGCTAGCTGCCGGAACGTGGAGGCAAGCTCGCTGAGGCAGTCGTCAGGGTCGGGCAGGGACAGGGCCCGCTCACGCCCCAGCCCGGTGAGCCGGATCTGGCCTGGCGCCAGCTCGACCAGGCCCTGGCGCTCCCAGTCGCGCAGGAGCTGGGCCAGACGCGGGAAGGGCAATCGGCAACGACCGGCGACCTCCCACGGGTCGCTGACCCGCGCCAGGATGGACAGCACTC
This sequence comes from Candidatus Dormiibacterota bacterium, assembly GCA_035294145.1. Lineage (GTDB taxonomy): Bacteria > Chloroflexota > Dormibacteria > Dormibacterales > Dormibacteraceae > CADDZO01. The sequence continues at coordinate 3,151 of DATGLL010000200.1, read as the reverse complement.
GCTGCTCGGGGGTCATCGCTGCGCTCCCGCCATCCCAGATCCCGGCTGCGTCTACCTGAGTCCTTGTGATTCACCGACCGCCCCCCTCCACGGTACTCCAGCATTCTTCGCTCTCGTGGACGGGTTACCGCTTGGCATCATAGCGGATTGCGGACTGCGCGCTCCGAGCCGGGCCTGACATCGGCGGCATCGTTCCCGCACCTTCGGTCACCATCCAGCACGAGCCCCCATAGCTCCGCGGCGATCGCTCCGTCCCCCGAGACGACTAGATCAGGAACGGAATCAGACGCCAGGTCCGTCGCATGTACGCCCGGTACGTCTCACCCAGCTCGCGAAGCAAGGCGTCCTCTTCGACACGGATGCGGTAGGCGTAGCCACCCAAGGGGAGGAGCAGGGTCGCCAGTGAGACAGGGTTGGCGAGCGCCACCAGCATCCCGGTGATCGTCATCAACCCGCCGGTGTAGGAGGGATGACGGATCCAGCGGTACGGGCCCGTCTGCACCAGCGGCTGATCCGGCCTGGTCACCACGCTGCAGGTGAAGGAGGTGCCGAGGAGGTGGACGGCGTACCAGCGCAACGCCATGCCCCCGACCATGAGCGAGAGACCGATCATCACCACCGCCTCACGACCGGCGGTGAGCGCCAGCCGCGGGAGCGCAAAGGCGACGAAGATGCCGAGCCAGACGCCAAGGTAGACCGACACGATCACCACCCACACCGAGCCGCGGTCACGACGTCTCGCCTCAGCCGGGGGGCGATGTCGCACGCTCAGCCAGATCTCGCCGGCCATCCACACGTAGGCCAGCACCCAGAAGGCGACGATCAGCGCCCCCGGCGCCGCGCCGCGGCCCGGGAACACCGGGGGGCTCATGCCACCGGCCATGCTCGCTCGCCGACTCGCTGGCCCATCCCGATCCTCACGGAGAGCCCGACCGGCCGAAAGGCCTCACCCACCCGATGGCGCCGCCGTAGGCCCAGAGATCAAGGTCGGGGGGCTCGACGCCCAGGGCGCCGAGCGTGGCACAGACCTGCGATCGGTGGTCACTGCCATGGTGCACGGCCTGGGCCAGGACGAGGCCGAGACGGGCCGTCCCGCGGGGGCCGGTGCGCTCCTGCTCCAGGTCGATGCCGGCGACGGCGACCCGCTCCCAGGCGACGGTGAGCATGGGCGCGATGGCGCGGAGCTGGTCCAGGGTCGGGTCGTCCGGCTCCATGACCGGGTTCCCGTCCAACCCATGCCCCAACGCCCGGAGGTAGCGCTGCTCGGCGGCCAGGATGTGCGCCAATGTCTCCCTGATGGTGCGCAGGTTGTCGAGGGCACGTCGCTCCACAAGCTCCGGGTCGAGGCCGGCGCAGAAGTCGAGCAGGGTCTGGTTGGCCCAGGAGTTATGGCGGAGCGACAGCTCCAAAAAGCTGTTCACGGGCATCCCTCCTGCCCCCGCTCGCGGGCCCGTCACCGGCGGCCAACGGCGAGCAGGGACTCATTCGGCAATGGATCAGGCCGCATCCACCGCCTGCTCGGCGGTGCAGAAGGCGCATCGTCGCGCGGCCACGGCGATCTCACTGAGGCACTCGGGGCAGCGCTTGGTCGGGGCCACCGGCTGCGGCGGGGGCTCGAAGCGAGCCCGCAGCGCCATGTACGGCACCACCACCAGGTAGTAGACGACCGCGGCCACGATCACGAAGGCGATCACGGCGTCGACGAAGTCGCCATATCGGAAGACGCTCCGGTTGAGCGTGAAGGAGAGGGCGCTGAAGTCCGGCCGGCCGCCGATGGCCGCGATCAGCGGGGTGAGCAGGTCCCTGACGAAGGCCTGGACCAGGGTGCCGAAGGCGGCACCGACCACGATCCCGACCGCCAGGTCGACCACGTTGCCGCGCAGCAGAAAGGACCGAAATCCCGACATGGGCACATTCTCCCGGACCCGCCCAGGCCGCGACCCACCGCCGCGCCTCGGAGGAGGACAGCGACTGGTCCGCCTTGCCGGGCCAGCACTACCTACCGGGCGACACCCGGTCCTCCCGGCCCGGGCTTCGGCTTCGGGCGCCACGCCCGAAGGCTCGGCCCTTCCTTTCGCTCCCCGACCCGCCTCAGGGTGGCGGCGAGGATCCGTGCCCGGCCCAGACGAACCAGCGCTCCCGCCGGCGGGTGCGCTCGCAGGTGCGCACGGTGCCGATCCTGGGCAGGGTGACGTGGCGGCGATCGGGCTCGACCCGGAAGGTCCCGGTGCTGAAGGGGCAGGGGTCCGGGTCTCGGCCCTTGCGCTTGCACCTCGGGAAGCCGACAGGGTCTCCACGAAGCTGGCTTCGTGGAGACCCCGGTAAGACCCGGGCTTCCCGGGCACGCGGCGAGGAAGCGCGAAGCCCGCGAGGGCAACCCCGTGAGGGGTGCCGCATGAGACGATCGCTTACTCAGCGGCAACGGCTCCACGATGGGGCTCCGCTGGCCGCCGGATCGGCGGCGCGAGGCGACCGACGGGGCTCCGCGACCGCTGGCTTGAGCTGGGCAGGCCCGACCACCGGACCTCGTCCCCACCTTCACCCCCACCGAGGCGGGCTGGATCGCCCGTGCCGTGCACCGCCCCGGCCCGTAGGCGGTTCCCGGTCCCTCCGGCGATCGACGGCAACCCGTCAGTCCGCCGGCCTACTCGGAAGGCACCCGCTCACCGACGGGCGCGACCGCGGGCATGCAGCGCGTGCAGCAGGAAGAAGAACAAGGGCACCGCCGCGGCCACGGCGACCGGAATCCAGTCCGGAACCGCGGCGAAGTGGTAGTTCCTCATCGTGATCGCGTGGACGCCGGGATTGTAGTGCGCGTAGGCGGCCACCCCAAGGGCCATGATGACGAGCGCGAGCAGGAACAGCAGCATTCCGCCCCCACCTCCTCTGGTGCGTTGGGCCCGCCGGCGCTCCACCGGCGAATGCCGTTGCCGCCGAGTACGCAGTAGCACTCACGCGGCACCCCTCACGGGGTTGCCCTTGCGGGCTTCGCGCTTCCTTGCCGCGTGCCCGAGAAGCCCGGGTCTTACCGCGGCTCTGCGCTTCACGAAGGCTCCAACTGAGCCTACGGGCGGGGTCCCCACCAAGCCAGCTTGGTGGGGTGCCCCGGGCGAGTACCTCGCCAGGTTGATCGCGGCGTTCTCATCGCGCT
>DATGLL010000199.1:0-2133 GCA_035294145.1 Candidatus Dormiibacterota bacterium | reverse complement strand
GAGCAAGGGGATCCCCGTCGCCCGGCCAGCATGGCTGCCCCGCTAGCTCAGTGGATAGAGCAGCTGCCTTCTAAGCAGTAGGTCGGGGGTTCGAATCCCTCGCGGGGCACCAGCCAGTCTCCTCCAACTCCGGTCGAGTTCAGCTCGAACTCGGGCCAGGCCACCTCCGGCCTTGGGTCGACCCCTGCACCGTCCCGCTCCAGGGGGCCGAGGCATGCGCTGTTAGCAGGCGGTTTGTGTAGAACCCCGCTCCAAGGTCGCTCGCCATCTGGGTCCTGTCCGCGAGCGCGGTTGCCGGGCTGCCTCCAAGGCGGACCGGCGAGAGAGGAGGGACCCATGTCTTCTCGTCTGGCCTCGGGCAGCGGGCCTGACGCCCGATCCGATCTCTCCCGGCTCGAGCAGCTGGCGCGTGACTACCTGGAGGACCGTCAGGCCGCCGGCCTGAGCCCCAAGACCATCGAGGGCGACCTCCGCCCTCGGCTGGAGCGGGTCTTCCTCCCCTGGTGCGCGAGGGCGGGCATCACCGACCCCGCCCAGCTCGACCAGCGCCAGATGAACCGTTTCGTGACCGATCTGCGGACCCGCTCCGGGCGCCGGGGGCCCCTCTCCCCCCACACCATCGCCAGCTACGTCAAGACCGCCAACGCCTTCCTCGCCTGGCTGCGCAGGGAGGGCGAGCCGGTGAGCGGCCGGGCCCACCGGCCCAGGCTGCCCGAGCGTGAGGTCGAGATCCTGACCGACGCCGAGGTCCAGGCCATGGTCAAGCTGGCCCGGCCCCGGGACGCCCTGATCGTGCAGCTGCTGGCCCAGTCCGGCATCCGGGTGGGCGAGCTGATCGGGCTTCGGGTCCAGGACCTGGTCGAGCGGGAGGTGGTGCTCCTGGACGGCCGGCGTGAGCGCCAGGTCGGGATCAGGGCGATCGGGAAGGGGGACCGGGAGCGCTTCGTTCCCATCCCGCCCGACCTGCATCGGCGGCTGCGCGTGTTCGCCCGCTCCCGACCCCCTGAGGCCGAGGGCGACCGGCTCTGGCTGTCCACCCGTCGGGATCCGCGGACCGGGCGCTACGAGCCCCTGACCGCCTCCGGTGTGCAGCAGATGGTCCGCTTCCTCGGCCGGAGCGCGCTCGGCCGCCCGGTCCACCCCCACCTCTTCCGGCACACCTACATCTCGAAGCTGGTGCGCAAGGGGATCGACGCCACCGTCATCCGCCGCTACGTGGGCCACGCCTCCACTGTGCTCATCGACCGGACCTACGGCCATCTGCGGCCCCAGGACACGGCGAGCCTGGTCCTGGTCGCCCTCCGGGAATAGGCCTGGTCCTTTACGGGTGACATTCGGTGGCACACCGCATGGCGGTACGATGCCTCCAAAAGCTGCGTCATGGGGAGGGGAACGAATGGCTGGGGGAGAGCCGTGGCGCAGGTGGTGACGCTGCCGCCTCGCCTGGGCGATGACTCGTTCCATCACCAGGTGGTGACGGCCCTGCTGCGCGCCCGTCACCTGTTGGGCCTGGACCTGCGACAGTTCGCCCGCAGGTTGTCGGTCACACCCGAACGTCTCGCCGGCTGGGAGAATGGCCTGAGCCCCTGCCCGCCGCGGCGCTGCTGCAGGCGGCCTCGGTGGCCGGGGTGCCGGTGGAGGTGCTGCTCGGCCGTCGCCCGCTCGTCCGCCGACTGGAGCGGCTCGAGCGCCGGCTCGACGAGCTGGTGACGGCCCTGAGCAACCCGCGGCTACTCGCCCACCTGCTCGGCGGCCTCCCGGCACCGGCCCGAAGGGAGCTCCAGTCGATCGCCGGGGAGACGGCGGCCCTGGTCGGGGGACTGTCCTTCCGGCTGGAGAGCCGGTGCCAGGCCGGGGCCTGCTACGCCTTCGCTCGCCACCTGGCGCAGGAGTCCGGGGATCGGGAGCTGGAGGCCTACGCCCTGGGCCTGGAGAGCTCGCTGGCCTCGGCGCCGGCCACCTCGGGGGTGCCCTACCCGGCCACGAACCGAGGGGCGGGGGATGCGATCGCGCTCCTGGACGAGGCGGAGGCGGCGGCGCGATCCGTGTCCACCGTTGCCGCTGAGTAAGCGATAGTCTCATACGGCACCCCTCACGGGGTTGCCCTTGCGGGCTTCGCGCTTCCCCGCCGCG
>DATGLL010000198.1:0-2502 GCA_035294145.1 Candidatus Dormiibacterota bacterium | reverse complement strand
CCCCACCTCTGAGGGATAGGGTCGGGCCAGCGGCAGCGCCCCCTGTGGGCGGAGGCCCGGGATGGCCGTGACCGCCAACCGTCGCCAGAGCCGCTCCGGCGCCAGGGTCCGACCCGCGAGCACCGGGGGCCGGCGTCGCGTACCCGGTGGCTCCCGGGCTCGGCCCGCAGGGAGGGCCGGACGATCGTACGCCGATCCGGGCCGGGCGCCCAGCGATGACCGGCCTCTCCAAGGATGGCTGGCTGAGGCCGCCAGCGACGCCGGGGATGCTCCTCCAGAAGGCGGCCCCCGGTCCCTCGAGGAGGGGAGCGATGCGGACTCGGGCGGTGACGATCCGGGGTGTCGCGCACCAGGAGGCACGTTCCCTGCCTCTCAGACGCCCCCCTGGGTGAGCCCCAGCCGTTGGGACCTAGCGGGAAAACGCAACGGCCATGTTCGGCCCTGGGCCCGGAGCCGTCCACTGCTTCCATCCTGTCGCCCCATCGCTGCGTTGTCTACGGCTTTGAGGAATGGAACATCAGGCCCGAAGGGTCGGCTGGCGGCTGGGTTTGCAGCCAATTATCACTGCTGTTGCTTGTCCAATTTGCCATCGACCATGGCTGCGATTGCTGTTAGCTTGGCTTGAGAGCGCTCCACCAACTCAGAGAGCGCTGCCACTGATGGTGCGAACGATGAAGAGACAGGCCGCATTGTCTTACCCCAAGCTGTCGATCAGCCAGTGCACGACGTATACCGCCGACATCAGAGCGGACATCTCTACCTATCGTGCCGTCGGCGCCGACGGGATCGGCCTCTGGGAGTTCAAGCTGCCGCATGGCCAGGAGGCGGCCATCGGCGAGCTGTTGGCGCAGACGGGGCTGCGTCCCACCCTCTGCGTCCCCGAGGTCGCCTCCATCGTCCCCGACCCCTTCTTCGCTGAGCCCAAGGACCCTCGCGAACGGCGGACGGCGCTCTGCGCGGCCATCCGGCGCTTCGCGCCCTTCGATCCGGTGGCGGTCATGGTCCTCACCGGAGCCCCGGATGGTCACGATCTGGCAGGGCTACGCCGGACCGTCGTCGAGGGGCTCAAGGCAGCCGCGGACACCGCTGGGAAGGTCGGCGTCACTCTCGGCCTCGAGCCCCTCCGGCGGACGTCGGGGACGCTGGTCACAACCCTGCCGGAGACGCTGGAGCTGATCGAGGAGGCGGGTGTCCCCGAGGTCGGCGTGATCTACGACGTCTGGCACCTGTGGGACGTGCCCAACGGCCTCGACGACCTTCGTCGGTACGCCCATCGGCTGGTCGGTGTCCAGGTCAACGACTACCGGCAGCCCACGCGGAGTTGGTGCGATCGTCTCCTGCCCGGCGAGGGCCGAGCCAACGTGCCGGCCATCTTCGCGACGCTGGAAGCAGCTGGCTACGACGGTTGGTACGACGTGGAGATCTTCTCCGACAATGGGCTTTTTGGCAACGCCTATCCTGACTCGCTCTGGGACCTCCCGGCTGAAGAGCTCGCGCGGCGAGCGGTGGCCAGCTTCCGGGCCCAATGGGATGCGAGGCAAGCGCCCGGCCCCTCACCCACCTGAGCCGGCGGGATGACGCTCGCGTGATGACGGGGCAGCGACGATTGGCAGGTAAGGTCGCGCTCGTGACCGGGGGCTCGCTGGGCATCGGCGCGGCCATCGTCCAGCTCTTCGCTCAGGAGGGAGCGAAGGTCGCCTTCTGCGCGCGACGACAGGACGTGGGACGACAGCTTGAGTCCAGGCTGGCGGCTGAAGGCCTGAGCGTTTCGTTCTGGCCTTGCGACGTGGCGGTGGAGGCAGAGGTCCAGGGCCTGATCGAGTGTACGGTCGAGCGCTACGGACGCCTGGACATCGTTGTCAACAACGCCGGTATCTCGGTCTCCGCTCGGCTTGAGGCGATGAGCCTTGAGGAATGGCACCGAGTCCTGGAGAACAATCTGACCAGCATGTTCCTGGTTTGCAAGCACGCCATCCCCCATCTCCGACGTGTGGGCTCGGGCAGCATCATCAACCTCGGCTCTACCTACGGGGTGGTCGGTGCGCCAGGCTCCGCCGCCTATGCGGTGACCAAGGCAGCGGCGATCAACCTGAGCCGGACGCTGGCCGCAGAGCTGGCCGCCGACCGCATCCGGGTCAACGCCCTCTGCCCAGGGGCCACCAACACCCCTCTCCACCAACGGTGGCACGCCGCCCAGCCAGATCCCGAAGCGGCGTTGAGGGTGCTCCTTGATCATCACCCAATGGGTCGGCTTGCCATCCCTGAAGAGATCGCCTGGGGGGCACTCTACCTGGCCTCTGACGAGTCCTCCTTCGTCACCGGTCACGCCCTTATGGTGGACGGTGGCTACACCGCGGTCTGAGCGGGGTGTCGAGGTCGTGCGCGTGATGGGCCGGGCTACCGGCCGGGGTGGGGGAGGACGACGGGAGCAAGGTAGCCACGTGGCGATCTCCCCCAACCCGACCACGAGGCCACCGCTCGTCTGCCCCCAGCGTACGTCCT
>DATGLL010000197.1:0-40478 GCA_035294145.1 Candidatus Dormiibacterota bacterium | reverse complement strand
TCCGACGCGTTCCGTTCAGGGCCGAGCCAACCTCGGTCAGAAGGCGCCCGACGGCGAGCCCCTCCTGGGCCGCCCAAGCGGCACCACCCGCCACCTGCCGGTCCAGATCGGAGCGTTGATCGGCAGCGGACACGCGAGCGGTCACGCCGGGGCGTCCCCCAGGATCAGGTGACCGACTCGCCGGGCCGGGACGGGAAGCGTGCCCGACGAGAAGCAGCGGGAGGCGGTCACGGGAGGGATGCCTTGCTCGGGCGCCCACTGCCTCGAGTTGACGGAAGTGAATGGTAGTGTGTGGACACGTCAGCTGTCGTTACCCCCGAGGGGACCACTGGGAGACCAGGGGACCGCCTGGCGACGGCGCCGGGGCGTCCCCGAACGGCCTGCTCATCGGCTCCAGGGGAACCCCGAGCATCCTCACCAGGGCCTGGATGCGACTTCAGGATCGCCCTCGCCCCCGGGCCTCGATCACCTTCGCCGACGCCGCCAGGCCGCTCGCGAGCTCGTCCAGTCCGGCCTCCGGCCCGCCAACTGTCGCCTGCTCGATCCCACCGAAGCGTTGGTCACCGGCGTCGGTGATGGCGTTCCCTCGCTCCTCATCGTCAGCTTCGAGCCGGCTGACCACCCGCTCGGCCCCTGGCTCGAGCGAGCGATCGAGATCTGGCGTGAGCACGGGGCGCAATGACGACCGAGCAGCTGACCGACGAACCAACCCAGCCCACCTCTCGATCGGGAGCGGCCGGTCGGTGGGCGAGAGGCACTCCTCCGCAGCGCCTGCATCCACGATGCCCTGGTCCGGCTGGGGTTGGTCAACGAGACCTTCGAGACCGCCGTCACCTGGACCGCTCCCCCCGAGTTCCACGCTGGGGTGCTGAAGGCCGTCAGGCAGGCCATGGAGGAGGCCTGTGGTCAAGGGCTGGGCTTTCTGTCGCCTCATCCACGTCGATCCCGACGGCTCCGCCCGTGCTACACGGTGGTGGCGCCGGCCCGGCCGGGATCCGAGCTGGCGCAGTGGGTCGCCATCAAGGAGGCCGCCTCGGAGGTCCTGCTCCGCCTGGAGGCACCATCACCCACCACCACGCCGTCGGGCATGACCATCGCCCCCGGGAAGAGCGACAGCGGCCAGCTCTCCTCGCCGAGGCCCTGCGAGCGGCCAAACCGGCCCTGGCCCAGCCGGGGTGATGAACCCCTGGGGTCCTGGTCGACCCAGGCCCGTGATGCCCGTAGCTCAGCACCGTTGTCACATCCGGCAGGTCGGCGGTGCCTGAAATGGTTGATGAGATGCCAGCCTTGGGTGTGACCGCTTCCCGAACGTGGGCCGGCCGCTGCCTGGTGGCGATGCTCGTCGCCCTGGCCCTCGCCGCCTGCTCCGGCCCCACGACCTCCTCGTCCCCGAGCCCCGTCCAGGTGCTGCGCGCGACCGGGCGGGCGCTGGCCAGCCTGCACACGCTGAGCGCCGATATCAGCTTTGGGCCAGGCATCGTGCTCCAGGGGTTGACCCTCACTTCGGCCACCTCCCGGATTCGGCTCCCCGACGCCAGCGACACCACCTTCAAGGTCCGGCAAGGCGACTTCCTCGTCGATCTGAGGGTGATCACCCTCGACGGGCACGTCTACCTTCGTCTCCCCTTCTCGACCTTCACCGAGCTGCCCCCCTCCGAGACCTCCCAAGTCCCTGACCTCTCTCGGGCCTTCGATCCTCAGACGGGGCTACCGGCCATCCTGGCCCAAGGCGCTCACCCCCGCTACCTCGGCCTCGCCCATCTGGACAATCAGGACTGCGACCAGGTGAGCGCCAGCTATACGGCGGCCCAGCTCGGCAGCCTGCTGGGGGGGAGAACAGCGACCGGCGAGGTGAGGGTCACCCTGTGGGTGGCCAGGAGCGACCATCTCCCGCGCCGCGTAGCCCTCTCCGGGCCGCTCCTGGGACGGGGTGGGAGCCAGCGCCTGCAGGCGGACCTCCACGGCTTCAACCAGCCAGTGGCGATTAGCCCACCGGTCTGACCGGTGCGGTCGGCGCTCTCGGCCCGGAGATCGGCGACCATGGCCCGGCCCCCCAACCGAGGTGCGCTCTGGCCGGCTGCCGGTGGCCTCATCCTGGCAGCGATGGACGCCTACGCGGTGGTCACGCTGCTCCCCCAGATGATGACCGCCACCGGGGTATCGGTGGACCAGCCACAGGCAGCCACCCCGATCCTGACCGGGTTTCTCGTCGGCTACGTGGTCGCCATGCCACTCCTGGGCACCTACTCCGACGCCCGCGGGCGGCTGCCTGCCTACGCGGCAGCGATGATCGCCTTCATCCTCGGCTCGACCGTGACCGCGCTCTCCGGCTCGCTCGCCTGGCTGGTCGCGGGCCGCGTCCTCCAAGGCTTGGGAGGTGGGGCATTGGTCCCGCTGACCCTGGCCTTGGCCGCCGACCTCTCCTCCCCGGGCTCTCGTGGCCCGTTGGTAGGGATGATCTCCGCGCTCCAGGAAGCGGGCAGCGCAGCTGGCCCGTTGTACGGGGCAGCGCTGGCGGCCGGGCCAGGCGGATGGCGTGGGGTGTTCTGGCTCAACCTGCCCCTGGGCGGCCTAGCCATCGCCGGGCTCTGGCTCAGCCAGCGGTCGACCGTGCCATCCAGCGCAACGACGGGCCGGACGCCGACGAGCCAGGCCTGGGGGCGGCCTGGGATCGACTGGTTAGGGGCGACCCTGCTCGGCGGCGGCCTAGGCCTGGCTGTGCTGGCCCTCTACCCCGATACCTCTGGGGCGCGTCTCTTCAACCGTGCCGCCCTTCCCCTGGGGCTGGCCGCCCTGGCCACGTTGCTCGCCTTCGCCTGGCACCAGGCACGACGGCTCTCCCCACTGATCCCGGTCCGGTTGCTGCGTGCGCGTCCTTTCTGGGGCGGGCTTGCCATCAACGTCCTCGCCGGGGGTGCGTTGATGGTCGCCCTGGTGGACGTGCCGGTGCTCGCGCGGGGGGTGCTTGGATTGAGCACCCTTGACGCCGGCCTTCTCCTCTCGCGTCTCTTGGTGGGGCTGCCGGTGGGGGCGGTGCTGGGAGGGTGGATGACCGAGCGCTTGGGTAGCCGCTGGACGGTAGGGGCTGGCCTGGCCTTGTCCGCTGTGGCCTTCTTTCTGATGGCGTCCTGGGTCGTGCGGCAGCCCATCGCTCCGGTCTCCCCGGCCTCGGCGCAACTCCTCGCCTGCGGCGTGGGGTTCGGGCTCCTGATCGCACCGCTCACGATCGCCGTCCTCGATATGGCCCAGAGGGAGGAGCATGGCCTCGCCAGCAGCCTGGTGGTGCTCGCGCGCACGGCAGGGATGGTGCTGGCGCTGGCTTCCCTCACCGCCTTCGGGCTGGCAGCGTTCCAGCACCTCCTCGGCCAGCATCCCTGCACCCTCCCGCCGGAAGGCAACCTATCGACCCGGCTACGGGCCTTCGAGGCCTGCACCCGGGTAGCGCTGCTCCAGGAGTACCGAGAGATCTTCCGCGCCGCAGCCGGCATCTGCACGGTGGGGATCCTGGCAGCGCTCCTCACCCTCCCGGGAGGCCGAGGCCGCCCCCGGGGGTGAGCCCGGCCTCAGGGCCGGTCGGCCTCGGCCAGGAGCCCTGCCAGGTCGAGCGGACGGGTGTACATCACCACCTCGCCAGCGGGCGAACGAGGCCATTGCTCACGTGGGCGGTCGTGATACAGCTCCACGCCGTTGCCGTCCGGATCATCGAGGTAGACCGCCTCGCTGACGCCGTGGTCGGCGGCGCCAGTGAGGGGCCACCCCGCCTCCAGCAGACGTCTCACCGCGCGGGCCAGGGCCGGACGACTCGGGTAGAGGATCGCATGATGATAGAGGCCGGTGGTGCCCGGCGGGGGTGCCGATCCCCCCTTGCTCTCCCAGGTGTTGAGACCGATGTGGTGGTGGTAACCGCCGGCGCTGATGAAGGCGGCCTCGTCACGCCATCGGGCGACGAGCTGGAACCCGAGCAGGTCGCAGTAGAAGGCGAGGGAGCGCTCCAGGTCCGCCACCTTCAGGTGCACATGTCCGATCCGCACCTCGGGGTCGATGGCCCATGCCTCCTGTTTACCCCTCACCCCTCTCATCTTGGCACCGCACGCCCGCTTCCGCGCACGCTCCGCCACGCCCAGAGCGCCTGAGCCGCGCCTCCCCCAGCCCCCAGGCGCGAGCTGACGTTGGACGCGAACTCCCCTCCGGGGCGGGCCCCGGGATCGGCCCGGAGTTCATGGAGCACCTTGAAGCGGACCCGGCGACAGGGTGGGCAGACCGACCCGGGCGTTACCTGGTAGAGGGGGTGGGCCACGTGGGCCGAACTCGGCCTCCCCGGGCTGGGCCGGGCACCCCCTCCGACCGGCCCTCGGCCGGGACGAGCGCGGGGCTCGGCCCCGGCATCTCTAGCCGACCAGGGCCGCGCGAAGCGCCTCCAGGCCGCGCTCGATCGTCTCGCGCCGTTTGGGGAAGCTGAAGCGGACCTGGCGGCGGCCCATCCCAGGGGTGGCGTAGAAACTGGAGCCCGGAACCGTGGCAACCGCCGCTCGCTCGATCAGGAGCCTGCAGAAGGCAACGTCGTCGAGGTCGCTCACCTCCTCGATGCCGGCCATCACGTAATAGGCGCCAGCCGGGGGATGGACCTGGAAGCCGCATTCCCGCAACCCATCGAGGAGGAGCGTCCTCCGCTCTCGGTACTCCTCGAGGAGAGCGTCGTAGAAAGAGGGAGGGAAGCGCAAGGCGGCGGCCACCGCCACCTGCAGAGGATGGGCAGCGCCGACGGTCAGGAAATCATGGACCTTGCGGATGCCATCGGTTAGCTCCGGAGGTGCTATCAACCAGCCCACCCGCCAGCCGGTGACCGAATAGGTCTTGCTGGCACCGCTGATGGTGATGGTGCGCTCGGCCATGCCAGGGAGTGTGGCCATGGCAACATGCACCCCCTCGTAGACCAGGTGCTCGTAGATCTCGTCGGTGATGGCCACAGCGTCGTGCTCCTGGCAGAGCTCAGCGATCAGCCCTAGCTCCTCACGCGAGAACACCTTCCCGGTCGGGTTGTGCGGCGTGTTGACCACGATCGCCCGGGTCCGAGGGGTGAAGGCTTGACGAAGCTCATCGGGATCGAAGCTCCAGTCCGGTGGCCGCAGGGACACGTACCGGGTCTCGGCGCCGGTCAGCACGCAGTCGGGACCGTAGTTCTCGTAGAAGGGCTCGAACACGACCACCTCGTCCCCAGGATCGACGAGAGCGAGCATGGCCGCCATCATCGACTCGGTCGCCCCACAGGCGACCGTCACCTCGCGCTCGGGGTCGACTGGCCGCCCCCACTCTGCCGCCTTCTTCTCGGCGATGGCCTCACGCAGCACCCTCGCCCCCCAGGTGGTGGCGTACTGGTGGTACTCCCCGCCCCGGGCCAGCGCCGCCTGGGCCGCCTCCACAATCTCCGCCGGAGGCTCAAAGTCAGGGAAGCCCTGGGCAAAGTTGATGGCCCGCTCGGGGCCGTGGAGGGCGAGGTTCACGCGCGTCATCTCTCGGATGACCGACTCCGTGAACCTCGAGGCCTTGGCGCTTAGCCCAATCGTCACCTCGCCCTCCACGGACGTCACTGGCGTGGATGCGCCCGCTCCAGACGAAACTGCTCGCCGGAGCAGACCGGACAACGGGCAGGGGCCTCCAGCCCGTGCTGACCGTGGCCGCAAGCCACACACGTCCACACCCGGGTAGCGAAGAACTCCAGCACGTCGGAACGGCTGACCAGGCCGACAAGACGTCCCCTCTTCACCACCGGCAGCCGCCGGATCCCCCGATCCAGGAGCAGGCGGGCCGCTTGCTCGATCCCCGTGTCCTCGCTGATGGAGACCACGTCCGAGGACATGATGTCCTCGGCCACCATGCCTCGCTTGCCGAAGACGTCGGACTCAGAGACGATCCCGACCACGAAGCCATCCTCGGTCAGCACCGGCGCGCCGCTGATGCGGTGACGGGTCAGCTGCTCCGCGACCTCCTCGACCGGCGTGTCCCGTCGGAAGCTGATGACGGCAGTAGTCATGATCTCCTTGACTGGGATCATCAGTCGTGCAGGAGTCTAGCCACCAGGCCGAGGTCAGCGTTGCCGCCCGAGAGCACCAAGCCCACCGGTCGGCCACGGCCGTCCACACGCCCAGCGAGGTAAGCCGCGAGCGGCAGCGCCCCGGTCGGCTCCAGGGCCAGCTTGCACCGCAACCAGCCGGTCCTGAGACCGGCCACGATCTCCTCCTCGCTCACCGTGACGATGGCGTCGACCAGCCCCCGTTGCACGGCCACCTCGAAGGTACGTCGGCCCACCGCCACCGGCCGCGCCCCGTCGGCCAAGGTGTCGGGCGCTCGCTCCAGCCGCTGGACACGTCCCGTCTCCAGCGTCCGGCGGGCGTCGTCCGCCACCTCCGGCTCCACCCCGATCACCCGGATGCCCCGATCCCGTGCCTTGGCCGCCAGCGCCGTCCCGCTCAGCAACCCCCCGCCTCCGACCGGCACCACGATCGTCCCGATCGAGGGCTCGTCCTCCAGCATCTCGTCGGCAGCGGTCGCCTGACCGTGGATGATGTCCCAGTCGTCGAAGGGATGGACGAGCTCAAGACCCCGCTCGATCATCACCTGCCGGCACCGTTCCTCTCGGTTCTCGAAGGTGACCCCCTCCTGGATCACCTCCGCGCCCAGCGCTCTGGTGGCGGCCACCTTGGTGGGATTGGCATCGAACGAGATCACGAGCACCGCCGGAACGCCAACCGTCCGGGCAGCGAGCGCCACCGCCTGCGCGTGGTTGCCGGAGCTGACCGCGATCACACCCGGCAGATCGGGACGTCGCTGTCGAAGCTGGAGGATGGCGTTGAAGGCACCGCGGACCTTGAAGGAGCCGGTGCGCTGGAAGCACTCCGGCTTGAGCCGCAGGGCATCGTCGAGGTCGGTGGTCAGGAGCGGCGTCCGTCGGATGTAGGGACGGATGCGGGCACGGGCGGCCTCGATCTCCGCTGCGTGTCGTCGAAGGTCATCAGCCCCAGCCTCTACACCCGGTGCCCCGCCAGCGGGGCGTCCCTCAGCCATGGATGCGGGTCTCCCAGGGATCGGTGCTGAGGACCAGGGTGACCGGCCCCTCGTTCTCCAGGCTGACCAGCATACGGGCGCCGAAGCTGCCGGTTTGCGTGGGAATTCCTCCCGCCGCCAAGCGGCTGGCGAAGCGCTCGCAGAGCTCCTCCGCCCGGGCCGGAGCAGCCGCCCCTGTGAAGCTAGGGCGACGACCCCGGCGAACATCGGCGTAGAGGGTGAACTGGGAGACGACCAACGCCTCGCCGCTCACCTCCTCTAGGCTGAGGTTGAACCGACCGGCACCGTCCGGGAAGATGCGGAGCCGGAGGATCTTGTCCGCGAGCCGTTCAGCATCGACCGGCTCGTCCGTGGGACCGACGCCCACCAGCACGGCCAGGCCACGGCCGATGCGGCGGCACCGGTCGTGGCCATCCTCGTCCCGCCACCTGACGGAGGCCTGCCGGACCCGTTGCACGACCGCTCTCATGCTCTCGGTCGGGAGGCCCTCGAGGCTCGCCTCACCACGTCCCCCGCCAGCCCGAGCACGGGCGGGCGGGGTCGGGCTGATCGAGGGGCATGAGGCGATCAGCGGCCAAGATGCCTCATCGCCCGCAGGATCTTCAGCGCCTCGCTCTCCGCCTCAAGCAAGGTGGGAGCGTAGGCACGAAGCCCGCACAGCGCGTACCCCCACTGCGCCGGACGAGCGGCGATGTGCCGGTTGAGGCGATGGGCGGGAGGGTAGAAGGCAATCGCCTGACCGTCCACCTTCTTGATCACGGCCTGGCGAGCCAGCATCTCCTCGAGAGAGTTCCCGGAGGGCAACTGCCCGTGACGGAACTCCAGGTACCGGAGCTTGGCCAACGGGTTGTCCTCGTCGCGCCAGACGACGCGGACGCCGTACTCAGCGCTGAGGTCCCGCAAGAACAGGGCCAGCACCAGCGCATCGGTCTCGTCGCCGCCCGTCCGGATGAAGCCGGCGGCCGATACCGAGCCCCCCTCCGCCTCTCGGACGTGACGCAAGAACTCCATCGCGAAGAGGTCTCGCGACCGGTCGCTCGCCACCCACGGGGCATCGCCACGCCAGGTCCGGCCGCCAGCCAGATCCTCGAACTGCTGATGGAGGCGCTCAAGACGATCGGTTGGAAGCCCATGGATGCGGTGGTGGATGACCCGAGACACGATTACAGCGTACGCCCTAATGGAGCCGAAGCAAGCGAACGTCGTGACCGGGCACCCTGAGCCGGCCATCGCCGCTCAGGCCGGAGAGCTCCCTGCGCTCCCAGAGGTCGCGCGCTCCTCTCACCCCCGGGGAGCGGATCGGTATCTCCCGCTCCTGGGCACACCAGTTGAAGATCGCCAGCACGTCCCCACGCCGCCAGTGCGTGGGTGGCAGGTCGTGGTCATCAGGCTCCCAGTCGGGGGTCGCAGGTCGCCCTCCCACCAGGGCAAGCACCTCAGGGTTCGTGAGCAGGGCGAGCCGCTCCGGCGGCAGCCGGTTGAGATCGTCCCCGGCGAGGAAGGGGCCACCTGACAGTGCCACGACCGTCACGAGCTGGCGGGCCTGCGAGAGCGAGAGGTTGCCCCCCACCAAGGCCACGTCGGGGTCGAGTTGGAACCAGGGGTGGAGGAAATGCCGAGCGGCGGTGTTGCGCGCCACCGCCATCACCTCCTCCCCGAACACGGTGGGACGGGAGGCGCCGGTCTCGAAGTCGTACAACGGCGTGGCGGTGTCCGCGCCGATCCGGCAGCCCTCGACCAGGCCTACCACCGGCAGCAACGGCGCCCCGCAGGCGAGCAGATACGCATCGCCCGCTCCCTCACGGATCGCGGTCAGGCCCGCACGCAGCGCGGCCAGGCCCGCATACGCGCCCGCGTAGAGGAAGTCGACCTTGAAGTAGCGGACCCCAGCCGAGCGCAGTCGGGCGAAGAGGCGGCGTAGGTGGTCCCGAACGGCAGGCCGGGATGCGTCCAGGACGTACATGGGGCCAAAGACGCGGTGCCGGGGCTCAACGGCACGCTCCCTGCTACGCGGGTCGCGCACAAACCAGTCATCGGGGGCTTCGACCGCGAGGTCGGATGCGGCGCTGACCAGGAAGGGAGCGATCCAGATGCCTGGCACCTGACCCCGGCGGTCGAGCTCTCGGCACACCGCCTCGATCCCACCCGGGAACTTGGCGTTGGGGAGCCAGTCCCCATAGGCCTCTTGCCAACCATCGTCGATTTGGACCAGCCGATAGCCGAGACGCCGATACGGAGTAGCGGCGAGGAACTGGGAGTTGGCGAGGACGTCCTCGTGGCTGACAAATGGACCATAGTGGTACCAGCTCAACCAGCCGGCAAGGATCGGGGCCGAGCGGGACCGGCGCTCGGTGAGCGCTGCCAGGGCGGCCCGGACATCGACGTCGACGGCGACCAACAGGTCCTCGCTGCGCCAGCGCCAGCTCGGGGAGGCGACGAAGAGCGTAGGCCAGTCCTGCAGCGTCTCCACCTCGCGCCAGGCAGCCTGGAGCACCCCTCGATCGAGCGTGAACCTCGTGCAGCAGCGAGAGGCCCCGCAGGCCACCGCAGCCACACCCAGCCCCTCATGATCCGCCAACGCGATCGTCCACCAGGACTCCCGGGGTCCCCCGTCGGCTGGCAGGTGGCCGGCGGGGTCCCAGGACTGGTAGCCGTTGTAGAGCACCCACTCGGGGGCGGAGTCAGCCAGCAGCAGTCGGCCGGAGAGGGCCACTTGCGACACCTCGACCTCACAGCTCGCCGCCACCTCGACCCATAGCCGGACCGCGTCAGGGCAAGGCTCCATCCGCAGATCGACCATCAACGGCCCGCAGGTGGTCCGGAACCAGCCCCCCGCCTCCGCGACCGCCACCCAGACGGCCGACTCGTGCTCTGCCCCGTCGGCCAACCGGCACCGTGCCACGAGCCCGGTCCAGCTGGCCAGGGCTCCCCATTCAAGGCCGAGGCGACCACCCCGCAGCCGGACGTGGGCTGGCGGCCTGCCCATACGCACTGCGATTCTAGCCAGGTCGGATCGTCACCTCAGCCCGCTGGCACCTTGCGCCCCCATCCTCAACCGAGTCGATCTCGGCAGACATCGAGGCCCCCGATCGCGCCAGGGGAGAGGTGAGGGACAGCCAGTGCGGGGCCATCAAAGCTCTAGTGACCTAATGCCACTACCGTAGTTGCAGCTCACAACCAGCAGCTGCCGACGCCCGGCCGCCCTAGGCTCGCCTACGCCGTCCTTGACTGTCTTTCTCGGTGTGCCAGGAACAGCGTTGCCCTTCGGTTGGTCGCATCCTGGGGATGGACGTCCTCAAGCCGCTGCAGATCGGCACGGACATCCGGCGCCAACTGGGTGGCATCCGGGTAGTTGACCTCCACCAAGTTGCCCGAGGGATCGCGCAGATACAACTGCATGGCACCGTCTGGCAGCTCTCGCAGGTGATGGCCGTTCGTTCGTGAGTCGAGGACGCCGAGCTCCTTGGCCTTCCGGTAGACCGCATCGGGGTCGTCCACGGTGAGTGCCAGGTGGTGATAGGTCGGCGCCTCCACCTCACGCTGGAATAGGTGGACCTGGAGGTCTCCGACCCGCATCCATACCACAGGGAAGCCGAAGTTGGGGGTGGGGACCCGCTCCATCCCGAACAGCTCCTGGTAGAAGCGAGCCGACGCCTCAAGGTCCCTGGCGCTGACGCTGACGTGGTTCAGACTCGTCGCAGTCACTAAGCCTTCCTCCGTGCTGAGAACGATCCTACACCGGCCCGGGGAAGTCGGCTGAACTGCGCACGGGATCCACAACCGACGTCTCCCCCTCCAGGCGACCATCGCCGCTCCGTCGCCAGCTGCCAAGGCCCGACGTGCGCCCTTCTGCTCGTACCAGGTCCTCATCGCCTCAGAGGTCGAGCCCGGCCACTGAGCCTCCGAGCCGCCCCCAAGGCCAAGAGTGCCGCGAGTGAGCCAAGTACAATCGGACCCTGACGAGTTGCCCGCGTAGCTCAACCTGGCAGAGCAGGGGACTCTTAATCCCAAGGTTCAGGGTTCGAATCCCTGCGCGGGCACCACCACATGTCGAGCCCAAGCCGCTCATCAAGCCCAGATGTCGGCTAGGCGAGCCTCGATGACCCTTCTTGCAGGCCTCGTGGCAACAGTCCCACCCCCAGCGCCTCCCCGCCGCCGGCCCAGCACCACGTCCAGCAGCGCCCACGCCCGGTCTCCGGGCCCGGAAGGCCCGGTCGCGCGCCCGCGCTCCCTTGCATGACCCGGCTCACCGTACTCCCCCGATCCTGCCCCCTCATGCGCCCAACGCCGGGATCGGGAGCCGCGGCTTGCCGGGGCCTCCCTGGCGAGCAGCTCGCCTACCTGGAGCTCGGCGGTCTCACCCCATCATCGAGGGCCGGAGCCAGCGTCGGTTGGCCGCGACGCGATGGGGCATGGCGGGACAGCTTGGGCATGGCGAGCAGACGACGACCGCCAGCACCGGAGGGGCCGCTGCCACGGACGGTCCCCTGGTTGCCGGGGATGGCGTGGAGCTGGGAGGGACGCGCACCAGCCGACAGGCGGCGCGACCCATGCGCGCACGTTGGGTGACGGCGGTGGTGGCCGGCGGGTGGGCCATGGGGGCGGGGATGCCGACCTCGGCCAGCAGGCCCGCGAACCGGCCCCGGCCCACGGTGGATGCGAACGCCACCGCCCTGGACGCCGCCTCCAGCTCTCCGAAGCCCCTGAGAGGGGGGACCCGGGGCGAGCCTGTCACCCGGTGCTGCCCCGCAACCTTGTCCTGATGCCGATCGCGGCCACCGGCGCGTGCTGGCGATTGGCGATGGGGGTCGGTCCCGAGGTGCCCTAGATCAGGGGCCTCCTCGGCGGACGACGGTCGCGCTCGTGGACCGAGGCAAGGGCCCACCCCGCTCCCGTGGCGCCACTGGAGGAAGAGCTGACGCCACGATCATCGTCAATGACAGTGACGATGTAGGAATCATCTCCCGGCGGATGGAGTGAAGCCGAGCAGCTCGGCGACGGTGACGACCTCGTCGCCATGCGGGCTCGGATGCTGGCCCCCCTCGTCGCACCCACTGGTCGTTGGGCCCAGCGATCGGCCCTCGAGAATGAGCTGGGAGAGGACCAGGATCACCGTCCCCTCGGCGACAGGGTCAGGATCGCAGCGGCATCCAGCTCGCGGAGGGCCGGGCGACGTCGGCGTAGGACCGGTACGTCGAACCTTGGACCGTCCGCGAGCCGTCGGTGGAACACGCCACTTACGGTCAACCACACCGATCCCCGCCTCCCAGTCGCCGGCTGGGGTCGACCTGGCGCCAGCTCGTGCACCCGACGAGCACGAGCATCTCCTGCGGTTGATCGAAAGCAGGCAGCCGAACCAGACATCGAGGCCACAGACGATTCCATCCTGCCGCTGCCCCTGAACGAGCGATGGCTCACGTCCGCCTGGGCTTCGCCCCTTCCGGGTTCTCCCCCGGCTCAGAGGCTGCGCTGGCCGAGGCTCGCTCTCCTCTCTCCGCCCGCGGCCAGCCTTGCGCAGGCCTGCCCGGTGCCTGGTCGACCGGGCATCGGACCCGCCGTCCGCACCACCCGAGGGTGGCCCGGGGCGGTGCGGGGCGCCAGCCCAGCCGGGCCAGGGCTGGCCTCGTCCGATCGGCCACGGGGAGTGAGGTCAGCGTTGGTGGCCCGGTCCACCAGCGCTCGGATTCGCCGCGCAGAGAGCAAGCCCGTCGAGCCGGTGGCGGCCCCCCGGGCGGTGACCACAGCCGTGGCGGGGCGGGGAGGGGGGCCGGCGGCCCACGACGACGGGCCCGCTCTCGGCTCGCCCGGCCCTGGAGGCGGGCCTCCTCGTAGGCGCCCCACCCGGCCATCGGGGTCGGCGATGGGGTTCCCACGGCCGCGCGATCCGGGAGGGCCGCCCTCCCACCCTGGGCCGCCCGATGAGCGCCAGGCCCAGCGGGGTGGGGTCGGGGAGGATCGCGACGCCGCCTCGCCAGCCGCGACGGTGGCACGCCGCCCGAGGCCGGTCCTGATCTGGCTCCAGCCTCCCGGCCGCCCGGGCATGGTCACGATCAGGCCGGCACCGGCTCAAGGCCAGCGATGGGCAGCCTGCAGATGGGCTCCTTGTGCCAGCTCCCGCTCGCGGCGGACCCTTGCGGGCGTCCTGCTCGGTCGCACCCAGGCGAGGGGACGGGGCGGCCCGTCTTGTCGGTTACCTGCCAGCGGCACAGAACGGCGCCACGGCCGCCGACCCCGATGGACCCCAGGCTGGGCCCGGACCCCGACCGAGACGGTCCCGGGTGGCTCACCTCCATGGACATGGAGCCGCCACCCCTGGCGCCCCTTGGCCCCATGGCCAGCCGAACCTCCCAGCACGGCAAGGTCCGGCAAGTCAGTCAGCCGTACGTTGTCGATACTGCTCGATTGCTCGGGTCTCGGCCCGATCCGCACGGCGTATGGGGCAGTCATGGGCCTCAATGGCCGCTTCCCACAGGTCACAGCAGGCCCGGCAGAGCCACCCCTTGCCTTCGACCACACCCCCGCAACTGCCACAAACGTTCTGCATTCGAACCCCCCTGCTTGATCGGGTCGTCGTTGGGCAGTTGCGCCGCGATCACCCCCCAGGGGCCATCGGCCACAAGTTCATCTACTCTAGCGGACTGGCGACCCTGCGCGTTGGCAACCGCGACCATCCGCAGGCCCTCCCGACCACAACACCACAAGCGGGAGTCGGGCCGTGACGTCGGGGGCCGAGCGAGCCACAAGTGGCACGTAGAATGGCGGCATGCGGTCGTTCACCGTGCCCCGGCCGGGGTTGGCCGGCGCGCTCGGGGCCACGGCAGTGCTCATCCTGGCCGGCTGCGGTGGCGCTCACCCGCAGGGCCCCACCGCGCCCAGCTTCGCGATGCAGGGGACGACGTTGCATGGCCCAGCGCCGGACTTCACCTTGACCGATCAGTTTGGCCAGCCAATCTCGCTCCACCAGTTCAGAGGCAAGGTCGTCCTGCTGGCCTTCGTGGACAGCGAGTGCACCACCATCTGCCCCTTGACGACCCAGAGCATGGTGGACGCGCTCTCCCTCCTAGGGCCAGCAGCTTCCCAGGTCCAGCTGCTGGGAGTCGACGCCAACCCTGAGGCGATCGACGTTTCCGACGTCAGGAGCTACTCGACCGCCCACGGACTCATGGACCGGTGGCACTTCGTCACCGGAACGCTGGAGCAACTGCAGGCGGTCTGGCGTGCCTACCACATCTTTGCCCAAGTCGACCAGGGCCAGATCGACCACACGCCCGCCCTTTACGTGATCGACCCCGCTGGCCAGGAGCGGTACGTGTACCTGACCCCGATGGAGTACGCAGCTCTCCCGCAAGAGGCCCAGATCCTGGCCAACGACGCCTCGCATCTCCTGCCCTCGCACCCTCGGGTGCTACCAGCCACCCGCCCCGGCGGCCCCGCCATCAACGCCCCCAGCGACCGAGTCCGGCTTCCGGCGCTGTTCGGCCCCAGGAGCACGGTCGAGCTGGGGGCTGGTGAGTCTCGTCTGACCGTCTTCTGGGCGAGCTGGCTGCCGGAGGCCGAGGCGAACCTGGGAGCCCTGAACGAGTACGCCCAGGACGCGCATGGCGGCTCCCTCCCGACGTTGAGCGCGGTCGACGTGGGCAACACCGAGCCCTCCTCACAGGCGGCCAAGAACGTCCTTGACGGCGTGGGGTTCCTGCTCTATCCGGTCGCCGAGGACCCTACCGGCCGTGTGGCCGACGTGTACCAGGTTCAGGATCTGCCCTGGTTGACGTTGACCAACGCCAGGGGTGACATCATCTGGCAGCATGACGGCTGGATGCCGATCCCAAAGCTGGAGCAGGCTGTGCGCCATGCCCTCCAGCAGCATGGCCGTTGACCCCGAAGCGGCTCAGTCGACCGGGCTCACGATGCTGTCGAGGACGGCCGGGAGCGCCACCAGGTTGGGGAGCACCGCCTCCGCCACCCGACAGTGCTCCTTCTCACGGGTGCGGGCCACGTAGACGCCGCGGACGCCGAGCTCGCTCGCCGGGACGATGTCATGGAACATGCTGGCGGCAACATGCACCCATCGATCGGCGGTGGCACCGGTCAGCTCCCGGAAACGCAGCAAATGGCCAGGATGGGGCTTGTAGGAGCGCACGTCCTCAGCGGTGATCACAAGGTCGATCTGGACCGGGATGTGGCGCAAGGTGCCCGCAATCAGGTCGTTGTCGACGTTGGAGAGGACGGCCAGCTTCCAGCCAGCGTGACGGAGCCCCTCTAGGGCGGGGACCACGTCCGGGAAGATCGGCCAGTCGGGCAGGGTCCGACCGAGGATGTCCTCGTCCCCAGGCATCAGGGGGACCTCCGCCTCGGCGGCGGCGCGGCTCAAGGTCTCCCGCATGATCTCCCGGTAGCGCTTGAAGACGCCAGGCTCGGCCTGCACCCGAGGCTCCAGGCCATGGTACCTGGCCAGCAACTCCTGGCCATGACCTGGGGCTACCGACTCGACGGCGCTCCGGATGCCAGCGTCCCAGTCGACGAGGGTTCCGTAACAATCGAAGGTCGCCCACCGGTCGTAACTCACACGCGGATGGTACAGGCCACGCGCCGCCGCGGACACCCTTCGATTCGAGCCCCCATCTCCCACGAACCCGGGCCGGAGCCTACCCGCCCAGTGCGGCCACAGCCCAGGCCAGCCCACGCACGGACGACCAGGCAGGCAAAGGCCGATCAGGGCGCCAGTCGCTCACGGTCGAGCCAGGGCCGGGCAGGATCGGCGTGCCGCAGCTCGGGCAACGAAGGTGCTGAACAGCCGGCGCGCCCACCCTTGTGCGGTGAGCTCCTCGGGGTGACACTGGACGGTGAGGATCAGGCCGTCGTTCGACTCCAGGCCTTCCACGATCCCATCCGGGCTAATGGCGCTGACGACCAGGCCAGGGGCGACACGGCGCACAGCCTGATGGTGAAAGCTGTTGACCTCCATCTCGAGTTCGCCGACCGCCCGGTGAAGCCAGCTGCCAGGCTTGATCCGCACCTGATGCGCGAGGGCGTCGCGGCCACGCTCGGAAGAGGTGACATGCTCAAGGCTGCTGGCTCCATCGGCGCGGATGTCCTGCCACAACGAGCCGCCGAGGGCCACGTTCACCACCTGATGCCCGCGGCAGATGCCCATCACGGGCAGACCTCGCTCGACCGCCGCCCGCGCCAATGGCACCTCCAGCGCATCCAGGTCCTCGTCCACCTGCCCTAAGCATGGCCTCGGCTCCTCGCCGTACCAGATGGGATGAACATCGACGCCACCAGGGAAGAGCACCCCGTCCACTTGTTCAAGGAAGGCCGTGAGGGTCTCGGCCGGGCCGGGTGGGAGCAACAATACGGTCGCACCGGCCTGGTGGAGAGCGTTGACGTAAGCACGGTTGACAGCCAGCTTCGTCGCTCGAGCATCGCTGGCCCCAACCGGCACACCGATCAGGGGCCGTCCGTTCACCATCTCGGGCACCAGCTTACCGACGACGGGCCCACCGGCCCGAGGCGCCCGACCATACCACGACAGAGCCTCCCCTTCCCAACCCGGCCCAGGACCAGGTCAGGCTTGGATGGCCGTCACGACCCTCGTCGCGCAGGGTAACCTCGGAGCGTGAGGTCGTCGCAGCTCGGCAGGCGGGCCGTGGTCACGCTTGGGATCGCCGCCGCGATCGGCATGTTCCTGGTCCTGATCATGGGGGCGACCGTGACCTCGACCGGCTCAGCCACCGGCTGTGGGCGTGACTGGCCCTTGTGCCGGGGGCAGTTCATCCCCCAGTTCGCGGTCGCGACCGCGATCGAGTTCAGCCATCGCGCGGTCACCGCCGTGGAAAGCCTCTTGGTGGCGAGCTTTGCGGTCGGCCTGCTCTGGCTCCATCGCGGTCAGCGACCGGCACGGGCCCTCGCCGCCTTGATGGTGGGGTTCTTGCTCCTGCAAGCGGGCATGGGCGCCTGGGCCGTGGTGCAACCCCAGGCCCCCCTGGTCTTGGCCCTCCACTTCGGCATCTCGCTGATCGCCCTCGCCGCCACCGCCCTGGCAGCGGCATACGCGGGCCGGGCCGAGGAGATCGGCAACGCCGTTCCGATCCCAGGACGACTTCGGGTCGCGACCTGGGGCTTCCTCCTCTACCTGTACTTGCTCGTGTACAGCGGAGCGTCCATTCGACACCTTGGCGTCGGCCCCGCCTGTCCAGGATGGCCCTTGTGCTCGTCGGTCGGTGTCACCGCCCCGACAGCCGTGGCCGTCAATCTCCTCCACCGGTCTGCCGCGGGGCTGGCGATCCTGCTAGCGGCGGGCCTGGTGGTGGCGTACGTCCGGCTGGCGAGATCCCGTCGTGACCTGGTGACGGCCGGGACGTTCCTTCTCGTCGCCCTGCTCGCCCAGGCCGCGGCCGGAGCGTACCTGGTGCTCTCCCACTGGGATCTCTTCGGCGAGCTCTTGCACACCGCGGTGACCGGCATCGCCTTCACCGCCGCCGCCTACCTGTGCATGCGCGTCTCCCTACAGGGGTCGACGGCGGAGGTGCCGGTCATGCGCCGAGAGCTCGGGCCGGGAAGAGGGGTCGAGGCCCCCGTCCAGGGCCCATAGCCATCACCCCGCCGGCGGCGCCTCAAGATCTGCGCTAGAGTTAGGCAAAGCTAATCACATGGTTAGCTTCGTCTACCTGGATGGCGCAGGAGGAAGGAGGCGACCTTGGGACTGGCCGGCACCGCCGTCATTGGAGCACTGGCAGGGTTCACCGTCTTCCTGGGGCTGCCGATCGCCCGCCTCCGCCGGCTCTCGCCAGCCCAGCAGGGGTTCCTCAACGCCATCGCCGCCGGGATCCTGATCTTCCTACTGGTCGAGATCCTCGGTCACGCCAATGAGACTGTGGAGGGGACCCTGCCCTCCCTTCGTCGTGGCCAGCCGGCAGGGTTCGCCTCCCTGGCCGGCATCTACGTCCTCGGCATCGCCGGGGGCTTGCTCGGCCTGGTTCGGCTCACCCAGGCCATGAGCCGTCGCCTCGAGCGGGACGAAGCCGAGACACGAGTCTCGCCCGCGCACCCGGTGGGGGTTTCCCCCTCTCGGACCCTGGCCTTGATGATCGCCGCAGGCCTTGGTCTCCACAACCTCAGCGAGGGCTTGGCCATCGGCCAGTCGGTGGCCACCGGCGCGCTCTCCCTGACCGGGGTGCTGGCGATTGGCTTCGGTCTCCACAACATCACCGAGGGGTTTGGTGTCGCAGCTCCAATGGCGAGCGACGCCCCGCCCAGCTGGGGGTTCATCGGGGGATTGGGCTTGGTCGCCGGAGGGCCCACCCTGGTTGGCACCCTCATCGGCCGTGAGGTGATCGCGACCTGGGCCTTCGTCCTCTTCCTCACCCTCGCCGCTGGGGCCCTCATCTATGTCATCAACGAGATGATCGCCGTGTGTCGCCGCCTCAACCAGCCCATTCCGCTGGCAGGCGGTCTGGTGCTCGGCTTCCTGCTCGCCTTCGGCACCGAGCTCGTCCTCAGCGCGGCCGGCGCCTGAGGCTCGGGATCCTTGCTCAGCCCCGCTCGTAGAAGACGCGGCGACGCCCGCTGATCAAGAGCCCGAGCTCGGCTCCGACCACCCCGAAGCGCTGGAGCGTATGCCGGATCACCTCGACACCGGCCTCGAACTCCGGTTGCACCACCTCGCTGGCGCCGGCCCGACGCAGGCGTCCCACCTGCTCGGCATCGCGTGCTCGGGCGACGATGTCGAGCCTCGGGTTCAGCTCCCGGGCAGCACGGACCATGGCCTCGACGTCAGCGGCGTCCGGCACCAGCGCCGCCAGGAGTCGAGCCTGCTCCAGCCCCGCGTGCTCCAGCACCCCGGGATTGGCGGCGTCCCCGTAGACCACCGGAACGCCCTGCCGACGCAGCCCGTCGACCACCTCGGGGTCGTACTCGACGACCAGGTGGGGCAGGCCGCGCCGCCGAAGCGTCTCCACCAGTTCGCGGCCGACCCGTCCGCAGCCGGCGACCACGACGTGCCGCCTCAACCCGGTCGCCCGCGGATCCGGCCCTATCGGGTCCTCGAAGCGGCTTCCGAGGCAGGGCAGGCGGCGGAGGGCCCACAGCAGCCAGGGCGCAGCCCGTAGGACGAAGGGCGACAGGACCACGCTAGCCAGGGCGGTGGCCACGATCAGATCGAAGAAGAGCCGAGGAACCGCCCCGGCGCCCTGGCCCACCTGGGCCACGACGAAGGAGAACTCTCCCACCTGACCGATGGCGAGCCCGGCCATGATCGCGACCCTTCCCGCCAGCCCCAGGGCCAGTAGCGCTACGGCCACCACCAGGAGCTTGCCCACCACCACGGTCAAAGTGAGGATCGCGATCGTCCCGGCATGGGTGGCCAGGACGACGGGATCGACCAGCATGCCCAGGGAGAGGAAGAAGAGCGAGGCGAAGAGGTCCCGGAAGGGCAAGATCTCGGCCACCACCTGGGCCCGGAAGTCGGACTCCGCCACCACCAGTCCGGCCAGGAACGATCCGAAGGCCAGGGAGAGGCCGATCGCCTGAGCAACAAGGGCGGTTCCGAGCGCGAGCACCACCACCCCCAGCAGGAACAGCTCCCGGGCCCGGGCCACGTGGGCCAGGGCCCAGGGCACGACGCGATCCCCAAGCACGTAGGCGCCCAGCACCAGCGCCGCCGCCTGGCCCGCGATCAGGGGCAGGCGCCAGCCGATCCCGCCGTCCTGCGAGGAGGCGGGGAGCACCACCACCATCGGGATGGCGGCCAGGTCCTGCACGATCAGGATGCCGAGCGCGGCGCGGCCATGCAGGCTCTCCAGCTCCCCCCGGCCCCCCAGGATCTTGAGCGCGACGACCGTGCTGGAGAGCGAGAGCATCGCGCCCAGGAAAACGCCCTGGAGGGCCGACGCCCCCACCAACCGGCCCAGGACGGGGCCGAGCGCGGTCAGGAACAGGATCTCGGCGAGACCGGCGACGAGGGCCACGCGGCCCAGGCGACGCAGCTCACCGCGCGAGAGCTGCGCCCCGACGGTGAACATGAGGAAGGCCACCCCGACCTCGGCCAGCAGCTCGATGGCGCGAGGCTGCAGCCGCAGGCCGGGGGTGAAAGGTCCGACGGCCACGCCCGCCAGGACGTAGCCGACGACCACTGGCAGGCCAATCCGCCGGGCCACCACCCCTCCGAGGAAGGCAGCGAGCAGAGCCAGCACCAGGTCCAGGAACACGCCCTCGTTCATCAGCACCCAGGCTACGGTCTCCCCGCCCGGTACCCGGTGGGGAGGGGACCCCCACCGCCCTCGACCTCACTCGTGATCGGTGCCGGCCGCCCCCATGTCCCCGGACCGCCTCTCCTCCGTCGCTCGCCGCGAGGGCGAGACGATCATCTCGGGGCCGACTGGGAGGAGGGATGGAGGACAGCGTTGAGCTCGGCGCCCAACATGGTGATCACCCCCAGGAAGTAGAAGAACGCGAGCAGGGTGAAGAGGAGGGCAAAGCCCCGTCCGTATTGGTTGATGCCCCGGTTCAGACGCACATAGAGCGGGAAGAGCTGGGTGAGGAGCTCGAAGGCGACGCCCGCGAGGAGCGCACCCGGCCAGACCTGGAATGGTCGTTGGGGACGATTGGGCACCACGAAGTAGATGGCGAAGAAGAGCACGAATCCGGAGACGATACCCACTGCGACCTGGAGCGCCTCGGCCCCAGTCGGCACCCGCAGGGGCGCCTCGGTCATCCCGCTGAGCTGACGCAGCAGGGCCAGGAGCAATGAGGTGCCGACCCCTACCAACACCAGCACGGTGAAGAGGCCCATCATGGCCAAAGACATCAGCTTCTGACGCAGGAAAGGTCGACCCGGGACGCCGAAGACGGCCTGGAAGCCACGCTCCATGGCCCCGAAGAGTCCCGAGGCGGTCCAGAGGAAGCCGACCAGGGCCAGGAGTGCAAACACCCCGGTCGACGCCTGCACGCCCTCGATGGCCTGCAGGACCTCGTCGCGCGTCCCTCCTTCTGCGGGAAGGACCTGGAGCACCAGCTGGTAGATGGCCTGGCGCCCAACCCCGGCCAGGGAGAGCATCTCCCCGCCGATCGCGGCTAGAGCTAGCGTGATCGGGAAGATCGCCACCAGCCCGTTCCAGGCGATCACGACCGCATGGCTACCGCAATCATCGGCGGCGAACTTCCGGCCTACCTGGAGAGGGAGGCTGAGCCACACCGTCTCCAGCAATCGCCGTGCCTTGGCCATCCACCCCATGCAAGCACCTCCGCGCCCTCCTGGGCGAGGGCGGATCTGCGTCTCCGGCCACGGTTGCAACGCAGAGGCGAGCCTAGCGGCCCCTGAGCACCTCAAGCGCCGCCCACTGGCGACGCCAGGCCTCCTGCGCCTCCTCGGCGCTCACCTCCCGGAACCGCAGCCGGTCGCCGGGAAGCAACTGGGCCGCTACCGACAGGTCTGCTCGCGCCACCCCGAGGACGACCGGATACCCCCCCGCAGTCTGATGGTCAGCCATGAGCAAGATCGGCTGGCCCGACGGCGGTACCTGAACGCACCCAGCCGCCAACCCGAAGGAGACCATCTCACCTCCGCCGTCGATGGACAGCTCAGGACCCTCCAGGCGATATCCCATCCGGTCGGCGTCGCGACTCACCAGCCAGGGCTCGGAGAGCAGTCGGGCACGGGCGGGGCCAGAGAGCAGATGGGCGTGAGGACCTGGGACCGCGGCCAGCACCGGCTCGCTCGAGTACGGTGGCCAGACGGCCCTCGGCAGCTGACGACCAACCACCGCCGGCCGCTCCGGGAGGGTCGCGGCGAGCGTGTCACCGGCCCTCAAGGAGCGGCCGCGGAGCCCGCCTCTGCCAACCAGGAGGTAGGTCGAGGCGGATCCCAGCCAGCATTCCCCGACCAGTCCACCGGCCACGGCAACGTACGCCCGCGCCCCCCATCGCCGAGCGGTGAGGGCCAGACGGTCCCCCTCGGCCAGGAAGATCCCAGCCCAGGTAGGCATGGGGCGACCGTTCAGCTCGAGACCGAAGTCGGCCCCGGTGACCGCCACCACGCAGCTGCGCATCGCCACCAGGATCGGTCCTGCCAGCGCGCATTCCAGAGCAGGCGCCCCCTCGGGGTTCCCCACGAGGAGGTTGGCAGCAGCCAGGGCAAAACGGTCCATGGCCCCTCCCGGCGGGACGCCAGCCGACTGATGCCCGGGACGCCCCAGGTCCTGGATGGTGCAGAGCGCGCCTGGATACTCGACCAGAAAGACCTCCTCCGAGCGCCCCTCAACCCGAGCTTTGGCCGGGCTCACGACGGTGAGGGCTGGGCGAAGAACCTGACACGATCGCCAGGGCGGAGCAGGCAGGGAGGATCGGAGTCGGGCAGGAACAGCCTCACAGTGGTCCGACCGATCAAATGCCAGCCTCCTGGCGTGGGCAGCGTGTAGATGCCGGTCTGGGCGCCCGCGATGGCAACCGACCCCGGAGGCACATGGGTCCTGGGAACACGCCTACGAGGCAGCCAGAGCGCCTCGGGCAACGGCCCAAGGTACGCCCATCCAGGGGTGAAGCCGATCATAAAGCAGCGGTAGGTGGGGGACGTGTGCAGCTCGATCAGCTTGTCGAGGGTCAACCCCAGCTCCGAGGTGACGTACTCGAGGTCGGGGCCATCGTAGACGACCGGGATTCGATGGAGCCGTCCGCCAGGCAACCGCGCGACCGTGGTCCGAGCCAGCCGCTCCACCACAGTCACCAGCTTGCGGTAGCTGATCCGTTCGGGATCGTAGTGCACCGCCACGCTGGCGTAACCAGGCACCGCCTCTCGGATGCCCCGGCGGCGCTCGAGGGCCGCCGCCAACGCCAACGCCCGGGCGTTGAGCCTCGGATCGACCCGATTGTCGAACTCGACCAGCAGGGCCGCATCGCCCAGCGGGGCGACCCGCAGGCCTTGGCCAGAGCCGACCGGTCGCCGAGAGACAGATGGGGGGCCGGCGATCACGGGCTCAGCTCCCCGACCAGGTAGAGGGAGCCGCAGACCAGGACCCAGCCATCCTCACCCACTGACTCCCGGGCCATGGCCAGCGCAACGGTGGCCTCGTCCTCCTCGCAAGCCGGGGCCGTTGCTCCCAGGGCCCGCCATCTCGTCCGAAGCGCTGCCGGACTCAGGGCCCGGTCGCCGGCGCTGGCCGCTCGAGTGAAGACCACGAGCCGCGGCGGGAGCTTCTCCAGCTCCCGCAGGATGTCGTCCACATCTTTGTCGGCCATGACCCCGAAGACCACCGCTGGTCGCTCCTCACGGAGAAGGGCGCGCACCGAGGTCACCAGGTGCCGCATGCCCTCAGGGTTATGGGCACCATCCACCAAAAGGCGCCTCCCCACCTGTTGCAGCCTTCCCGGCCAGACGGCCGTGGCCACGCCGGCCCGGACGGCCTCCGAGGTGGCATCGCCCAGGGCGTGGGCTGCGGCCACGGCCAGGGCCGCGTTCCGAGGCTGGAAGGTGCCCAGCATCTGGACTCGAAGGCCACGGTAGGCGAAGCCCGGCCCCTGGAGGTCTAGCTCGCTCCCCTGCCAGCCCAGATGCCGCGCCTCTACTTGGATCTCCTGCCCGAGGCGCCACAGCTGAGCCGCCCCAGCACGGGCGGCAAACTGCTCCACCACGCCCAAGGCGCTTCCGGCGGCGCCCGTGATCACCATGTTCTTGGGTTTGATGATCCCCGCCTTCTCAGCCGCGATCTCCTCGACGGTGTCGCCAAGATGACGACGATGATCGAGGCTCACATTGGTGATCACGGCCACGCCGAGATCGAGAACGTTGGTGGCGTCCAACCTCCCTCCCATCCCGACCTCGACCACCAAACGATCGACCCGTGGACTCAGCCAGCCGATGGCCAGCGCGATCAGGAGCTCGAACTCCGTCGGCTCACCCATCCTCCCGATCACCGACTCCAGCCGCGGCCGCAGCTGGTCTACGGCGGCGGCGAACTCCGCTTCCGAGATCGGCTGCCCGTCGACCTGCACCCGTTCGGTATAGGAGCGGAGGTGAGGGCTGGGTGTCGTCCCCACCCGTAGGCCACGCTGCCGCAGGATGGATTCCAGGAAGGCCGCGGTCGACCCCTTGCCGTTGGTCCCGGCGATCAGCGCCCCACGACGCCCCAGATGAGGGTTGCCCAACTCGGCCAGGATGGCCCGAATGCGATCCAGCCCCAACTTGACGCCGAACCGGCCGAGGTTCGTGACGTAGCTCAGCGCCTGCTCGTAGCTCAGCCCGGCCGGCGCGCTTCCTCGGCTCGACATGTGTTCGCCATGAGCATGGCGCGGGTGACCGGCCCCACCCCGCCTGGCACTGGGCTGAGCCATCCCGCCACCTCAGCCACGGCGGGATCGACATCGCCGCCCAGCCGTCCATCGTCGCGACGGTTGACCCCCACATCGATGACGGCTGCCCCCGGCTTCACCCAGTCCGGCTTGACAAGCCCCAGATGCCCAACCGCAGCCACCAAGATGTCAGCCTCACGGCAGACCTCGGGAAGCCCCATCGTCTTCGAGTGACACACGGTTACGGTGGCGTTCCGGCGCAACAGCAGCAGCGAGACGGGTTTCCCGACGATGTTGCTGCGTCCGACCACGACTGCCCTCCGGCCCTCGATCGGAACCCCGTACGCATCGAGCATCCTGATGATGCCGGCTGGCGTGCAGGCGACCAGCCCTGGCTGGCCGAGCAGGAGCCGACCGGCGTTGAGGGGATGGAAGCCATCCACGTCCTTGGTAGGATCCACCGCCGCGACCACCGCCTCCACGTCGACCTGCCTCGGCAAGGGCTGCTGGACCAGAATCCCGCTCACCTCGGGGGACCGGTTGAGGAAGTGGACGAGCTCGACCACCTCGGCGGTGGTGGCGGTCGCCGGCAGGCGATGGTCGGAGGAGGTGATCCCCACCCGCTCCGCGTCCCGGCGCTTATGGCGCACGTAGGTCTCCGAGGCAGGATCGTCACCAACCAGAACGGCGGCCAGATGGGGTCGAGGCAACCCGGCCTCGACCCGGGCCTCGACCCGGGCCGCCACCTCGGCCAGGACGTTGGCGGCAACTCGCTGACCGTCGACCGAGATCGCGGTCATCCCACCCCCACCCGCCACTGGGGAGCCGAGCCCGAACGCCTCACGCCAGGCCAAGCTCCCGCCGGGCCGCCTCGGCTGCCCGGCGCATCACCACCGCCACGTCGCCGCCGAGCCGGCGGCAGTCCTCGTATTCGGGCGCCACATCGATCGGACGTCCCTCCAGCTCCTTGACCTTGACCCGTACCCGGCCCATCCCCGTCTCCACCTCAAGGAAGCGCCGCCCTGCCACCAAACGCGAGGCGGTGGTGATGCGGACCCCCAGCGTGGTGCTCTTCCGGAGCAACGCCATGGCCAGCTCACGGCTTCGCTCCGGCGCCGCGACCACCGTTACGAGATGGCCAGGCCTCCCCTTCTTCATGATCAGGGGGGTGATGGCCACGTCCAGTGCTCCCTCGGCCAGGAGGTCCTCGACCAGGGGGGCGAGCAGGTTGGGGGCCATGTCGTCGATGCCAGCCTCGATCACGTGCACCGCAGCCGCCTCGCTCACGCGCCGCCCGACCCACACCGCCAGGACGTTCTCAGGCTCCGGCCGAGCGCCGAAGCCGTAGCCGACTCGGTCCAAGGCAAGCGGAGGTCGCTCGAAGCGGGCGATGGTGGCCAGGATGGCCGCCCCAGTGGGTGTGACCAACTCCGCTTTCCGTCGATCTGGCTCAAGCACCGCACCTGTCCCCTCGAGGACGCGGAGGGTACCGGGAGCGGTGAACCTCCCTCCGGGGGCGGGCAACCACGAGGCATGGACCTCCTCGACCCCCAGCGAGTCCAGGAGCCAGAAGCAGCCGGCCAGGTCGACCAAGGTATCGGCCCCTCCCAGCTCATGTAGGTGCAGGCGCTCGGGCGGGAGGCCGTGGACCTGGCTCTCGGCACGGCCGAGACGTTCCAACGCCGCCACGGTCATGGCTCGCACCCGCTCGGGAAGCTCAGCCCCACGGACCACGTCGAGCAGCTCGGGAAAGTTTCTGGCTGGCCCATCCCCACACCGGACCAGCACCCGGAGGCCGCTCAGGTGGCCACGCTCCTCACGCCGAACCTCGACCTCGACCTCGTCCTCAAGGCCGAGCGCAGCCACGACGACGTCCAGCGTCGGCCCAGCCCCAGCATCCAAGAGGGCCCCCAGGGCCATGTCGCCGGAGATACCGGAGGGACAGTCGAAGTAGGCGACGCGTCTCACCGCTCCCGAGTCACCTCCACGCCAAATGCACGGAACTCCCCCGGCAACGGCGGCCGCTTCCGCACCCTGACCCGCGCACGTTGCACCCTCTCCAGCTCGAGCAGACGCTCTGCGATCCGGCTGGCCACGGTCTCCAACAGATGGCACTGCTCCCCCTCGACCACCTCACGAACCAGGGTGTAGGCACGGGTGTAGTCGACCGTGTCCTGGAGCCGGTCGCTGGCGACAGCCCGTGAGAGGTCGACGTCCAGCTCGACGTCCACCGTGAAATGGCCGCCCAGCTCGCGCTCGGCCGGGAAGACACCATGACGGCCAAAGAAGGCCATCCCCTCCAGCAAGATGCGATCCAACGGTGCCCCGATTGTGCCTCATCGGACCGTCCCGCCGTCGAGCGGCCCGGGCCTAGGAGGTGAGAGCAACGAAGGGAGCTCCCACGGGATACGAGACCCCGTGGGAACTCCGGCTGGGCATCAGCAGCAACAGCTGGGCACCCGCCCAGCCGTCAGGCGAAGCGAACCCTCGAGGCTCGAGGCCCCTTCGGACTCGACTGCACGTCGAAGGAGACGCGCTCCCCTCCGCTGAGCGAGTCGAAATCCATCGACGAGTCGATCTCGCTGCGGTGGAAGAAGTACTCACGACCGTCCTCGGCTTGGATGAAGCCGAAGCCTCGACCCGCCACGATCTTCTTGATGGTCCCGACGGACATCTCGAACTCCACGTGTTTCTCGAACCTCGACCACAACCGCACGGGCCCGTTCGAGAAACCATGTCGAGGACCGTGAGCGGCCACCTCCCGTGAGGCGACGGCTCGATTGTACCTCAGGGTCGAGCCGTCAAGCGACGCTCGCCTCCCGCGTCCACCACGGGACCCGGGCTGACCAGGGAGGGGAGCGGCAGGGCCAGGGGGAGAGGATCGGGGTGGGCGACTCAGAGGCGGAATCGCGCTCAAGCGATCACGTCGAAGCCAGGCAGGTCCCCCCGCGCGTCCTGCCACTCCAGCTCCACCTCCGTGACCCGAGCCGGACGCGGCCCGGTACGGAGATCCTCGATCAGCGCCTCCAGAACCGGCCGTGGGCCCTCGGCCAGGCACTCCACGCTCCCGTCGGAGCGGTTGCGGACCCACCCTCGGAGCCCAGCGGCGCGGGCACGGTGGAGCACGAAGTAGCGGAAGCCCACGCCCTGCACGAACCCGCGGACCACCGCGTGGAGTCGGGCCACGCCCTGGCCGTCACCGGCCACGTCCCCAAGGCCCGATGAGCGCATCGTAGATCAAGCTACCGAGGAGCGCACAGACGATGCCGCCGCCCATGCCAGCGAGGAACCACGGGGTCCAACCGAGCCACCCTCGCATCCCAAGGTCCAGCCCACCCAGGCTGAAGATCGCGGCCACGACCAACCAGGCGGGCCTGGTCACGGTGGCGCCCCACGCCCCGGTGGCACCGCCCGATGGGGCCAGGCGCCACCAGCACGGCAGCACGCGATCTCCCTGCCCCCGTCTCGGTCGGCCCCTTCCCCCGAGGACCCCCGCCATCCAAACGTCGGGGCTTGGACCGAGGTGGCCCGCCGTCCGGGCACACGGCGGAAGCCGACGGCAAGGATCCCCTTCCAGGCCACCGCGCGGGACGACGGGCCAGACCGGTCAAGCTCAGCCTTGGCCGCTACCCCCCTGGCCACCGAAGCCGGCTCCCCGGCCCCCAGCCAGTCCGCCGAAGCCCCCCGCCCCAGCGGGCACGATCGTGATCGTGGTCGCCCTGATGCTACCGTCGGGCTGGCGCTGTCCCTGGACCGTCACCGTCTGGTTGTTCTGGAGGTCCGACACCTGCCCATCGACGGTCTTGCGGATGATCACCGACGGGGCGAAGGTGACCTTGACGCTGGTGTTGCAGCGTGGGTTCTGGACGGTAAAGCTGTCGGAGGTCAGGAGCGAGATGGTCCCCGTCGCCCCGCTGCGGCCGTTCGCGCCGGCGTTCGGACGGGGCGACGCCCCCGGGCTAGGACAACCGGCGAAGGCAG
This sequence comes from Candidatus Dormiibacterota bacterium, assembly GCA_035294145.1. Taxonomy (GTDB): domain Bacteria; phylum Chloroflexota; class Dormibacteria; order Dormibacterales; family Dormibacteraceae; genus CADDZO01. The sequence goes on along the minus strand of DATGLL010000197.1, from coordinate 12,152 downwards.
CCCCCGCGAACCCCTGGGTACCCTGGCCCTGGGTGAGGCCAGCAGTCGCGCCTCTGGTGCTGCTCGCTGCATGCGCCTGGCCGAAGTTGTAGCCACCGTAGAAGCCAGCCAGAAGGCCGACCAACACGGCCAGCCCAGCGATCACGACCTTGACGTTCAACGCATCCTCCTCCGTTGCTTGTTCATTCGTAGCGGAGCGCCTCGATGGGGTTGAGGCGCGCTGCCCGGTTGGCCGGGTAGATGCCGAAGAAGAGGCCGATGCCGACCGAGACCCCGAAGGCCAGCAACACCGAGGGCAGCGACACCACCGTCGTCATCCCCGCCACCAGGCGCGGCAGCACCGCCGCCCCCAGCGCCCCGACGATGATCCCCAGCACCCCGCCAACCGCCGACAGGAACATGGACTCGATGAGGAACTGCAGCAGGACATCGCTGCGGCGGGCCCCGATCGCCTTGCGGATCCCGATCTCCCGGGTTCGCTCGGTCACGGTGACCAGCATGATGTTCATGATCCCGATGCCACCCACCACGAGCGAGATGGCGGCGATGGCACCAAGCAAGATGGTGAGGGTCTGAGTGGTCTGTGAGGCTGTGTTGAGGATGTCAGCCTGGTTGAGGACCTGGAAGTCGGCCTGAGTGGGGTCGCTGATGTGGTGGGTCTCAAGCAGGGTGTCGGTGACCTCCGTCTGTGCAGCCTGCATGGCCTGCTGGCTGCGAGCCTCGACGTAGATCTGCTGCACGTTGGTGTTGCGACCACCAAGGAGGTAAGCCCAGGCGGAGGTGATGGGGACGGCCACGAAGTCGTCCTGGTTGGTGAAACCCGAGGTGCCCTTGGGAGCCAGGACCCCGATCACCTGGAAGGCCTGATGGTTGATGAAGATCGACTGTCCGATCGGATCCTGGCCGTTGGGGAAGAGGTTCTGGGCCACCGTTGCCCCCAGGACCGCCACCTTGGCATCGGCTGCCACCTGGTTGGCGGTGAAGAACTGACCCTCGGCCACCTGATAGTTGCGCACCGAGGGGAAGTCCTGAGTGGTGCCGGTCAGGCTGGTGGCCCAGTTCAGGTTCCCGTACGTCACCTGAGCCCGCCCCTGGGTGTTGGGGATGGCCGCGGCCACGTCGGGCGCGTTCTGAGGGTTCTGGAGCGCCTGGACGTCGGCCATGGTCAAGGTCGAGGCGGAGCCGAACCCCTGCTGAACGCCACCCGAGGTGGCGCTACCGGGGAAGACCACGATCAGGTTCGAGCCCAAAGCCTGGATCTGCCGCTGGACGGCAGCGCTGGTGCCGTTGCCGACCGCCACCAGCAGGATGACGGCGCCTACCCCGATGAGGATGCCGAGCATGGTCAGGCCCGAACGCAAGCGGTTGGCGGCCAAGCCGCTCCAGGCCACCCGTAGCGCCTCGAGGACGCTCACCGCCATCCTCCTCCGTCGGGCACGTGGGTCGCGGCCGGAGAGCGCTCGTCGGTCACGACCAGGCCGTCCCGGATCCTGACCACTCGCTGGGCGTAGGCGGCGATGTCGGGCTCATGGGTGATGAGGATCACGGTCCGTCCCTCACGGTTGAGCTCCACGAACAAACGCATGATGTCTCGGCTGGACTCGGTATCGAGGTTGCCGGTGGGCTCGTCCGCAAGCAGGATGGCAGGATCGGTGATCAGCGCCCGGGCGATGGCCACCCGTTGCTGCTGGCCACCGGACAGCTCCGAGGGCTGGTGCTCGGCCCGGTCTCCGAGCCCGACCGCCTCAAGGGCGGCCAGGGCTCGAGCCCGACGGTCTCTTCGGATCCCGGAGTAGATCAGCGGCATCTCCACGTTGTGGAGGGCGCTCACCCGCGGGATCAGGTTGAAGGACTGGAAGACGAAGCCAACCAAACGGTTGCGGACCAACGCGAGCTGGTTGTCGTCCAGCTCGGCCACGTCGATGCCTTGGAGCACGTAGCGCCCGCTGGTGGGTACGTCCAGGCAGCCAAGGATGTTCATAAGGGTGCTCTTGCCCGAGCCCGAGGCCCCGATGATGGCCACGAACTCACCCTCGTCCACGTGCAGGTCGATCCCTCGCAGAGCGGGCACCTCGACCTTGCCCATGCGGTAGACCTTGGTCACGCCCTCAAGCGTGATCATCCCCGCCCCAGGATCCCGAGGCCACCCAGGCCGCCGAAGCCGCCGCCACGTCCCCCGCCGGCGCCCGCCGCTCCTCCGACCCCGGTCACCCCCAGTTGGGTCGTCGGCAGCACCACCTCCTCGCCGGGGCGGAGGTCTCCCCTCACCTCGGTGGCGGTGTCCCCGACCAGCCCCTCCTCGACCTCAACCGGGGTCACCTTGCCATTGCGATAGACGTCGACCACGGTGGTGCCTCCCTGGTTGCGAATAGCCAGGTTGGGGACGCTGAGCGCGTTCTGGACCTGCTGCACGATCACGCTGGCGTTGGCAGTCATCCCTGAGCGCAGCCGAGGATCGTTCTGGAGGAGGTTGAAGGTGGCAACGTAGTCGACCACGTTGGAGACCACCTGGGCGACCGGACTGACGCTGAGCAAGGTCCCGGTGATGGTCAGGTTGGGGATGGCAGGGAAGGTGATCGAAGCCTGCTGACCCGACTGCAGTTTGGCTGCGTCCACCTCAGCGAAGGGGACGACGGCCTGGAAGCTGGAGGTATCGGCGATGGTGATGAAAGCGCTCGACCCACCCGAACTGGAGGCGCCCGATCCCGATGAGGTCGTGGGGCTCGAAGCGCCACCGGCCGAGGAGGAAGCCCCCCCACCCGAAGCGCCACCGGTCGAGGAGGCCGACGAGGTGCTTCCTCCGCTCGTTGCCTGTGCAGCACCCGAGCCAGCGCCGATGGTCTGACCAACCGAGCCGTTGACCTGGGTCACCACCCCGGAGATAGGCGCGGTGAGGGTGGTGGCGTTCAGATTCTGCTGAGCGGTGTTCACCTGCGCCTGAGCGGTCACCACCTGGGCCTGAGCTTGCTGCACCGAGCCCGGCTTGGGCTGGGTGGCGACGTTGAGGGCGTCCTGAGCGCTGGTCACGCTCTGGCTCGCTTGATCGAGCCGCTGCTGGCCGCTGAGAGCGTCCGATTGCTGCTTCTGTTCGGCGCTGGTCAGTGCCTGCTCATCGCTCGGGCACTTGCTCGCGTTGGCGGAGGCCGTGCCGCACTGGTCGGCGTTGTACTGCGCCCGAGCCTGCGCGACCGCCTGGGCGTCCTGCTGATTGGTCAGGTTCACCAAGGCAGCGGTGTCGTTGTACGACTGCTGGGCAGCAGCTAGGTTGTGCTGGAGCTGGGTCACCTGGGCAGGCGAGGCTGGATCCTGCGCCGCCTGGAGGTTGGCCTCGGCGCTCTGGAGCTGGGCCTGGGCCTGCTGCAGCGCCTCCTGCTCCGGGGTCGGATCGATCTTGGCGAGCACTTGCCCGGCCTTGACCTGGTCCCCGACCTTGACGTCCACCTCGGTCAGTGTCCCCCCGACCTTGAAGTTGACGTTGGCCTGGTTGGCGGGCAGGATCGAGCCGGTGCCGGTAACCGTGGCGGTCACCGTGCCCTCCGAGACCGCAACCAGCCGCCCTGGCACCTGGGTGCTCGCGGTCGGGAAGAACACGTCCTTGATCGTCACCGCGGCCAGCACCACCACCACCACCACCAGCACCACGAGCAGCGTCCGCGGGTTGCGGAGCCGATCGAGGCGCCTGGAGGGCTGGGGCAAGACCTGGATGTTACGGATCACGAATCAGCCTCCACGTCTGAGATTCGAGAGGGGTCTGAGAGGGCCAAGCCCCCCTTCAGGGTGCCCCGTCCCGGCCCTGAGGTCGGGCGGATCGCACCCAACCGGTGGCCCACGCCGGGGACGTCGCCGGCAGCCATCACCGGTCCAGCTCCTCAAGGCTCCAGCCCGTGGCCGAGCCGAGGCGCGTGAGCACGGCCAGCCCGAGCGCGCCGGCCAGGAGCAAGCCCAGGACGACCCAGCCGACCACCGGGATCAGCCCGATGTCGAAGAACGCGAGCAACGCAACCGCCGCTGCGGGCAGCGACGGGATCGGGCCCAACCGCACGCATAGCCAGCGGCCGAGCGCCAAGGCCAGACAGGACAGGCCGAAGAGCATGCCCAGGGCCGCGAGCCCCCACACGAAGGCCACGCCCCAGGCCAGCACGAACGAGGTCCACATGAGCACCGTCGCGGCCAGGGAGAGCAACAGGGTGGCCACGCCGGCGACAAGGATCAACGAGAACCCGGCCCTGGCCATGCGCTCGGTGGCACGCCGGGCTCGTCCCGGGACCGCGACCAGTACAGCGAGCGCCAGCAGGATGGCCCCCGCTCCCACGCTCAGGAACCACCAGAACGTATATAGGCCGCCCACCGGGCCAAACCGGGCAAAGACCAGTTCGCGGATCCCCGGGTCGAAGGGGAAGATGGGCCTGGCCTCGGGGCGGAAGGGGACTCGGCGCACGGGGAGCGGGTGTGGAAAGAAGGGCCGGAGGGCCGTCGAGTCGACCCCGGCGAGCACCACCGCCACCACCAGGAGCCCGCACACCAAGCCGATCCATCGCCATCGCAGCACGTCAGAGGAGCCCTGGCCCCAGCCTGGTCGTGAGTAGGGACAGATGGTACAGGGTCACCACCACGAGCAACCCCGACACCAGCAGGAGGAAGACATCGCCGGGCGGAACCGCCGGCAAGGAGGAGAGTCCGATCCCCCATCCAGCCAGGGCCCCCACATCCGAGGCCGCGCGTTGCACCAGGCGGGCCAAACCGCGAAGGCCGGACAGGTACCAGATCACCACCGTGAACAGCACCAGCTCAGCGATGAGCGGGCTCCAGAGCCGGATTGGCCCGATCCGCTCCGCCCGAACGCGCGCCAGCACCCCTGGCACGAGGTCAGCAGAGGGCTCGGGGGAGCGGATGGCAGATAGCCGCTGCGGAAGGCTGCACGCCTCTCGGTAGTGAGCCTGGCAGGCGGGACACCTCATCAGATGGGCCCATACCGCCTCCGTCTCCGGGAGATCTCCGTCGACCAGAGCCTCCAGCTGTCCTCTCGTCTCTACACAACCGGGCTGAGGCCCGGATCGCTCACGTGGGGCTCCTGTGGGCATCACCCCTCCTCCTCGTCCACGAGGACGCGTCGCAGGACGGCACGGGCCCGGTGCAACCGGGACTTGACCGCGCTCAGGCTGAGCCCCATAGCCGCCGCGACCTGATCCAGGGGAAGATCGACGTAGTAATGAAGCAAGAGAGGGAGGCGCAGATCCTGACTAAGGTCAGCCAGCGCCTGCTCCAAAGGCAACCCGTCCTCACGGGAGGCTGCCGGCGCGGTAGGCGGCAACTCGGCCGTCGGCGCCGGTCGCCGTCGCCGGTAGGTGGCTGCCACGTTGGCAGCCAGGCGCCAGAACCAGGGCTCGAAGGGTCGTTCCGGATCGAAGTGACTGAGATTGCGATAGAGGCGGACGAACACCTCCTGAGCCAGGTCCTGGGCCTCATCCGGGTCCCGCAAGAACTGGTAGGCGAAGCCGTACACCCGTCGCTGGTACTGGCGAACCAGCGACTCGAAGGCCCCAAGGTCACCCCCGCGGGCGGCGCGAGCCAGCTCATGCGGCTCGGCCATGCCCGCACGATGCACGCGGAGCGCCCCGGCCGTCCACTCCTGCAGCACGCCAAGAATTACAAGGCGGGGGTCGACTCGGTTGCGAAAGCGACTGTTAAGGCTTTGTAAGCATGTGGACCCATGCCCGGGGGGCGAGCCCTCCATCATGGCGGGCACGGACACCCGACCCGACCCTGAAGGCGCCGGCGAGGAGGGGTGGGGGGACGCCGAACGGGAACATCAACCGGGAGCGGCGACGACTCCGTCAGCGTTCTCAGATCGGCGGCCAGCGGAGCTGAGCGTAGAGTCCCAGAGCCGGTGCCAGCACCTGGGTCAGCCGGTCGAGGAAGACCAACACGCCCATCCCCACCAGCAGCCCTCCCCCAACCACGTCGATGATGACCGCGTGCCGGCGAAGCCAGTTGCTGACGGAGCGAAATCGCTCTAGGCAAACGGCCGCGGCCAGGAAGGGAAGGCCCAGCCCCAGGGAGTACAACAGAAGCAACGAAGCTCCCGCCAGAGCGGTGGCCTGAGTGATGGCCAGGGAGAGGATGGCCCCCAGCACCGGTCCCACGCAGGGAGTCCAGCCCACGGCAAACGCTATCCCCAAGAGCAGCGCACCGGACGGCCCCGGCCGGACGTGCTCGAGCAGGGGCCGGCCCTCGCGCATGAGCAGCGGCAACCGGATCAAGCCCATCACCATCAACCCCAGGAGGACGATCAGCGCGCCCGCCACCCGATCCAGCAACAGCCGGTGCCCGGCCAGGAGCGTCCCCACCCCTGAGGCACCTGCGCCCAAGGCGGTGAAGACCAGGGAGAAACCAAGAACGAACAGGGCAGCAGCCCCCACGGTACGTCCCCGCTGGGAACCCACGCCAGAGAGGTATCCCAAGTAGCCGGGCACCAACGGCAATGTGCAAGGGGAGCTGAACGACAGCACCCCTGCAGCCAAGGCCAGCAAGGCTAGCAAGGAAGGGGCGAGGTGGTCCACCGACTTGGAGCCTACCAGGCCCTGGGAGGGCGCGTGGCTGGCGCCACCCGATCCTGCCCATCGCCTCGGTCCCAGCCTGGGAGCCCTCATGCACGCTGGCCCCGGCAGGCAGCTCGTCCTGAGCGCCCAACGCCCCTGGCGAGCACCATCTTTCCTCGGTATGCTCGCCGATGGGGTGTTCACTCTCCATATCCATCCCGAGGCCGACCGCTCGGAGCTGGTGGGAGCGGCGGAAGAGTACCAGGCAATTTGGAAGCAGGATGGGGATCGCCTGGTCGAGGCCCTCACCCAGGTCTCCGGCCTCGGGTTCAAGGGCACTTTCATCCACTCGCTGGTCCACGCCGGCGAGACCACCACCTTCCCCCTTCAGTTCAAGGCCAACCTGGGACGGCAACTCAAGCAGGCGACGTTGAGCCGCCACCTCACCCGTCGACTGCTGGCCGACAACGGCCTGGACGGGCCCAAGAAGCAGGAACGGGCCGAGTTCGCCAGCCACGCCAACGTCAACCTCGTGCTGCTCGACGCCTGGCATCAGGTCTGGGGGGAAGACTTCGCCCGTGAGGCGATCGCGGCCGAGTCGCAGGCCGCCCCCCTCCTTCGGCGCGCCTGGCAGCTCGTGCTCACCCTTGGCCCCAAGGGGCGCCAGCAGAGCCTCCTCGCCCTGACCAAGCCTCGTCGCCAACCCCTGCCCAGGCCGAGGCTCCAGGTGAGCCTCAAGCTCCAGCGCTGACGGCGCCCTGCCCGTGACCGACCCCCAATGCCTCCAGGCGGGCCCGACCTCCCCGGCCGTCTCTAGAATCGTTGGGTGCAAGAAGGCTGGATCGAGCGAGACGGGGTAAGGCTTCATTATCTAGAGTGGCGCCCGTCGCGGCTGTCGGCCTGGCCGAACCTGCTGTTCCTCCATGGGTTGAGCTCGAACGCCCGTATCTGGGAACGCGTCGCCAGCCGGCTGCCGGGCCTGCGCATGGTCGCGCTCGACCAGCGGAGCCACGGTCCATCCGATCGTCCCCCAGCCGGCTACACAGGAACCGAGCTGATCGGAGACCTGGTCAAGCTGACCCAAGAGCTGGAGCTGGAACGACCCGTGCTGGTCGGCCATTCCTGGGGGGCCGCGGTGGCGCTGACCTTTGCCGCCACCCACCCCGAGCGGACCGGTGGGCTGGTCATGGTCGACGGTCCGGTGGCCGCCCTGCGGGATCGGATGCCCTGGGAGGAGGCATCCCAGCGATTGCAGCCCCCACTGCCTCACTACCGAGACCTCACCGAGGCAGTGGCCGCCCAACGCTCGTTCCTCGCCGACGCCTGGGGTGATGACCTCTTGAGGTTCGTAGAGGCGGGCCTGGTGGAACACGCCGACGGCCTGGTCCCCACCCTGAGCGCCCCGATCCGCGAGCAAATCGTGCGCTGGCTGTACGATCTCGAGCCCCGACGGCTCTTCCCTCGGACCGAGGGTCCGCTGCTGCTGGCGATGGCGGAACGGCCATGGCCAGACGCCCCGTCCTCGGCCCTTGAGTGGCGTCGGCGTGCCGTAGAGGGGGTGAGACAGCTCCGGCCCGACGCTCAGGTGCGGTGGTACGACTCCCCTCACGACATCCCTCTGGTGCGACCTGCGGAGCTGGCCCTTGACCTAGAGCGCACCGCCGTGGTGGCCGCCTTCTGGTCCCTAGCCCGTGAGACGGCGGCGCTCGAGCATGGCGAGCGGCCGTGGCAGCGGAGGGTCCACGCCGAGGGTAGCTGGGAGGCCCGGGACCTGCTGGCGCACCTCTCCAGCACCCAGGCGGCCCTGGCCGGGGTGGTGGCATCGGCGGGCGAGGGCAGCCAGGCCACCGGGACCGGCCAGCCCTTCGACCCCGATCGCTGGAACGCATCTCAGCTGCGACGACGACGCGAGCGGACGCCAACCGAGCTGGTGAGGGAGCTGCACGCCGGCGCCGTCGCCCTCCAGGCGGCTCTGATGGCGGCCGACCTTAGCGCGCGAACCTCGATCGGTCCCCAGGCCGGACGACCACTCCGCGAGGCGTTGGAGCAGATGTACGCCCACCAGCGGGGCCACCTAGCCGAGCTCCAGGCGGCGCTGGAGCCCTAGCTTCGGGGGCGGGCCAACCGCCGGCTGCCTCGGCCCTCGCCCTCACAAAGGCGCGCGGAGGCACAGGCCCGGGTTGCGATCGGCGAGAAACCATGAACGCGTACTACCCTGCACACATCGGTGATCGAGGAGAAACGGCTCGACCGCTACGCCCGGCTGGTGATCGAGGTGGGTCTCAACCTGCTCCCGGGCCAGGATCTCTTGATCGACGCCTACGTGGAGCATGCCCCTCTCGTCCGTCGCCTCGCCTTCGCCGCCTACGCCGCAGGGGCCCACCACGTGGACGTGCGCTACACCGATGACCATGTGACCCTAGCCCAGGTAGCGCTGGCTCCGGATGAGGCCCTGGATTGGACCCCACCCTGGCTGGTGCAGCGCATCGAGGACGCTGCGGCTCGTCAGGCCGCCCGCCTCACCCTTCATGGGCCTCCCAACCCCGACTTGCTGACGGGCCAGGACGGGGCCCGGGTGGCGCGGGCGAGGATGACGGAACTCCAGGCGACCACCCTCCAGACGGTGAACGCACGACTCACCAATTGGTCGATCGTGGCCGCCCCAACTGAGGGCTGGTCAAGGGCCATCTTCGGCCACTCGGCGCTGGAGCGGCTCTGGGAGGCGATCGAACGGGTCATGCGCCTCGACGAGCCCGATCCGACGGCTGCCTGGCGGCAGCACATAGCGCGGCTTAAGGAACGAGCCCAGCTGCTGGACGCCCGGCGCTTCCACGCCCTCCGCTTCCGGGGCCCGGGCACCGATCTCCTTGTCGGGCTCCTGCCGGTCGCCCGCTGGCTCGCCGCCGACCTCCGCACGATCTGGGGCCATCCCCACCTACCCAACCTGCCCACGGAGGAGGTCTTCACCACCCCGGATCCGACCCGTACCGAGGGTACCGTTCGAGTCACACGGCCCCAGCCGTTGGGGGCAGCCACGATCGAAGGGCTTGAACTGCGGTTCCATGAGGGACAGGTGACCGAGGCCCGAGCCGCAATCGGGGAGGACCTGATCCGGCAGCTGCTGGCCTCCGATCCCGGGGCCAGGCGCCTTGGGGAGGTAGCTCTGGTCGACGGGACCTCCCGGGTCGGCCAGATGAATCTCATCTTCCGCGCCGTCTTGCTCGATGAGAACGCCACCAGCCACATCGCTCTTGGCCAGGGGTTGGCTTTCACGGTCAGCGACGACGAGGCTCCGCTGGCGGCTCCCAGCATCAACGTGTCGCGCATGCACCTGGACCTCATGATCGGGGGACCCGAGATCGAGGTCGATGGTCTGGAGCCCGGTGGGGCCGTCGTCCCAGTGCTCAAGGACAACGAATGGGTCCTCCGCTAACGGCGCCCGGATCGTGACCGGGCCGAGCGGAGCTACCTGTCTGACAGGGTGGCGTCTCGCTCGAGGGGGCAGAGCGCCACGTCGGTCTCCAGTTCCCGCGAAAGGACCCAGGCAGTGGGATGCGCCAGGGAGGGGCGACGAAGCCGATGGGCATGGAGCCCCAACACCACCAGGTCAGGGTGCAGCTCATGGGCGAGGGCGCGGATGCCCCAAAGAGGTGTGGCGTAGACGCAGGCCGCGCCGGCATCGGGCGGGACCGGCGGCCAGGGCAACGTCGGCTCCCACCCAGGGATGACGACCTCCGGGGCATAACCGAGGGCTCCGGCCAGAGAGCAGGCCCAGGAGGGCCTGGCAGCGTGGCCCACCGTAACCCGAATCCCCGGCCCCAGGGGAAGATTGGCCAGATGTCTGGCCAGGGCAGCGTTGGTCCCAGCCGAGTCGACGGCCAGGAGCACATGCCGTGCTGGCACGGCTGGACGGCGATGCTGGATGTACACGGCGCAGCGCTCCACCGCCGGCCAGATCGCTCGGGCTGCGGCTCGCCAGGTCGCTGCAGCGACGACCAGGCAGCGTACGGTGCTGCCCGCCACCCTGATCACGAGATCTCGCCAATCGAGCCAACGGGTGACTGCCTCCCCGGCCATGACGCGCAACAGGTCCAGGCCCGGCCGGGGATCGGGGAGCACCGCCCCCACAAGCGGCGAGCCGACCATCTCGGCCGCCAGCCACGCCGCCCGCAGGGCATCCAGCTCCTCCACATCTCCTCGGACCAACACCACCAGGCCCGCGGGATCGGCAGCTCGTGACGGGGTGGGCTCAACCATTAACCCTTGCGCCCTCCTCTCCCTACCCTCTCATCGCCTACTACACTACTGCCTTCCGTTGCCACTGAGTAAGCGATAGTCTCATGCGGCACCCCTCACGCGGTTGCCCTCGCGGGCTTCGCGCTTCCCCGCCGCGTGCCCGGGAAGCCCGGGCCTCACCGGGGCCCCACGAGGCCGGCCTCGTGGGGCCCCCTGACCGCGGCTCTGCGCCTCCCGAAGGCTCCAACGGAGCCGACGGGCGGGGCCCCCACCAAGCCAACTTGGTGGGGTGCCCCGGGCCGATACCTCGCCAGGTTGAGCGCGGCGTGGTCATCGCGCTGATGGCGCGCCCCACCGCCGTCACCCCTCCAGTGCTCGGCCCCCCCGAGGTCCTGGACCAAGCCGCAGCCATGGCAGGTCCTCGAGCCGGGGAGGTACCGCTCGGCCTCCACCACCTCCGAGCCGTACCAGGGGGTCTGGTAACGAAGCTGCCGGCGGAGCTCGGCCAGCGCTGCGGCGTCCAGCCCCTCCCTCAAGATCCAGCCGTGGGTGTGGCCAGCCGGGTGGTGAGCCGAGGGATCTCGTGGCGCCGGATGGCGGCGAGGTGCCCCTGGAGCCGCGCTCGGCGCCGTTCCTTGCGCCGGCAGCGATTCGAGCCGCACTGGCTGCGGGAGAGGGACCGGGAGCGCCGACGGGGCAGGGTCAGGTTCCGGGCCAGCGGGGCCGGGTTGGGCACCCGCTCGATCACGCCCTCGGCGGTGGCCATGGTGGCCAACCAGCGCACCCCGACATCGACCCCGACCGTCGAGGCCGGATCAGGGTGGTCCGGCTTGGGGACTCCCCACGAGGCCGGCCTGGGGACCCCATCGGGACTCGTCTCGGGGCACCCCATCGGAGCGTGCTCCGATGGGGACCCCTCGTGGGGCACCCCTGCGGCCGCTGGAGCTCGACCCGGAAGACCGCCACCGCTCGCTCCCCAACCCGCCTCAGGGTGGCGGCCGGGATGCGCGCCCGGCCCAAAGGATCGACCACCAATCGCCGGCCCTGGGCGGCGAGTGCGGCCTCCACCTCCTCGGCCCCGAGCCGCGCGAGGCGGCCCCGATGCTCGACCACGATGGTGGTCACGGCCGCCTCCCGCAGCAGGGCCAGGAGCTGCCGACGCTTCCCGCTCAACGCCGAGCCGATCTCGGTCACGATCCGCCCGACGGCGCGCCCCTCCTGGGCCGCCCAGGTGGGGACACGCGCCACCTGACGATCCAGGTCGGGGCGCTGATCCGCAGAGGGCACGCGAGCGGGCGGTCACGCCGGGGCGTCCCCCAGGATCAGGTGACCGACCCGCCGAGCCGGACGGGAGGCGTGCCCGAGTGGAGCCAGCGG
>DATGLL010000196.1:0-7883 GCA_035294145.1 Candidatus Dormiibacterota bacterium | reverse complement strand
CCTGGAAGTAGAGGCAGCGGGTGCGTTGCAGCAGATTGCCACCGGTGGTGGCCAGGTTGCGCAGCTGGCCCGACGCCCCCGCCAGCAACGCCTGCGCCAGCACCGGGTAACGGGCCCGGATGCTCCCGTCAGCGGCCAGGTCGGCGTTGCGCACTGTGGCGCCGATCCGAACCCCGCCCCCGGGCAGCTCCTCGATGCGGTCGAGGGGCAGCCGGCTCACGTCCACCACGAGTTCCGGGGTGGCGATGCCGAGCTTCAGGTGGTCGACCAGGTTGGTACCGCCGGCGAGGAAGGTGGCCCGCGGGTGGCCGGGAGCGGTGACGGCGCTCGGCCAGCCGCGGGCGGCCTCGTCGAGGACGCCGACCGCGGAGCAGATCTGGCCGGGCGTGCAGTAGCCGCACTGCAGGGCGTCGTGGTCGAGGAAGGCCCGCTGCACCGGGTGCAGCCGGCCGTCCCGCTCCAGTCCCCGGGCGGTGATGACCTCCGCGCCGTCGTGGGCGACGGCCAGGGCCAGGCAAGTGAACGCCCGACGGCCGTCCAGCAACACCGTGCAGGCGCCACACTGGCCGTGGTCGCAGCCCTCCTTGGGCGCGGTGACGCCCAGAGCCTCCCGCAGCGCGTCCAGGAGCGTGGTCCGGGTGTCCACCGTCAGCCGGTGGGGGGTGCCGTCGACCGTGAGCGTGATCCTCGCTGAGGTGCCGTCACCTCACCGCTCCGAGCCGAGGGCGTCGCGTAGGAATCGCCCGGCCTGGGGGATGGCGGTGCGCGGAGCCGGGGTCTCGGCGATGGGGTTGAGCAGCACGAAGTCGTGGATCGTGCCGCCATACCTGACCTGGGTGACGGGGACGCCGGCCCGGGCGAGCTTGCGGGCGTAGTCCTCGCCCTCGTCGCGGAGCACGTCGTGCTCGCCGTTGACGACCAGGGCCGGAGGCAGCCCCCGCAGCTCGTCGATCGACGCCCGCAGGGGGGAGGCGGTGGCCTCCGAGCGTGGGCCCTCCTCGGGAAGGTAAGCGTCCCAGAACCACTCCATCGCGGCCCGGGTCAGCCAGGGGCCCTCGGCGTAGCGTCGGTAGGAGTCGGTGTCGAAGGCGGCATTAGCGACCGGATAGAAGAGCACCTGGGCCCGGATCGGTGGGCCGCCCCGGTCCTTCGCCATCAGGGTGAGCGCCGCGACCATGTTCCCCCCCACGCTGTCGCCGACCAGGCCGATCCGGGCCGGGTCTCCACCGATCTCGGAGCCGTGCTTGGCCGCCCACTCCAAGACGGCGTAGGCCTGCTCGTTCTGCACCGGGTAGTGCGCCTCCGGCGCTGGCGTGTACCCCACGAAGACCACCGCCGCTCCCGCCTCGCCGGCCAGCTCGCGGTCCAGGCGCTCGTGGGTGTCCGCGTCCCCAAGGATCCAGCCGCCGCCGTGGCAGTGGAGGAGCAGGGGCAGCCCCGTCCGGGGGCGCTCCGGCCTCACGATACGGACCTCGACCTCGCCCGTCGGGCCACCGGGGATGACGCCCTCCTCGACCGTGGCCGTCGAGGGCCGGACCGGGACGCTCCGCTGGATCGAGCGCAGTGCCTCGCGTGCCTCGTGGGGCGAGAGCTCGTTGATCGGGGGGGCGCCAGCGATCGCGTCCAGCCAGGCCTGGGTGTGCGGCTCGATGCTCGTCCTCATTCGTAGTTCCTCCTTCGCGCGCCAACCAGGAGGCCCGGCCCGACGGCGAATCACACGCTTGCAGCCATGCCGACCGAACCCGTCGCTCGATCGGCTCGTCGCTCACGTCCCGGGTCGGGAAGGACCGCTGACGTCTTCCCCGACGCTGGTGAACGATGAGCGATATGAATAATTCGTTGTCAGCAAACCTTACATCAATGAATCAGGAAAGTCAACCGCCCGGGCTCAATACCGTGCCCGGTCTACAAAGTGGCCAGGCGGCGCAGGGCCTCGAGGCTGGCGGCGTCTGGCCCCTTGCCAGCGAGGCCGGGCACCTCGAGGATGAAGGGCACAGCCGCAAGCCGGGGGTCGTGGAGGAGCGCCCGGAAGCCCTCCTCGCCGATCTGGCCTTGACCCAGGTTGGCGTGGCGGTCTCGGTTGGAGCCGAGCCCGGCCTGGGAGTCGTTGCAGTGGACCACCTCCAGCCGCTCAATTCCGACCACCCGGTCCCACTCGTCCAAGGTCGCGGTCACGGCCTCGGGAGTGCGCAGGTCGTACCCGGAGGCGAAGGCGTGGCAGGTGTCGAAGCAGGTCCCTACCCTGGGGTCGCCGACCGCGTCGATCATGGCCCGTAGCTCCTCGAAGCGGGCGCCCACGCAGCCGCCGGCCCCGGCGTTGTTCTCGATCAGGAGCCGGGCTCGTTGAGGGTCTGCTCGCTCCAGCACCCGCCGCAGGTGCTCGGCGATGGTGGGAAGGACGGCCTCGAACCCTGCCCCCTTGTGGCTGCCGGTGTGGAAGATGACCCCGTCGATGCCGAGCAGATCGGCGGTGGCCAGGTAGCCGGCCAGGGTGCTCTCAGAGCGTTGCCGCAGCATCGGGTCGGCGCTGGCCAGGTTGATCAGGTAGATGGCGTGGAAGAAGAAGGGGGGACGACCGGCTTGGGCGGCTGCTTCCTGGAACCGAGCGACCCGCTCGTCATTGAGCTTGGGCGATCCCCAGTAGTGGGGTGGGGTGGGATGCACCTGCAGCGCCTCGGCTCCGATCGTGGCCGCCCGGGAGAAGGCAAGGTGGAGCCCGCCAGTGGCTTCGATGTGAGCACCCAGGATGGGCACCACCCCAGTGTAGGGGGGGCGACCGGCTCCTCATCTCCACCCGGCCCCAGCTGCTCGCGACCCGTGGCGGGGAGGTGGCCCCCGGCCGCGGACGGGCTGGTCTCGGTACATTCCGAGACGGTGGTCTACCTGATGTCCGACCTGGACCTCCCGCTGAGGGACAGGATCTACCGGGAGCCGGAAGGCCCCCACGTCGCCATCGTCAGGGGGCGGGACCTGGAAGCGGCTCTCGACCATCTCGATGCTCGCCCCGACTGTCGGGCGTTGGCGATCATCGGGCTTCCCCGCCAGGTGCCTGACCTGGAGTTGCTGAGCGGCCGGCGCCTCCTCGTCTGCGACGGCGATCGAGCCCTGATGCGCGAGTTTGCCGAGGCTGGCATGGCGGCCGGGGCCGAGGTGGAGTGGCTCAACTCAAGCGCCATCGACTATCACCGGATCGCGGCCTGGGCCTTGCCGGTGGGGGCGATCGTGCTCGCCGCCGGGGCCGCCATCCGCATGGGGCGCAACAAGCTGCTGCTCGAGGTCGGGGGTAAGCCCCTGGTCCGTCACGTCGTCGAGGCGGCCTCGGAGGGCGGGTGTCACTGCATCCTCGCCGTGTACGCCGAGGAGGCAGTGCGCGCGGCCGTCGAGGACGCGGCCACGGTCGTCCACAACCCGGACGCCGCCACCGGTCAGTCCTCCTCGCTCAAGGCTGGCCTCCACGCGATGCCGGAGGAGATCGCGGGGGCGCTGGTCATGTTGGGCGACCAGCCCTTGGTCGGGGCACGCACGGTCAGCATGCTGCTCAAGGCCTGGCGTCGAGAGGGCGCCCGCCCCGCTGTGGCCGCCGCCTACGGGGGACGCGACGCGTGGCGGCCACCGGTTCTCATCGACCGTTCGCTCTGGCCGGAGCTGATGCAGCTCCAGGGGGACGAGGGCGCTCGACGACTGTTCGCCGAACGGCCGGAATTGCTCGATACTGTTCCTGCCGTGGGTCGGGCCGATGACATTGATACCCCGGAGGACTATGCGAGCATCGTCCACCTCTTCCCTCGACGAGATCCGGGCTGACCAGCTCGGGCGCCTGCGGGCCGGCTTGGAGGACGTGCTCCGCAGCAACCCGTTCTGGCGCGAGCGTCTGCATGACGTCCGGGGCTGGGACGACTTCGATCGCCTTCCCCTGACCACCAAGGCCGAGCTGGTGCGTGACCAGGAGGCGCATCCTCCCTTCGGCACCAACCTCACCTACCCCCTCGAGCGCTACGTGCGCCTGCACCAGACCTCCGGCTCCAGCGGGACGCAGCCGCTGCGCTGGCTGGACGATCGCGACTCGTGGGAGTGGTGGTGCCGGATCTGGGCCGAGCAGGTCTACGCCGCGGCGGGCGTGACCGCCTCCGACCGGGTCTTCCTGGCCTTCTCCTTCGGTCCCTTCATCGGCTTTTGGTCGGCCTTCGGTGGTGCCGAGCGACTCGGGGCGATGGTGATCCCGGGAGGCGCCATGACCAGCGAGCAGCGGGTGCGTGCTCTCCTTGAGGTGGGGGCGACGGTGCTCTGCTGCACCCCCACCTATGCCCTGCGCCTCGCCGAGGTGGCGGAGGAGATGGGGGTTGACCTGGGCGCAGGGGACCTCCGGGTGTGCGTCCACGCGGGGGAGCCGGGGGCCAGCGTCCCCGCCACCCGGGATGGGATCGAGCGGCGACTGGGGGTGCAATGCTTCGACCACACCGGGATGACCGAGCTGGGCCCCACCGGGGTGAGCTGCTCCCAGCGCGATGGGGTGCACCTGATCGAGTCCGAGTTCATCTTCGAGGTCCTCGAGGAGGGAGCGGATCGGCCCCGGTTGGCGGAGCACGGGATGCGCGGAGAGCTGGTGGCCACCAACTTGGGGAGGTGGGGGGCGCCGCTGATTCGCTACCGGACCGGGGATCGCGTGGAGGTCAGCCGCGAGCCCTGCTCCTGTGGCAGCCCGTACCTGAAGCTGGTGGGAGGCTTGCTGGGGAGGGTCGACGACATGATCACGGTTCGTGGCGTCAACCTCTTCCCCTCCCAGATCGAGGACATCGTGCGCCGCCACGTGCCCCGCGCGGAGTTCCTGATCGAGCATCGTCGGGAGCGGGAGCTGGACGAGGTGACGTTGCTGGTCGAGTGCGCCGAGGCGGACGACGATGGACTGGCCCAGCGGCTCGTGGCTGATGTCCGCCAGGCCTTGGGCGCCCGCGTCGGGTGCCGGCTGGTGCCGCTGGGGTCGTTGCCCCGGGCCGAGCTCAAGGCCAAGCGATTGCGGAGGGTCTAGATGAGGGGGGGCCCCGGCCAAGACCCCGATCGACCTGTCTACCGGCAGGAGCTGACGCCGGTTCACTTCCTGGAGCGCGCGGGCACCGTCCACGCGGGTCGGATCGCGGTCGTCGACGGCGAGGTCTCCTATCCCTACGATCGCTGGCGAGCCAGGTCGCGTCGCTTCGCCTCGGCGCTGCGGCGCGCGGGGCTGGGCCCGGGGGACCGGGTGGCGTTCTTGGCCTTGAACTCCGAGCCGCTGCTGCTGGCGCACTTTGCGGTCCCCCAGGCCGGCGGGGTGCTGGTCGCAATCAACACCCGGCTCACGGCCGAGGAAGTCGCCTACATCCTGAGGGACTCGGGGAGCCGGCTCCTCTTCTTCTCCCCGGAGCTGGCCGACCGGGTGACGGGGGCGCCGGCCGGGGTGACCCGGGTGGAGCTGGGCCCTGAGTTCGAGCGCTTTCTCTCCGAGGGGACCGAGGAGCCGGTGGAGCTGTGGCTTGGCAGCGAGGACGACCTCATCGCCCTGGACTACACCTCGGGCACCACCGGCCGGCCCAAGGGGGTCATGTACCACCACCGTGGGGCCTACCTGAACGCGGTGGCGATGGTGCTCGAGAACCGCCTGACCCCGGCCTCGACCATGTTGTGGACGCTGCCCATGTTCCATTGCAACGGGTGGTCCCATACCTGGGCGGTGGTCGCTGCGGGGGCCCGCAGCCTGTGCCTGCCGCGGGTCGAGCCCGCCGAGGTCTGGCGGCTCCTGGACCAGGAGGACGTGACCCATTTCAACGCCGCCCCGACCGTCCTCATCATGCTGGCGAACGACCCTGCCGCCCACCGCCTGCGTCGTCGAGTGAGGGTGTGCACCGGCGGTGCGCCTCCTTCGCCGACCCTGATCGCCCAGATGGAGGCGTTGGGCATCGAGCTTGTCCATCTCTACGGGCTGACCGAGACCTACGGACCGGTCACCATCAACGTCCCCCCCGCTGGCTTCGAGGCCTGGTCGACCGAGCGCCGAGCGGCCTTCCTCGCGCGTCAGGGGGTGCCCCACGTCCTCGCCGGCGAGGTCCGGGTGGTGGACGAGGAGATGCGGGACGTGCCCGCCGACGGTCGGACCCTCGGCGAGGTCTGCCTCCGCGGCAACACCCTCATGATGGGGTACTTCGGCCAGCCCGAGGCCACCGACCAGGTGTTCGCCGGCGGCTGGTTCCATAGCGGCGATGTCGGGGTGATGCACCCGGACGGGTCGATCGAGCTGCGCGACCGCAAGAAGGACATCGTCATCTCGGGCGGCGAGAACATCTCCACCATCGAGGTGGAGCAGGCGGTGATGAGCCACCCCGCGGTGCTGGAGGCGGCGGTGGTGGCGATCCCCGACGAGACCTGGGGCGAGGTCCCCAAGGCCTTCGTGACCTTGAAGCCGGGGTGCTCGGCCACCGAGCGGGAGATCATCGAGCACGTGCGGGCGCGGATCGCGCACTTCAAGGCCCCACGGGCGGTGGAGTTCTGCGAGCTGCCCAAGACCTCGACCGGCAAGATCCAGAAGTACGTGCTGCGCGAGCGCGAGTGGTCCGGCCAGGAGCGGAGGATCCACTGATGGGCCATGCGGAGAGCCGCGTCTACCGCCAGGAGCTGACGCCGGTCCACTTCTTGGAGCGCGCCGGCCTCGTCCACGCCGATCGCGTGGCGGTGGTGGACGGGGAGCGTCGCTACACGTACCGGGAGTGGCGTGGGCGATCGCGTCGTCTGGCGTCGGCGTTGCGCCGGTCGGGCCTGAGGAGGGGTGACCGGGTGGCGTTCCTCGCGCTGAACTCCGAGCCGCTCCTGCTCGGCCACTTCGGCGTGCTCCAGGCCGGGGGGGTGATCGTCGCGATCAACACTCGCCTCGGCCCCGGCGAGGTCGCCTACATCCTCCGGCACTCGGACCCTCGGCTCGTGATCCACACCCCCGAGCTGCGCCCTCTGTTGGAGGAGGCTCCCTCAGGCCCGCGTCGGATCGAGCTGGGGGAGGAGTTCGAGTCGCTCCTGGCCGAGGGCTCGGAGGACCCGGTTGAGCCATGGCTCGAGGACGAGTACGAGGTCTGCGCCATCGACTACACCTCCGGCACCACGGGTCGGCCCAAGGGGGTCATGTACCACCACCGTGGCGCTTACCTGAACGCCCTGGCCATGGCCATCGACATGCGCTTGGACGTCGGCTCCCGCTACCTCTGGACGTTGCCCATGTTCCACTGCAACGGATGGACGTTTCCCTGGGCGGTGGCGGCAGCTGGTGCCACCAGCGTTTGCATCCCGAGGGTTGACCCGGCCCAGATCTGGCGCCTCTTCCGCTCCGGGGAGGCCTCCTGCTTCTGCGCTGCTCCGACGGTCCTCACCCTGCTCGCCAACCATCCCGACGCTGCTCCTCTGGAACGGCCGGTTCGGGTGTTCACGGCCGCGGCCCCGCCCTCGCCCACCCTCATCGCTCGGATGGCCGAACTCAACTTCGAGTTGGAGCACGTCTATGGGCTCACCGAGACCTACGGGCCGTTCACCATCAACGTGCCTCCGCTCGGCTGGGAGGAGCTGGCCCTGGAAGCGCGAGCGCGCTACCGGGCGCGGCAAGGGGTGCCGAACCTGCTGGCCGGCGAGGTCCGGGTGGTGGACGAGCAGATGCGGGACGTGCCCGCCGACGGTCGGACCCTCGGCGAGGTGGTGATGCGGGGGAACGTGGTCATGAAGGGCTACTACCGCGATCCCGAGGCCACCGACCAGGTGTTCGCCGGCGGCTGGTTCCATAGCGGCGATGTCGGGGTGATGCACCCGGACGGGTCGATCGAGCTGCGCGACCGCAAGAAGGACATCGTCATCTCGGGCGGCGAGAACATCTCCAC
>DATGLL010000195.1:0-27633 GCA_035294145.1 Candidatus Dormiibacterota bacterium | reverse complement strand
GCTCAGTTGGAGCCTTCGTGAAGCGCAGAGCCGCGGTAAGACCCGGGCTTCTCGGGCACGCGGCGGGGAAGCGCGAAGCCCGCAAGGGCAACCCCGTGAGGGGTGCCGCGTGAGTGCTATTGCGTACTCGGCGGCAACGGTGCTCTCCATCCCCAGTAGGAGTCCTTCCCGAAGGCCGAGGTCGACACCTGGAGGGCCGTGTAGCCGAGCAGGATGCCAATCGGGAGTCCCATCTGGGGGAAGCTGCCCCAGAACCCGCGTCGGTCCGTCCGGTGACCCCACTCGATAGGCAGCAGGATGGCGCCGCCCCACTCACCACCCACGCCGATGCCCTGCAGCACGCGCAGGACCACCAGGGCGGCCGTGCCCGCCGCTCCCACCTGCGCGTAGGTGGGGACGAGTCCCATCGCGAAGGTGGTGAGCCCCATCAACGACAGCGTCGTGATCAGCGTGGCCTTGCGGCCGATCCGATCCCCGTAGTGCCCAAAGATCATGGCCCCGACCGGCCGGGCCGCGAATCCGACGGCGAAGGTGGCCAGCGCGGCCATGAGACTCACGAACGGATCCTGGCTTGGAAAGAAGAGCCGGTTGAGGTAGAGGCTCGCGGCGAACCCGAAGAGCTGGAAGTCGTACCACTCGATCGTGCTGCCGATGGTGGCGGCGATCAGAGCCCGTGTCAGCTGACGTCGTGTCAATGCGTCCGGTGTCGAGTGGTCCCTCACGGCCTCGGCTTGGCGGTCGGTCACATTCACCACCTCCCTGATGTGTGGGAGATCGCGGGCCACGATCTCGGTGTCTCCGCGCTGAAGTCACGGGCACCGTCGGGACCTCGGTCGAGGGGAGACGGCAGCGTCAGCGCGGAGCCTGTCCGAGAGGCTAGGTCCGGGGGGCTCGAGAGCGAAATGACACCGGACGGCAATATCCGCTCACGTCATCCGGTCGGCCGGGACGTCGGCGGGGTGGGGCCCCCGCCGGACACCGGCGAGGGCGGGCGCGGGTCGGTCTGGCTTGCGCCCGTCCCCGGCCAGCCACGGCCGCGCCGGCCGAGCCAGACGGCCCCGTCCGGGGGGCGGTTCAGGGCGTCCCGGGGGCCGTCTCGGAGGCCAGTTGGCGTAGGTAGCGGAAGGTGTAGATGCCGGTGGCGTGCCCGCTGGCGAAGGCGATTTGGAGGGCGTACTGGCCGACCAGGGCCACGTTGGCGAGTGCCTGCTCCTCCTCGGGGAGCCGGTCAACGGTGGCCAGCCGGCCGGGCAGGCCCGCCTCCCCCCGGCACTCGGCGCAGGGGCAGGCCCAGCGTAGCTGCGGCCCGGGGTGACGACTGTGGGTGCCGTCCTCCCAGGTGATCTCGAGGACGTTCTCGGCCCGGATCAGGTCGACCTGGACGGGGAAGGGGTCCGGGTCCCGCAGGGCAGGCCTCCCGCTCAACGAACGTTGATGACCGGGAGGCGGCGGAAGGACTGGATGGAGGTCCGGGCCGCCACCTGGGAGGCCAGGTCGCGGAAGGCCCGGGCGCCTGGAGAGTCGGGCCGGGAGACAACCACGGGGGCGCCGGCGTCCGCCTCCACCCGGATCTCCTCGTCCAGCGGGATGCCGCCCAGGAAGGGGACGCCGAGCCGCTGGGCAGCCCGCTCGGCCCCGCCGTGCCCGAAGACGTGGTGCTCGTGCCCGCAGTTCGGGCAGACGAACCAGCTCATGTTCTCGACCAGGCCGAGCGCGGTCACGTTCAGCTTCCGGAACATCTGCAGGGCCTTCATGGCGATCTCCAGGGCCAGGTCCTGGGGGGTGGCGACGATCACCACGCCGGTGAGCGGCACCTGCTGGGCCACCGTCAGCGAGGCGTCACCGGTGCCCGGGGGCAGGTCGATGACCAAGTAGTCGAGCTCGCCCCAGCGCACATCGGTCATCAGCTGCTCGATGGCCCGGGAGACCATGGGGCCGCGCCAGACCATCGCCTTGTCGGCCCCGGCCAGGAACCCCATCGACATCAGCTTCAGGCCGTACGCCTCCAGGGGCACCACCTTGCCCTCCACGACCCTGGGCTCCTCGCGCACCCCCGTGAGGGTCGGCACCGAGGGACCGTAGATGTCGGCGTCGAGCAGGCCGGTGCGTGCGCCCGTGCCGGCCAGCGCCGCCGCCAGGTTGACCGCCACCGTGGACTTGCCCACCCCGCCCTTGCCGCTGGCCACCGCGATCGTCTGACGCACGCCGGGGAGGAGGTCTTCACGCTGGCGGGGGAAGGCGGAGCGGACGTTGGCCGTCATCCGGACGTCCACCGCGGTCACGCCCTCCAGCTGCATCAGGGCCTCGCGGGCCATGGTCTGGAACCGCTCCCGGACTGGGCAGGCAGGGGTCGTCAGCTCGAAGGTGAAAGCGACCTCGCCGGCGTCGGAGATGCGGAGGTCCTTGATCATGCCCAGGCTCACCACGTCCCGACCGAGGTCGGGGTCGATGATCGTCGCCAGGGCGTGAAGCACCTGCTCGCGGCTTGGGCCAGGCATCAGCTGTCTCGTGATTCTACCGTCCCTCCGGCCTGACCTCGGGCCAGGGGCGGTCGCATCATAGACTGTCTGCAACGTGGTCGTGCCCAATCTGCCTGCGGCTGAGCTGCTGGAGTACTACCGCGGCCTTGCGGCCGATGTCTATTTCCAACACGCCGCCGATACCCTGGCCGGAGCTGGGCTGGACCCGGTCGTGACCATGGAGTTCTTCTGCGATCGGGCTGGCGTGCTGTGCGGGATGCGGGACGTGCTCTCCGTTCTCGAGGTGGCGTTGGATGGGGAGGGCGAGGTATGGGCCCTGGACGAGGGGGCACCCATGGAGGCGCGGGAGGTCGTGCTCCGGGTCAGGAGCCGTTACTCACGTATCGGCTGCCTGGAGACGGCGCTCCTCGGCTTGCTGGCCAGTTCCTCTGGGTGGGCGACGGCTGCGCGCCAGGTCGTGGAGGCGGCTGCGGGGACGCCGGTGATCTCCTTCGGCGCTCGTCACCTCCACCCTCTGGTGGGCCCGGTCATGGAGCACGCGGCGGTGGTGGGAGGGTGCGCTGGATGCGCTACCCCCCTAGGGGCCAGGCTGGCCGGTCTCCCGGCTCCCTCTGGGACCATGCCGCACGCCATGATCCTGCTCTTCGGGGACACGGTGAAGGCCGCGCTGGCCTTCGACCAGCGCATGCCCGGAGACGTTCCCCGGATCGTGCTCGTGGACACGTTCAAGGACGAGGCGGAGGAGGCGCTGCGCGTGGCCCAGGCGTTGGGCGACCGGCTGCGAGGGGTGCGGTTGGACACGCCCGTGGAACGGGGCCGTGTAACCGTCGAGCTGGTCAAGGAGGTACGGGCGCGCCTGGATCAGGCGGGGCACCGGCAGGTGGGCATCTTCGTCAGCGGCGGCCTCGACGCCGCACGGATCCAGCAGTTCGTGGCCGCGAAAGCGCCCGTGAGTTCGTTCGGGGTGGGGATGGCGATTGCGTCCGCCCCCCCGATCGGGTTCACGGCCGATATCAAGGAGGTCGATGGCGAGCCTCGGGCCAAGCGCGGTCGCATCCCAGGGCTGACCGCCAACCCGCGGCTGCGCCGAATGCTCTAAGACCGACATGGTCAGGCTGGGACTGCTCGGCGACACCCAGGGCCGCTACCGAGTCGAGGCCCTGCTCGCGGCCGTCCGGCCGCATCTCGTCGACGTGGACGAGATCTGGCACGCTGGCGACTGGCAGGACGAGCAGCTGCTGGTGGAGCTGCGGGCCCTGGGCGTGCCGCTCACGGTGGTGAACGGGAACGCGCCCGATGATCCCCGCTACCCCGAGCGCGTGGTGCGGCGGATCGAGGCGCTGACCGTGGCCATGGTACACCGTCCCCCTCGGCTCGACGAGCCGTGGGTGCGGGCCTGCCAGATCGTGATCCACGGCCACACCCATCGCTGGCGGGACGAGGTGGTCGACGGGGTCCGCTTCATCAACGTGGGATCGGCCACCGCTGCTGGCTTCAGCCGGGAGCGGACCATCGGACTCCTCGCGATCGACGGCCCACGGGCGCACCTGACCCGCATCGACCTCCCGACCCGCTGAGCCACCCCCCAGGCCAGCGTGTGCACCGCGCCGGCCCGGCCACAGCCGCGTTCCGGGCCGGCGGGCGCCGTGCAGAGGATGCTAGGCGGTGCGGGCGCGACGGGTGAAGAAAACCACCCCGGCCACGACCACCGCGATCACCACGATGGCGGCTACCACCTTGTGCCAGGTGATCGTGGCCGAGATCAGGTAGGTACTCAGTTCCATGGTCAGAACCCCCCGTCATGAATGTGTGGACGACGGCGCTCCAAGCGCCAGCCGAGCTAGTCTAACCGCTCGGCAACCTCGTTCGAGGTGCGAGGCCATCGCCGACTCGCTTGCCTTGCTCCCTCGGCCGGCCAAGGGCCTCCGGTGCCATGCGGCCCGGGCCGTTGGCCATACCATTCCAAAGTCTGAACCGTCTTCCAGGGATGCCGTGCTTCTACGGACGTCGCCAGGGCGAGCTGGTCGAGATCACGGGGCCGGACGCTCGTCACCTCGCCCGTTCCCTTCGCGCTCGGCCGGGTGAGCGCGTCTCGGTGGTGGAGCCGGAGGGTCGCCTCCTGCAGGTCCGGCTCACCTCCGTGGACGACCTCCGGGTGACCGGCCAGGTGGAGTCGGAGGTGGAACATCGGCCGGAGCCGTCCCGCTCGATCACGCTGGCGGTGGCGGCGCTGCCGGCGAGCGCCCTGGACCTGGTCCTCTCTCGAGGCACCGAGGTGGGTGCGGCTGAGTTCGTGTTGGTGGCGGCGGAGCGCTGCGTGGCGCGGGCCCGCCCGGGACGGGCCGACCGGTGGGCCACGATCTGTCGTGAGGCGGCGATGCTGGCCTGCCGGCTGGTCGTGCCCCGGGTGCGCGGCCCTCTCCCCTTTCGACAGGCCTGGGAAGAGGCGTCGTCCCCTTACCTCCTCGACCGTGGCGGTACCCCCATGCGGGCGCTTGAGGACGGGGCGACGCTCTTCGTTGGACCGGAGGGCGGGTGGGCCCCGGACGAGTTGGACCGGGCACGGGGGCGGGTCTTGAGCCTCGGGCCGCGCAACCTCCGGTCCGAGACCGCCGCCCTGGTTGGCCTGGCCCTAGCCCTGGGGAGCGGCTGAGGCTGGCTTGGGAGGGGGGAGGGTGCGGGACCGTGGCTGGGACGGCCCCCAGGCAAGGCTACCATTGAGCAGCGTGGCCACCCCCCAGGTGCGGATCAGGAACTTCTGCATCATCGCCCATATCGACCATGGGAAGTCGACCTTGGCCGACCGTCTCCTGGAGCTAACCGGCACCATCGACCAGCGCGAGATGGTTGATCAGGTCCTGGACACCATGGACCTGGAGCGCGAGCGGGGGATCACGATCAAGCTGCAGCCGGTGCGGATGACGTACCGGGCCCGGGATGGCAACACCTACCAGTTGAACCTGATCGACACTCCCGGGCACGTGGATTTCTCCTATGAGGTCTCACGCTCCCTGGCCGCTTGCGAAGGCGCCCTGCTGGTGGTGGACGCCACCCAAGGGATCGAGGCTCAGACGTTGGCCAACCTCTATCAGGCGGTCGAGGCCGGCCTCCACATCATCCCCGTGGTCAACAAGATCGACCTGCCGGTGGCGCAGCCGGGGCTGGTGGCGGAGCAGATCCAGCAGGTCACGGGCATCCCCCGAGAGCAGATCCTGTTCGCCTCGGCCCGCACCGGCGAGGGGGTGCCTGAACTCCTAGAGGCCCTGGTCCGCGAGGTGCCGCCGCCTGCGGGGGATCCCGAGTCGCCCCTGCGGGCCCTGATCTTCGATTCCGTCTACGACTCCTATCGGGGCGTGGTCACCTACGTGCGGGTGGTGGATGGCCGCATCCGACCCGGGATCCGCGTCCGCTTGATGGCCACCGGTCGGGTCTACGAGGTCGACGAGGTCGGCTGTTTCCAGCCCCGACCGCGCTCGGTCGACGAGCTGGCCGCGGGAGAGGTTGGGTACCTCACCGCCGCGATCAAGAACGTCGGCGATGCCCGCGTGGGCGACACCATCACCTACGCCGAGCGGGGTGCCGAGCGACCGCTGCCGGGCTACCGTGCCGCCAAGCCGATGGTGTTCGCAGGGCTCTTTCCTACCGACTCCGATCGTTACCAGGATCTGAAGGAGTCGCTGGAGAAGCTGCGGCTGAACGACGCCTCCCTGACCTTCGAGCCGGAGACGTCGGCTGCCCTGGGGTTCGGGTTTCGCTGCGGCTTCCTTGGCCTCCTGCACATGGAGATCGTTCAGGAGCGGCTGGAGCGGGAGTTCGGGCTGAGCCTCATCACTACCGCCCCGACCGTCGGCTACCAGGTGCACCTTCGCAATGGGACCACGGTCGAGGTCGACAACCCATCGCAGCTGCCGCCCCCGGCCAGCATCGAGCGCATCGACGAGCCCTATGTTCGGGTCTCGATCATGGTTCCCTTCGACTACTTGGGGGCAATGATGGAGCTCTGCCAGGAGCGGCGCGGGACCTATGCTCGGATGGAGCATCAAGCTGGCGGTCGGGCCCTGCTGGAGTACGAGCTGCCCTTGGCCGAGGTGGTTCACGATTTCTACGACGCGCTCAAGTCCCGCTCGCGTGGCTACGCGTCGATGGACTACGAGCTGATCGGCTTCCGGCCTGGCGACCTGGTCAAGCTGGATGTGCTGGTCGCCGGGTCCCCCGTGGACGCCCTGTCCACGATCATGGATCGGCAGCGAGCCGTTCAGCACGGCCGACGCCTGGTCGAGAAACTGCGCAAGATCATCCCACGTCAGCTCTTCGAGGTGCCGCTGCAGGCGGCGATCGGGGGACGGGTGATCGCTCGGGAGACCATCCCGGCCATGCGCAAGGACGTGCTTGCCAAGTGCTATGGAGGCGACGTGACCCGCAAGCGCAAGCTCCTGGAACGGCAGAAGGAAGGCAAGCGGCGCATGAAGCGGGTGGGATCGGTCGAGATCCCCCAGGACGCGTTCATGGCCGTGCTGAGCCTCGACGATTGACCTTCGCCCGGCCCTGGCCCGGGCCTGCTGGTAGGCTACCGTCTGCCCCCTTCCACAGGGGTCGATCGTCCTCGATCGATCGCCTCTTCCTGAGGAGCCAAGCCCCATGACGGCGACGTTCATCAACCTTGGTTGCCGCACGAACGCCGCCGAGACCGATGAGGTCGCGGCGCTGCTGGGCGATGCCCGCGACGTCGTCGTGGTCAACTCGTGCACGGTGACCGGCGCCGCCGACCGGGATACCCGCAAGGCGGTGGCGCGGGCCCGGCGCGAGCATCCCGGCGCGACGGTGATCCTGATGGGCTGTTATGTGGACGCCCATCCCGGGGACACGCTGGGCGCTGACGTGGTGGTGCCGAACCGCGACAAGCCACTTCCTGATCCGGAGGTGGCGGTCGAGCCGCCCGGGACGCGACGCTCCCGTTACGTGCTCAAGGTGCAGGAAGGCTGCGACAATCGGTGCACCTTCTGCATCGTCTGGCAGGCTCGAGGCCGGTCGCTCTCGCGCACGCTCCCTTACCTCGAGCGTCGGGCTCGGGCCGCGGCGGTGGCCGGCTACCGGGAGATCGTCCTCACCGGGATCGACCTCGGCTCGTACCGCGGTGGCCTGGCCGTGCTCGTCCGGCGCCTCTTGGAGGTGGCCACGCCGGCCCGGATCCGCCTCTCCTCCGTGGACCCCGCGCACGTGGACCGCGACCTGCTCGCGCTTCTGGAGCACCCGCGTCTCTGCCCCCACCTCCACCTCCCCCTCCAATCGGGGTCGGACCGCGTGCTCGCGCGGATGCGGCGACGTTACGACCTGGCGACCTTCGAGCGAGTGGTCGAGATGGCCCGGGCGGTCCGTCCCGACCTGGCCCTGAGCGGAGACATCATGGTTGGCTTCCCGGGTGAGACCGAGAGCGATTTCCAACGGACGTTGGAGGCGATCGAGCGGGCACGGTTCATGCAGGTGCATGTCTTCCGCTTCTCGCCTCGCCCGCGGACGGCGGCGGCCCGTTATCCCGACCAGGTGCCGGCGGGGGTCGCCCAGGAACGCTCTCAACGGGCGATCGAACTCGGGCGCCGCCTTCGAGCGGCCTACGAGGCGGGCTTCGTCGGCCGCCGGCTGCAGGTCATCTGGGATCGAGTGGTGGGCGATCGCATCCGGGGGGTCAGCGAGCACTACCTGCAGGTGATCGCCCCAGCCGCGGGGCGCCAGCCGGGCCAGCTCGAGGAGGTGGTGTGGCAGCCGCAGTAGCAGCCCCCGATCCTCGCGGGATCGGTCCGTGGGGAGCCGGTCATCGGGCCGAGCTCGGGGGAGGGTCGGTGGCTGGCGGACGCCGGCGGGGCGTCGGCGAGCTGACCACGAGCACGGACATCGATCGTCTAGGCTCACCGATATGACACGGTTCGAGCGGTGGCTCCAGGAGCATGGGCTTGAGCTTGAGGTTCGGGCCTACCCGTCAGGGGTACGGACGGCCCAAGACGCAGCTCGCTCCATCGGCGTCGAGGTCGGCCAGATCGTGAAGTCGTTGGTCTTCCAGGTCGATGGTCAGCCGGCGCTGGTGCTGATGAGCGGTGAGAACCGTCTCGACCCTCGGCGGCTGGAGGGCCTCGCCGGCGGTCGAGTGGAGCGAGCCGACCCCGAGACGGTCCGAGAGGTGACCGGCTATGCGATCGGTGGGGTGCCGCCCTTCGGGCACCTGCGTCAGCTCCCCACCTACATGGACCGCCACCTTCTCGACTACGACGTGGTCTGGGCCGCCGCCGGACGGCCGGACGCTGCTTTCGCCATCGCGCCCTCGCGACTGGTTGAGCTAACCAGCGCCCGGCTTGCCTCACTGCGAGCGGAGCCATGAGCGGCATCCTCGTCCCTTGTCACCGTTGTGGCCGGCAGGTCGACAGCTCGGTGGTGCGCGAGGGGCGCTGCCTGGACTGCCGGGTGGAGGTGGCCTTGGCCGACCTACGGGCCGAGCACCGTCGCCTGTGGCGGAAGCGAGATCGCTACCGGGTCCGTGGGGCTCCCATCGAGGCCATCAGCCGCCAGCTTGCCCGCCTGGAGGAACGCATGGCCACCCGGATCCTCGATCTCGTCCCCGACCGGGAGGCCGCGATGCGGCAGCTGGAGCGGACCTTGGAGCAGACGCGGATCGAGCGCTACGAGATCGGCCGACCATGAAGGTGATGGGGGAGCCGTTGGGCGCGATCCAGGCCTCACCCCGTGGCCTCGGTCGGCGATGGAGGGTGATGGCCGAGGTCGGTCAGCTGTTGCCCTTCCGGCATCTTTACCTGCACATCCCCTTCTGCCGACACCGTTGCGGCTACTGCGACTTCAACGCTTATGCCGGCATGGGGCGGCTGATGCCCGAGTACCAGCGGGCGCTGGAGCGCGAGCTGGGGTGGGCGCGCGCCAGCCTGCCCTTCGCCCCGCTGCGGACGGTCTACCTCGGCGGGGGCACCCCGAGCCTGTATCCGCCCGAGCTCATCGCGCGCCTGCTGAGCTACCTCCGCTCCACGTTCGAGATCGAGGCGGAGGCGGAGATCACGCTGGAGGCCAACCCCCTCTCGACGGACCCTCAACGGCTGGCGGCGTGGAGGGCCGGTGGCGTCAACCGTCTCAGCTTGGGCGTCCAGAGTTTCGACCCTCGGGCGCTAGCCGTCCTCGAGCGGCGGGCTGATGGTGCCCATGCCGTGGCTGCGTTCCTCCAGGCACGTCGGGCGGGCTTCGAGAACATCAACCTCGACCTCATCTACGGCGTCCCCTTCCAGGGTCGCGACTCCTGGGTTGCCAGCCTCGAGCGGGCGGTCCAGTTGGGGCCGGAACACTTGTCCTGCTACTGCCTGACCTTCGAGCCGGGCACCCTTCTCACCCGCCGTCGTGACCGAGGGCTGCTCCCGGAGGTTGATCCCGATCTCCAGTGGGAGCAGCTCCAGGTCGCGGTGGAGGTCCTCGCCGCTGCCGGGTACGAGCGCTACGAGGTGTCCAACTGGTGCCGGCCTGGCCGCTGCGCCCAGCACAACCGAGCCTACTGGGAGTGCCGGCCGGTCTATGGGGCCGGGGCGGGAGCCCACTCGTACGCCACCGACGGGGATCGAGCGTGGCGTTGGTGGAACCTCGCTCACCCGCGCTCGTACATCGCCGCCTTAGACGGGGCCAATGAGGCGCTTCCGGGGCCAGGCGTGCCGACTCCGGCCGGTGAGGACGGAGAGGAGCTGACGCCGGAACGCGCCGACGCCGAGCGGGTGATGCTGGGGCTCCGCACCACCGCCGGCCTGGAGGTTCCCCCAGCCTTCGAGGATCGGCTCAGCGAGCTCCGACG
This sequence comes from Candidatus Dormiibacterota bacterium, assembly GCA_035294145.1. Lineage (GTDB taxonomy): Bacteria > Chloroflexota > Dormibacteria > Dormibacterales > Dormibacteraceae > CADDZO01. Next base: position 17,322 of record DATGLL010000195.1, on the reverse strand, counting down.
ATCTGGCCTGGTGGAACGTCGGGGGCTGCGCTGGGCACCTACCGCTCGAGGCCTCGATCTGCACAACCAGATCGCGCTGGCCGTCCTCTGAGCAGGAGGAGAGGAGCCGTCCCCAGAGGGCCGGGCTGCGGTAGACTGTTAGCACTCCAGCCCGGAGAGTGCCAACTCCATTGGAGCCGAGGAAGCAAGAGATCCTAAAGGCGGTCGTCCGTGAGTTCACGGTCACGGCCGTCCCTGTGGGCTCGCAGCAGCTGGTCAGTCGCCACTTCCTTAACCTGAGTTCGGCCACCATTCGCAACGAGCTATCAGAGCTCGGGGAGTTGGGATACCTGGCCCAGCCGCATACGTCCGCAGGGCGCATCCCGACCGATCGCGGGTATCGCTACTTCGTCGACTTCTTGATGGACCTGGAGCCCGTCCCGCCCCAGGTCGAGGCCTACATCCAGGGGGAGCTGCAGCTCGCGCCTCACGACCCTCAGCTCCTCCTCGAGCGGGTGGCCACGACCCTGGCAACGGTGACCCGCAACGCCGCCATCGCCAGCTCCCCCAGCGGTCCCCTCGCCCGGATCAAGCACATCGACCTGGCCGCCCTGGAGGCCAGGGCGGTGCTGATCATCGTGTTGGTGGAGGGGAACCTGCTGCGGCAGCACGTGACCATGGCCGGCAGACCGGTCGACCAGGCCGAGCTCACTCGCCTTGCCAACAAGCTCAACCTCGAGCTGCGAGGGAAGGATCGTGAGCAGATCGCGGCTCGGCTCCAACGCCTGGGGGAGGGCCTGGAGAAGGAGATCCTGGCCAGGGTGTGCGAGGTGCTCGAACAGTTCGAGCGGAGTTCGGACACCATCGTCATCCACGACGGGGTCCGGAACCTGGTTCGCCAACCAGAGTTCGCCGAGGCCTCCCGGCTGCACCAGGTGCTCGAGGTCTTGGAGGAGAGCCGTTACCTGGCGGTGTTGCTCCAGCAGCTGGCCTCGGATTCAGGCCTCCAGATCGTCATCGGCTCGGAGAACGAGATGCGCCAGCTCCGTTCCTGCACGCTGGTCCTCACCACCTACGGCCCCAGCAGCCGCATTCGAGGGGTGCTGGGCGTGGTCGGGCCCACTCGGATGGACTACCCGCAGGTCGTGGGTCGGCTGCAGACGGTCGCTCGCTGGGCGAGCGAACGGATGGCGGAGGCTTGCGCGTAAGGTAGGGCCGAGCCCGTAAGGTTTGCTGGTCCGGGCTCGGCCCACGGAGCCGGAGGTGGCCTCCATGGGCATGGCGGGGTTCGGGCGCCGTCTGGAGAGGTGGCACGTTTGAGCAGGCGGAAAGGCGCGGTATCAAGAGGAACGATGCCGTCGAAGCGAGACAACGACCAAGAGACAACTGCATCCCAGGAGGAGCCGGCATCCACGGAGCGGTCGGGCTCCGAGTCCGGGGAACGCTCTGCCCCGACGGACGCCGAGGCCGTGGCCCCGAAGGGGGCCGGGGCCGAGCAGCCACGGGCTGAGGGGGCGGCTAGGGCCGAGGGTGAGTCGGCTCAGACCGGGCTCGGTGCCACGTCGCGCCCGGCGGACACCGGGGAGACGGTGGCCGAGGGCCCCAGCGGGGTGGAGGCCACGCCGGGGTCGGACGAGCGCGATCGCCGCGTCGAGGAACTCGCCTCCCAGCTTGAGGAGGCCAACGGTCGCTATCTGCGCCTGGCGGCTGATTTCGACAACTTCAAGAAACGAGCCCGCCAGGAGCAACTGGAGACGATGCGCTTCGCTGCGGCGACCGTGGCCGAGCGGCTGCTCCCCGTCCTCGACGACGCCAAGCTGGCACTCGACCATGCGCCCGAGGGCGTGGACGAGAACTGGCTGAGGGGGGTCCGCCTGACCTTCCAGAAGCTGGAAGAGGTGCTGGCCTCAGTCGGCGTCGAGCGAATCGAATCCGTCGGCGTTCGCTTCGATCCCAACCTCCACGAGGCGGTGGGGTCGGAGGAATCCGGCGATCATCCCGAGGACACAGTGGTGGCGGAGCTGCGCCCTGGCTACCGCATGCACGATCGAGTCCTGCGGCCGGCTCTGGTGAGGGTCGCCCGTCCGCCCTCTCAGTCTGAGTAGACGTTGGCGACCAAGCGCGACTACTACGAGGTTCTCGGCGTCCGGAGGGACGCCAGCCAGGATGAGCTGAAGCGGGCCTTCCGCAGGCTGGCGATGCAGCACCATCCGGACCGCAATCCGGGTGACCCAGCTGCGGCCGAGCGTTTCAAGGAGATCAACGAGGCCTATGCGGTCCTCTCCGACCCGGAGAAGCGACGTGCCTATGACATGTTCGGTCACGCCGGGGTGGGTCAGGCCGGCGTGGGGCAGGGGCCAGCCGGCTTTGGCGGGTTCGAAGGGTTCGGTTTCGGAGACATCTTCGAGTCGTTCTTCGGGGATGCCTTTGGCGGCTTTGGCCGTCGGACCGCCACCCGCTCGGCGCGAGGGGGTGACCTTCGCTACGACCTGACCATCAGTTTCGAGGAGGCGTATCGGGGAACCGAGAAGGAGATCGAGGTCCCGCGCCTCGTCACGTGCCAGGTCTGTGGAGGGACCGGGGCCCAGCCTGGAACGGGCTGGGAGACGTGCGGCACGTGCGGTGGCAGCGGGCAGGTGCGCCGCCAGGCCCAGTCGATCTTCGGCGCGGTGGTTAACATCACCACCTGCCCCTCTTGCTCGGGTGCTGGCCGTGTCCTCCGGACGCCATGTGGCGAGTGCCACGGACAGGGGCGAGTGGAACGCCGTCGCCGCCTGAGCGTGCGTATCCCGCCCGGGGTCGACACCGGGTCTCAGATTCGGCTGGCGGGCGAGGGTGAGGCTGGCCTGCGCGGCGGCCCTCCCGGTGACCTCTACATCGTCCTCAAGGTCAAAGCCCATCCGCAGCTGCGGCGGCAGGACGAGGACGTGATCTACGACCTCCGGATCAACATGGTGCAAGCCGCGCTTGGCGACCGGATTGAGGTGCCTACGCTGGACGGGGCGGTGGAGATCGCCATCCCTCCCGGCACGCAGCCTGGGCAGACCTTCCGGCTGGCCGGGAGGGGGATGCCCGACGTGCGTACCGGTCGGCGGGGCGACCAGTTCGTGAAGGTTCAGGTGGTGATCCCGAGGGATCTGACCCCGGAGCAGAAGGACCTCCTGCGCAAGGTGGGGGGGCTTACGGGGAAGCCGGAGAAGGTCTCCAAAGGCTTCTTCGAGAAGCTGCGCGAGGCCATCAACCTGGATTGATCCCACGGGGAGCGTCGGGGGAGGAACGCCCAGAGGCCCGGAGCACGTTGACGGGGTGCACAGGGTCGCGGATGCTGGGCAAGGACAAAGGAGCGGGCCGGAGCGGTGCGGACGGAGCGGGACTACTACGAGATCCTCGGCATCAGCCGCTCCGCCACCCAGGCGGAGGTGCAGCGGGCGTTCCGCTCCCTCGCCAAGCGATACCATCCTGACCACAACCCAGGCGATCCTCGTGCGGCGCAGCGGTTCAAGGAGATCCGTGAGGCCTACGAGGTCCTCTCGAACCCCGAACGACGCCGGAGGTACGATCACGCGTCGGCGCCGCCACGGCAGGCGACGATCGCTCGTGACCTCGTCCAGGACCTCAGCATCTCCCTTGAGGACGCCTTCCACGGCGCAGCTCGGCGTATGGCGGTCATTCGCCGCATCACCTGTGGGTTCTGCCGAGGGACCGGGGGCGGTACCTGCCCGAGCTGTCGTGGTCTTGGCGTCTCGGTACGCCTGTGGCGCTGGGAGCGTGAGGCGTGTCGGCGCTGCGGGGGACGTGGCTGGCTCCCCGGCACCTGCCACGCGTGCGCGGGCCGGGGGCTGCGCGAGGAGGTGCAGGTTTTGTGGGTACGCATCCCCGCCGGGGTCGACACGGGGTCTCGCATCCGGCTCTCAGGAATGGGGGACGTGCCTGCACCTGGAGCATCACCCGGCGACCTCTACCTACGAGTTCGCGTGCAGGCCCATCCCCGCTTCTATCGGAGCGGGCGAGACCTGTCCTGCTGGGTCGACGTCAGCCCGGTGAGGGCTGCCCTGGGCGGACGGGTGTGGGTGCCGACCATGCTCGGGACCAGGGCCGTGCGCATCCCACCTGGCACTAGGTCCGGAACGGCGATCCGGCTCGAGGGCATGGGCATGCCGGATCTGCGGAGCGGCCAGCGGGGGGTGCAGTGGGTATTCCTCCGCCTCTCGCGCCGAGACGTCGAGGGCCTCGGGCCGCTGGAGCTGGGCTGGTTGCGCCTGCACGGCTGGTCGCGCGAGGCCCTGCTGACGTTGGCCAGCTAGGCTGGGAGGCAGGGCTGCCTGCGGCAAGAGCCCGAGCCAAGCTCGAAGGGGTTGCCAACGGTTGCTTGATCAGGGGGCCATGAGACGCCCCGGCGAGCTTGAGGAGGCCGGGCACGTGGCGGGGAGGCGTGCGGCCCGGGCAGGCGACCCCGTGAGGGGTGCCGTTTGAGCGCTATTGATCGCTCAGGGGCAACGGCTAGGGTCGAGCCGCTTTCGCGGTCCGTCGCGGCGGGCGGCCGGTGAGCCGGTCACTGGGCCGGCATCGGCCAACCAATTCCCAGAGCTCGGAAGGGGTTGGCCCCGCCTCCACCTTTTGGATGCGGTCACGGGAGGGGTCGGTTGGGAGGCATCGGATCAGCGCTCGGTGGGGCCCTCGACCGGGGCCTGGGATGGAGATTTACTCAAGTCTCGACTTGAGAAATTGGGCGGGCGGTTGCCAAAATATCAGCCGTAGGGGGACTGCCATGCGGACGATCGATCTAGAACTGACGAATGCGGAGGTGGAGGTGCGTCAGCTGGAGGCCCGCCTCAGGGTGGTGCCGATGAACGATGCCCAGCTGGCGCAGGCACTGCGCCAGGCGCTGGACGCCAAGCGAGAGCGGCTGGAACGCTTGCGTGCCCGCCACGCCGGATCCTGAGCACGCGGCCGGCTTCAGCTGACCGGTTGCCGGAGGTGATGGAGCAGCCGGACCACGAGTTCGTACCTGTCCCCGGGAGGGATGAGGTAGATCCCCTGGACCAGCGGGCGGACGGAGTCCAGGAATCCTGCGGCCAGCTCCAGGCCGAGTTCGGGGGCGCGGTCCTTTGCCTCCGCGAGGCGCTGGCGGAGGTGGTCGGGCACGCTGAGGCCGGGCACCTCATGGTGTAAGCGTTCGGCGTGCCTGGCCGAGGCTAGGGGCATGACCCCGGCCAGCACCGGGACCTGGGCCAGAGCGACGATGCGCTCGATACGTTCGCGGGCCCTCGGCTCGTAGGTGGGGTTGGTGATCACGAAAGCGGCCCCGGCTGCGACCTTGTGTCGTAGGAGGCGGAGCTCCCGTTCGAGGTCGTCGGCACCAGGGTTGACGACTGCGCCGATAAGGAAGGACGTCCGCTCCCCGATCGGGGCCCCGTTGGCGTCGAGCCCACGGTTGAGGTTGGCCAGGATCGTGATCAAGCCGACAGCGTTCACCTCCCAGACCGGCTTGGCGTTGGGATGGTCGCCGATGTGGGGAGGATCGCCCCGCAGGGCCAGGACGTTACGGATCCCCAAGGCGTGGGCGCCGATCAGCTCGGACTGGATCGCCATCACGTTGCGGTCGCGGCAGGTGAAGTGGGCGATGGTCTCCAGGCCAACCTGCTGTTGGATCAAGGCGGCACAGCTGATCACCCCCATGCGCAGGCGTGCCATGGCCGTGTCGGTCACGTTGACGAACTCGACGCCAACCTCGGCCAGGAGCCGAGCACCTGCCAGCACCCGCCCCGGGTCGATCCCGCGGGGAGGGGTGATCTCCGCCGAGATGACAAACTTCCCCTGAGCCAAGGCATGCGCCAGCCGCGACCGGGGTGGGGCCGGTGGCGGCTCTGGCGGGGGGGCGCCGAGCGCCACCACCCATCGCCGAGGCACGGGTGCGCGGTGGGCGACGGGCACACCCTCCAGCCGGTTCCGAAGCGCGGCGATGTGCGCCGGGGTGGTGCCGCAGCAGCCGCCGACGACCTGGACGCCCTCAGCCACCAGCCGTGCCGCTTGCTCTGCGAAGTAGGCTGGCCCGGTCGGATAGACCAGCCGGCTGACGGTCCGGCGGGGGAGCGATGCTCCCAAGGTCTCCGACCCGCCGGGGTGCCCAGGAAGCCCGGCGTTCGGCATCACCGACACGCCGGGTGCGCCCGCGGCCAGGAGGTGTCGGGCGATGTCGAGGGATGCCTGAAAGCCGCTGCCGCAGTTGGCGCCGATCACCTCCACGCCTCGGGGGACGAGCCGGGCCACGAGCGCGGTGGCAGCCCTCGATGGATCAACCTCCTCCTCAAAGCTGAGGCTGGCTAACACTGGCAGGTGGGGGGCGGCCCTCCTCGCCACCTCCACCGCCAGCTCCAGCTCCGGCAGGGAGGCGAAGGTCTCGAGCATCAGCAGATCGACACCGGCCTCGGCCAGGACCTCGACCTGCTCGGTGAAGATGCGTTCCGCCGAGGTCCGCTTGATCGAGCCCACTGGCTCGATCGCCCGCCCGAGCGGGCCCACGCTCCCGGCTACGAGCACCGGCCGACCGGAGGCGTTGCGGGCCTCCATTGCGAGGCGGACGCCGGCCCGATTGATCTCCACTGCCCGGGACTCCAGGTAGTGCTCCCCGAGGCCAAAGCGATTAGCCCTGAAGGTGTTGGTCTCGATCACGTCTGCGCCCGCGGCGATGTAATCACGGTGGATGCTCAGGACGAGCCCGGGCTCGGTCAGGTTGAGCTCCTCAAGACAACGACCCGGGGCCACGCCGCGGGCCATGATCTCGGTCCCCATGGCGCCGTCGAACAGGACCGGCCCGTGGCTCAACAGGTCGGTCAGGCGAGCCATGGCAGCAGCATGAAACCATATGGGCCGTGCGTGTGCTGATCACAGGTGCTGGCGGTCAGCTGGGGAGCGACCTGCGTCGGCTGCTCCCCGAGGCACTGGCCCTGGACCGGCAGCAGCTGTCGGTGACCGATCTCGGAGCGGTGGAAGCCGCCGTGCGGGGCTGTGAGGTGGTTGTCAACTGTGCGGCGTACAACGCCGTCGACGCCGCGGAACTGGATCCGGGGCCAGCCCTGGCCGTCAACGTGGAGGGCGCCGCCAACGTCGCTCTGGCCTGTCGTAAGGCGGGGGCTCGATTGATTCATTTCTCCACCAACTACGTCTTCGACGGCTCTGGCGATCGTCCCTTCTCGGAACGGGACCAGCCGCGACCTCTGGGAGCGTACGCACGCTCCAAGCTCGAGGGGGAGCGTCGGGTGCTGCAGATCCTGCCTGAGGCTTTGGTCGTGCGCTCCGCGGGGCTGTTCGGGGTCGTCGGCTCGGCGGTGAAGGGTGGCAGCTTCCCCGAGCGGGTGGTGCGTAAAGCGCTCGCCGGTGAACGACTTCGGGTGGTGGTAGATCAGCGGCTCAACCCGACCTACACGGCCGACCTGGCCGCGGCGGTCGTCGATCTCCTTGATGCCGGCCTCTCTGGGGTCGTTCACCTGGTGGCCGAGGGATGTTGCTCGTACTGGGAGCTAGCGGTCGAGACCTTGCGCCTGGTCGGTCTGGAGGCACCGGTGGAACCCCTCACCACCGCTGAGTTGGGGGCGGCGGCCCCACGGCCCGGCAACGGTTGCCTCGTCTCGGAACGTGTGCCCGCCCTGCGTCCTTGGCAGGCCGGGCTGGCGGCGTGGTGGGCCGCCTGGCGGGAGCAGGACCCGATCACGGTTAGCCGCCGGTCATGAAGCCCCGAGCGTAGGCGATTGCGACGACCCAGCAGGCACCAGCCAGGAGCGCGGCTTCGCGCGCCCGCCGCAGACGTTCGTCCCGTTCTGCCCGTCCTCGGTCCGCGTAGAGGTAGACCCCGGGCAGGAAGACGATGGCGAACACCCCGTAGAGAACGTGCAGGAGCTCACGGGGTTGGGCAACGGTGAGGAGCAGCAGGCCGAGCAGGCCCTGGACGGCGGTCAGCGCAGTCATCAGGAGGAAGCCGGCGCGGAAGCCCGGGCTGACCTGACGGCGTCGCAGGAACTGGTACAGTCCCCACACGCCCAGCACGACCGCGAGCAGGAGGAGCGCGACCGCGAAGCGGAAATGAAGGAAAGCCACAATCGGTTCCACGAGGACTCCATTGTCGGTGTTGCCGACCCCGTGTCGCGACCGGCGGTGAGCGGTAGCCGAGCGAGGACCTCCCGGCCCGGGCCCAGGCAGAGCCGGGGTTGCCTGCGGGTGGAGGTGGTGAAGGCCGTGCCCGCTCCGATCCCTCCTGCCTGGGTGCGTCGCGTGCTGACCGAGGCGCTCAACGAGGGGGTGGTGGCGGCGCGGCTGCCTCGCCGGGAGGTAGGGCTGACCGTCCGGATAACCGGGGATCGGGAACTGCGGCGCCTCAACCGGCGCTTCCTGGGGGACGACCATCCCACCGATGTGCTCTCCTTCCCGAGTGGGGACCTGTCCTCTGGGTACCTCGGGGATCTGGCGCTCTCCTGGCCCGCGGTCGTCCGCCAGGCGGCTGCCTTCGGCCACGCGGCCGAGGTGGAGATGGCTCTGCTCGCAGTCCATGGCTTGCTCCACCTGCTGGGATGGGATCACGCCACCCCCGAGGAGGAACGGGAGATGACTCGCCTGACGCTGGCCTGCCTGGCGCGAAGTGGCCTTTGCCCAGCCGATGGCCGCCTCTCCACCGAGGGCGAGGGCATCGGTGAGGTTAGCAACAGCTGACGTGTCCACACGCTCACCATTCACCCCTGCGAGCTCGAGGCAGTGGGCGGGCGAGCAAGGCCTCCATCCCGTCACCGCCTCCCGCTGGCTCCACTCGGGCACGCCTTCCGTCCCGGCCCGGCGGGTCGGTCACCTGATCCTGGGGGACGCCCCGGCGTGACCGCCCGCTCGCGTGCCCTCTGCGGATCAGCGCCCCGACCTGGATCGTCAGGGGGCGCGTGTCGCCACCTGGGCGGCCCAGGAGGGGCGCGCCGTCGGGCGGATCGTGACCGAGATCGGCTCGGCGTTGAGCGGGAAGCGTCGGCAGCTCCTGGCCCTGCTGCGGGAGGCGACCGTGACCACCATCGTGGTCGAGCATCGGGGCCGCCTCGCGCGGCTCGGGGCCGAGGAGGTGGAGGCCGCACTCGCCGCCCGGGGCCGGCGATTGGGGGTGGTCGATCCCTCCGAGGTCGATGACGACCTGGTCCGAGACGTAACCGAGCTCCCAACCCGCCTCGGCGCCCGGCCCGACGGCCGGCGTGCCGCCGCCCATCGGGCGGCCCGGGCGATGGCAGCCCTCCAGCACGATGGCCCGTAGGGGTGCCCCACGAGGGTTCCCCATCGGAGCACGCTCCGATGGGGTCCCCAGGCCAGCCTCGTGGAGAGCCCCGTAGGGATGCGGCCCCGGACGGCTGGACGCCGCCGGCGTTCCAGCTCGCCTTGGAACCCACGCCGGAGCGGTGGCAGGCCATCCGGCGGCAGGGGGGCGGCCGGCGCTCCGCCTCCAACTGGGCGGTCCGCACCCTGAAGGCCGATCTCGACACCGACCGGGAGCGGGGTGCCCCACGAAGCCGGCTTCGTGGGAGCCCCAGACCGGTGGGTCGAAGGAGCCGCCGTCCCTCTCCGGCCTCCGCTGGCGCTGGAGCCGGGCGAAGGCCGGCGAGCGCGTGGATCGAAGGACCGGGGAGGGGTGGTGGCCCCAGGTCGCCAAGGGGTCCCCGCGAAGCCTGCTTCGCGGCCTCCCCTCCAAGGAGGCCTTCGCCAACGGCATCGAGGAGGCGGTGGACGCCTCCTGGCGCTGGCACCGCTCTCGGGCCGGCAAGCTCGCCGCCACCCCGAGGCGGGTTGGGGAGCGAGCGGTGGTGGCTTGCGGGTCGAGCTCCAGCGGCCGCAGGGTGCCCCTACGGAGGGGGCTCCCCATCGGAGCACGCTCCGATGGGGTGCCCCGGGACGAGTCCCGATGGGGCACCCCTTCGTGGGGACCCCGGTGAGACCCGGGCCTCCCGGGCGCGCGGCGAGGAGGCGCGAAGCCCGCGAGGGCAACCCCGTGAGGGGTGCCGCATGAGACTATCGCTTACTCAGCGGCAACGGTGGTGCCACCGCAATGAGCTGGTGGTCAGGCTGCCTCGGTTGCACACTATCCCGAAGACGTACACCCCGCGCCCCGCCACCCGGACCGCAATGAGCTGGTGGTCAGGCTGCCTCGGTTGCACCCGGCTCCCGACGTAGACTTGAGCCCCAGGTCGCGGCGGGGGCCGCCACCTGAGCATGCCCATGTCCACCGTGTCGCCATCCCCCATCGCTCCAAGCCGAACTCTGGACCCTGCCACCGACCTGGTGTTGGTGGGCCTGGGCAATCCAGGCGCTGAGTACGCTGGCACCAGGCACAACATCGGCTGGGCCTGTTTGGAGACGTTCGCTGGTCGGGCGGGCATCCGGCTGACCCGTCGTCGCTGGAAGGCCAGGGTGGGGTGCGGCGAGGTCGCTGGTCGGCGGATCTGGTTGCTTGAGCCCCAGACCTATATGAACCTCAGCGGTCGTTCCGTGCTCGAGGCAACCCGTGACCTTGGCCTCGGCCCCGGCTCCGTGTGGGTGTTACACGATGAGATCGACCTCGGGCTCTGTCGACTGCGCATTCGGCGCGGGGGATCGGCGGCTGGCCACAACGGGGTCCGTTCCATCATCGCGGCACTCCACAGCGATGAGTTCGTTCGCTTTCGGGTCGGCGTCGGCAGGCCCCCGAAGCCTGGCTCCGAAGCCGGGATCCGGCACGTGCTGGGGCGGTTCACGTCCGCCGAGGCGGCGGTGCTACCGACCGTCCTGGAGGGGGTGGCCTCGGCCGTCGAGCTGGCGCTCACCATGGGCCTGGAGCGGGCCATGGAGCGGTACAACCGGCCTGGATCGCTGGGGTGCGACGAGCTGCCATGAGAGCGAGGGGCTCCCTGGCCGAGCAATTGCTGGAAGGGCCGCTTGGGGAGTGGCTGGAGAGGCCAGGCGGGATCCTCAGGGTCGCGCGCCTGCCCCGTCCGGCGTGGGCGCCGGTGACGGCAGCCGTGGCCCATGCGGCTAGCGAACAAGGGAAGGCGGTCCTGGTGCTGAGCCCATGGCCGGCACGGCTGCTCTCGGAGCTTCGGGCCTGGCTCGGTGGTCGCCTCCCCACTCATCACTTCGCCGAGGTCACGGTCTCGTTCCTCGACCGGCCGCCGGCGGTCGACGAGGCGGTCTCGCTGCGTCTGGAGGCTCTGGTCGCGCTGGCCGCTGCTCGCATCGAGGATGCCCCGTGCCTCGTGGTCTCGTCACGTCGGGCGATGATGCGCGCCACTGTGGCCGCCGACGACCTGTGCGCCGGCATGGTGACCCTCCATCCGGGTCTTGAGGCCGATCCGATCGACCTGAGCGCGAGGTTGGTGGAGCTCGGCTATCACCGTGAGGCCCTGGCCGAGGCACCTGGTCAGTTTGCTCTCCGAGGCGGCATCTTGGACGTCTTCCCCTCCACCGCTCGGACGCCAGCACGAGCGGAGTTCTTCGGGGATCGGCTGGAGACCCTCCGGCTGTACGATGCGCGCAACCAGCGCTCGGTGATGGAGATTCCTCGGCTCGTGGTTCCCCCGGGACGTGAGGTCCTCCTGGGCCCTGCCCGAGGTGAGGCGGCGGCCGATCGGTTGCGTCAGATGACCAAGTTGGAAGGGCTGCGGCGAGAGGTTCGCGAGGAGTGGGAGGAGGACCTCGCCCGGCTTGCCCAGGGGGTGGCGTTCCCTGGGGTCGAGCTCCTTGCCGCCTATCTCGAGCCCCGGTTGCCTTCGTTGCTGGACCACTTGCCCGAGCAAGCCGTGGTGGTCGACCTAGAGCCCGATCGCCAGCGTGCCGAGGCTCACGATCTCCAGGAGGAGACCCTGCAGCTGGCCGAGGCCGAGGCCGGCGACGGCGAGCTGCCGGTTGGGTTTCAACCTCCGATGGTCGCGGTGGAGCGGCTGGAGACGTTCGGCCCCCGGCCGCTGCTGAGTGTGGCCACCGCGGACCTTGACGATGCGGTGGACCTGGGGTGGCGGGATGTCGAGCCGCTGGTCGGCCGGCCGCAGGCACCAGCCGAGCTGGCGCGGGCGCGGGGCAAAGCCATGATCGTGCTGGCCAGCGAGCAGGGTGAACGCATCGAGGCGCTGCTTGCTGAAGCTGGGACTGAGGCAGTCGAGGTCGACCTCGACGTGGGCATGACGCTTGAGCCGGGCCTTTGGCGGGCCGATGTCGATCTCCCCGCTGGCTGTCGGAACGATCGGCTGGGCTTTTGGATGTACACCGATGCCGAGCTGTTCGGGCGGGTGAGGCGGCCTGCCCCTCGCCCCTCCAGGCGGTCGACCCGTGGTGAGGTAAGCCTCCACCTGGAGTTCCAGCCAGGTGACTTGGTGGTCCATGTCGACCATGGCATCGCTCGCTTCGCCGGTATGCGGCTGATCGAGGCCCATGACCCTGAGGGCGACGGGACCGTCCAGCGCGAGTACCTGGAGTTGGAGTACGCCGAGGGAGATCGCCTCTACGTGCCGGTGGAAAGCCTGGACCGGGTCCAGCGGTACCTGGGCGGCAGCGATGAGCAGCCGGCGTTGCACCGACTGGGGACGGGGGACTGGGAGCGCGCCCGGTCCCGTGCCAACCGAAGCGCCGAGGAGGTGGCTGAGGACCTCCTCCGGCTCTACGCGAGGCGGGAGGCGCAAGCTGGCTACGCTTTCGCCCCGGACACCCCATGGCAAGCCGAGCTGGAGGCTTCCTTCCCCTATGAGGAAACCCCCGACCAGCTCCAGGCCCTGGCCGAGATCAAGGCCGACATGGAATCGGAGCGGCCCATGGATCGGGTGCTGTGCGGGGACGTGGGCTTTGGCAAGACCGAGGTCGCGCTTCGAGCCGCCTTCAAGGCGGTCATGAGCGGTCGCCAAGTGGCCCTCCTCGCCCCTACCACGGTGCTGGTGCAGCAGCACGCGGCGGTGTTCACTCGCCGGCTCGCCAACTACCCGGTCACGGTCGAGGTGCTCTCTCGCTTCCGGAGCGAGGAGGAGCAACGGCGCACGCTGGCCGGGTTGCGGGCCGGCACCGTCGACATCGTGATCGGGACCCATCGCTTGCTCCAGCGGGACGTGAGGTTCAAACGTCTCGGCCTGCTGATCATCGACGAGGAGCAGCGCTTTGGGGTCATGCAGAAGGAGCGGCTGAAGCGAATGCGCGCCAACCTGGACGTGCTCTCGCTGTCCGCTACCCCGATCCCACGCACCATGCACATGGCCCTGACCGGCCTCCGAGACATGAGCGTCATCCAGACCCCGCCTGAGGACCGCCAGCCGATCAAGACCTACGTCACCGCGGACGATGATGGCGTGGTCCAGGAGGTCATCGCGCGGGAGCTGGGGCGAGGTGGTCAGGTCTATTACGTCCACAACCGGGTGCGGACCATCGACCAGGCGGCTCGGCGGGTGTCGCGCCTTGTCCCCCACGCCCGAGTGGCCGTGGCCCACGGTCGGATGCCGGAAGAGGAGCTTGCCCGGGTGATGGTGGACTTCACCGCCGGGCGGTACGACGTGCTGGTCTGCACGACCATCATCGAGAACGGGTTGGACATCCCGAACGTGAACACGATGATCGTCGAGGACGCTGACCGCTTCGGGCTCTCCCAGCTCTACCAGCTCCGTGGGCGGGTCGGCCGTTCTGGCAGGCGTGCGTACGCTTACTTCCTCTACGACCCTTCTCGATCGCTGACTGAGGCCGCCGACAAGCGCCTCGACGTCATGTCTGGGCTGCATGAGCTGGGCCAGGGGTTCAAGATTGCCCTTCGCGACCTAGAGATCCGTGGCGCTGGCAACCTCCTCGGCGTCGAGCAGCACGGGGCCATCGCCGCCGTGGGTTTCGAGATGTACCTCCAGATGCTGCAGCGGGCGGTGGCCAGGCTCCGATCGGGTGAGGGGGAGGAAGCGGCGGGGGACGTCCTCTCCACGCCCGAGCTGCAGGTGGACCTGCCCCTGGACCATTTCGTGCCCCGGTCCTACATCCGGGATGAGCGGCTCCGGCTGGACGCATACCGCGAGCTGGCCGAGGCTCGTGATGAGAAGGAACTGGAGGCCGTGCAACGTTCCCTTCGGGACCGCTACGGCCCGCCTCCATCCCAGCTCGCCAACCTGGTGTACTCGCTGAGGGTGAAGCTGAAGGGGCAGCGCTTGGGCCTGCGGGCGGTGACCGCGGACGGCCGGGATCTCGCCATCAAGGTCGACCCCGATCGTCTCCTGGATGTCGAGGAGCTGGAGCGCCGTTTCTCTGGACGTCTCCGCGTTCGGCCCAACCGGTTGCTGCTCGCCCGGGGCGAGAACTGGAAGGAGGATCTGATGAGGCTGATGGACACGATGGACGAGTTGTACAGGGCCGCGGGGCTCGCGGTTGGCCATGGCTGAGCGACCGGATCGCCCTTATCCAGACGGCGTCGAGGCCATCTTCGAGGTCGCCCGCCGGCTGCGGGCCCCGGACGGCTGCCCCTGGGACCGAGAGCAGACCCATGAGTCGCTTCGCCCTTACCTGTTGGAAGAGACGTACGAGGTCCTGGAAGCGATCGATCGTGGCGTGGACGATGCCAAGCTCCGTGAGGAGCTGGGGGACCTTCTCCTTCAGGTAGCCATGCACTCGGCCATCGCAGAGGAGCAAGGCCGGTTCAACGCTGCCCAGGTCTCCGAGGCGGCGGCAGCGAAGATCGTGGCCCGGCATCCGCACGTCTTCGGCGACGTCCAGGTGGCCGATGCCGAGGAGGTCCTGCGCAACTGGGAGCACCGCAAGGTCGAGGAGGCGGCACGGCAGGGTCGTCCCGAGGAGACTCCCCTGGAACGGGTACCGGCGGCAATGCCGGCGCTGGCCTGGGTCCATGGCATGCAGAAGCGGGCGGCCCGGGTTGGGTTCGACCCCGGGAGCGCAGCCGAGGCCGCCGAGGCGGTCGCGGCTCACGCCCGGGAGGCGGCCGTTGCCCCTGACCAGGAGGAGGCGTTCCGTCGCGTTGGTGACCTACTCCTGTCGGCCGTCACCTTGGCACGCAAGCTGCGGGTGAGCCCAGAGGATGCTCTCCGGGTAGCCGGACAGCGGTTCCGGGACCGCTTCGCTCTCATGCACCGTGAGTTGCTAGCCCGTGGCGTGGAGTACCGGGACCTGGACCCGGCCGAGTTGAGCGCGGTTTGGGATCGGATCGAGGAGCCTTCCCCCTCGCCTCCTCCCGGTTGAGCGAGGCAACGACGGTGGTGACGTCCACGGCTGCTATAGTCATCGGGTCCCCACCGGTATCCCCCGGAGTCCTCCATGCGCACCAAGAGAGCCCTGGCCACCAAAGGCACACTGAACGTCCGAGGTCGCTTCTCTCAAGAGACGATCGTCCTGGTGGCGATGGCTGTGGTGGCTCTGTGGTTGCTCTGGTCGCTCGTCCAGGCGATCACTGTCGATTGGTGGCTCAACCGCCAGGTGGCCGAGCTCCAAGCCCAGAACGCCTCTCTGCAGGCCACCAACCGAGCGTATCGTGAGGACATCGCCGCCGTGTCCTCGGGGGCGGCCGTGGAGGAGGACGCGCGGCTCAACGGCTATGCACGGCCTGGGGAGCGGCTCTACCTGGTGGGCCAACCAGAGACCCCGCCCCGGCCGGCGGCCAGCGGTGGCTCCGGGGAGGTGGAGCCCACCAGCCCGGCGCAGGTCCTCTGGAGCATCGTCAGCGCCCCCTTCCACCGGTGACAGATGACGGGCGGGGGGATCGATCCGGTATACTGATGCCCGCGGGGTGGGGCAGTGGCAGCCCGTCGGGCTCATAACCCGAAGGTCGTCGGTTCGAATCCGACCCCCGCAACCAACCCGAGAGCATCCTCAAGGAGCCGCCACGGGCGGCTCTTTTCTTTGCCTGATTTGCCTGATGGCTTAGCGGTCTATGGTCGGTACTGCCGTGGGGACGACGGGATGAACAAACGAAAGCGGGTAGCCCTCGCCAAGCATCGGACCCGTAAGCGCAAGCTGAAGGCGAGGGCACGGACGGCCCGCTAGCCGGTTGTATCGAGCCCAGCCAGCGGCTCACCGCGGCCTTGTGGCGAACCGGCTCGTCCATCTCTACTTCTGCGGTTCGTGCCGTCTGACCCGAGGCCCCCGAGGCGAGGGCAGGCCTCGGAGGTCATCTCAAACTCGCCAGGAGCCGGGGGCTGCCGAGAAGGGAGCAGGGTGGGGCTCGGCCCCTGCGCCCACGTTGGCCATGCTTGGCCTGTGCGGGGGCGTTCTGGTCCCTCCACCTCGCCACCGCCACCGGGGCGTCGGTGGCCCTCCTTGAGGGGCCCCGTGGCCCGCCTCGACGAGGCCTTCGCGGGGATCGGGCGTGCCGGGCCAGTTCCGACGGCTTGGCAGTGAACGCCGCTGGCTCGGGGACCGCGTCGGGAGCGGGGGCTGGCGGCGGCCTTCATCGGTCGGGTGCTGCTGCCGGGCTCTGAGCTGGCTCGGAACGGCTGCCGTCGGGACGGTCCCCAGATCGAGTTCGGGGTCATCAGCGACGTGGGAGGCTGCCTGGTGGGGGTGGGCGTGTCGAGGGCAGCTTGGTCGACGGCCTGGGGCCACCTCTGGCCCCTCCCCGACGCTCCGGCCGCCGGGGCGCCCTCGTCTCCACCTTGATCCGGAGGGCCGCCGTCCGCGCCACTCGCCATCGCCCGTGGCCTTGATGCCCCCGGAGCACGCCGCCCTGGAGATCCCCGGCCACCAAGCCTCGCCGGTCGCTCGGTCGACGAGCTTGGCGCACCGCTTTTGGATGGACGCGCCATGAGGCCTCGCCCACTCCTTCGGGTTCGGAAGCGTGCATCATCGCTTCCTGGTCGGGCGACCGTTCACGGCCCTCGGTGGCCCGGCGCGGCACCATCGCCTGGGGCAAGGAAGAGACGATAAGCTTTCTGGCGTCGAGCGCAGATGCCGTGCCCATCTTGGGCTCGGGTTCTCGCTCCACCATCGGGCGGCGGCGTAGCTCAGTGGAAGAGCACACGACTCATAATCGTGTTGTCGCTGGTTCGATCCCAGCCGCCGCCACCAGTTCCTGACGCTGGTGGGCAGCCTCAGTGTCCCTACGTCGTGGGTGGTGAGCGCTGGTGGGGGTTCTCAACTCTCAGGCCTCGCTGGGATCCCTGTGGCCCTGGGAGTGTGAGGGACGCACCTGCGCTCCTCGGCTTCGCAACTGGCGGCGGCCTCGCGGGCGCGATCGTGGTCGTGTCCCCTCCCATCACGAACCTCCGAAGGGGGCTGTCGACTGCGGTCGGCAGAGGGATGCGGAGCCGGGGGGACTCGACCGCTCACAACGGCGGCATCCCGCCCGAGCGGGGGCCTTGGGACCCCTTCACAGGCGGGGTTGGCGAGCCG
>DATGLL010000194.1:0-3278 GCA_035294145.1 Candidatus Dormiibacterota bacterium | reverse complement strand
GTGCCTGGTCGGCTTGACGGTGCCCGAGGGGCGCCGGCTGCGGGTGGTGGCGCTGCCGCTGCCCGCGCTCGCCGGGGCCTGGTCTGGTGGGGTCGTGGTGGAGACGGGCGAAGCGCCAGCGCACCCGATGCGGCCACGACCATCGTCGCGCGCTCCACGGCGGGCACGATCGCTCATGGGTCACAACTACGGTTGTAGTGCTAAGCCGTCTCCCACAACTTCCGCGCGTATCCCTCAGGCGACCAGGGCGAGCGGAACGGCGAGGCGCATCGCAACCGCTGCCCCTGGCCGCGCTCCCCAAGAAGGCCTGGACCTGACGTCCCGCCCCGCCATGGTCTCCACCGGGGTGGTGGCCAACGCCGTCCTCCTCGCCCCCAGGTCCGCTCCACCGGGTGGTGGGGGGCAGGAGCGAGGACCGAGGATGAGCCGGACCTGGGGGTGCTCCTCGAGCCAGCGGGTGACCACCCGGGAGCGGTGGATGGCCACGTGGTCGGGGAGGACGGCGATGGCCGGCAGGGACAGGCGGCCAGCACCCGCTCTGGGAGCCGGAGGAAGCCGGCGCTGGTGGCCTGGGCGGTGACCGGCGCCCGCGGGCCGGCTCGATGGCGCCGAGGAGGGTCCGGCGCTGAGGGCACCCCATCGGGAGGGGTTCCGATGGGGACCCCTTCCAGGCCCGGGGATCGCCAGCCGGCGTCGGATGCGCGCTTGGAGCCGGGGGCCGCCCAGCCGCGGCCGCCCCGAGAGGGGGCGGTCGCTGAGCCCGGCGATGGTGCTGGCCGGGTAGCCCTCAAGGGACATCAGGACCATGACCAGGCAGAGGGCGAGGCGGAGGGGGCCGTGGAGGAGGGCCAGGAGCCGGGTATGGTCGTCGACGGTGGGCGGTGCGAAGACGTGCGCTGGGGCAAACGAGCGGTGGCCTGGCCCATCACGCACAGGATCTCTGGCATCCCGCTTAGGTCGAGCGGGCCGAGCCCCCGGACAGCACCGGCTAGCGGCCCATGCAGAGACCGGCGTAAGTAGGGAAGACAGGACGTTCATTCCTCCCACCCAGCACAGGTGAGGAGATGGGATTCTATGGCCAAGGGGTACGTGACGCCGTCACTCGCGTGCCTACGGCGAGCTGCTCACCGGCCAGCACATCGAGGTAGGACGCCTCCGCAAGGGGGAGAGGGCCAGCCCGCACCAGCACCCGCAAGAGCAAGCCATGGTCGTGATCAGCGGTCGCCTGCACGTGACGCTTGAGGGCGAGACGGCCGAACTCAGCCCAGGAGAGGCCTTCCACGCCCATGGCCCCACACCAGGTGGACCGTGCTTGAGGGCACCATGGTCCTGAGCTGCAAGGCGCTGGTGGACGGGGTTGGCCATCGAATCCGACCGGGAGGCCGGCCGTCGCGTCTCAGTCGGGAGGAAGGGGCAGCTCCACCGGGCGGCCGAGCTGAGCAGAGAGATCCGCGGCCAACGTCACCTCCATGACCACCCGGGCCTGCTCGCCAGTGACCAGCACCGGCTGGTCACGAGCCACCGCCTCGATGAAGTGCAAGGTCTCGGCCTCCATGGGCCCGCGGTAGACGTGACCGACCTGCTCGCCGGGCATGGTCGAGAGGGGACGAGTCAACCCTCCCTTCACGGTGCTGAGCAACAGATCGCGGTGGGAATCGTCGATGAAGATCGCTCCCTCAGTGCCTACGAACCCGACCATCGCCGAGCTGAAGCCGGGAGCCTCCGGGGGGAGGTTCCAGTTGGCGCCAACGGTGAAGGCGGTGCCGTCGTGGTTCGTGACCACGATCCACGTGCAGTCAGGCAGCCCATGGCGGGGACGCATGACGCCGTCCACCGACTGGGCGTACACCTTCACCGGCCTCGCCCCCTCCATCCACCAGAGCGCCAGGTCGATGTCGTGAGTGGCCTCCATCTGGGCCGGGCCCAGCTCGCCCCGGCCGGCGATCCTCTCCCCCAACGCCCGGGTGAGGTGGCGGCTGACCAGGGCCGTGACCGGCCGGCCGAGGCGTCCTTCGACCACGCATGCCTTCACGTAGGCGAACCGGGGGCTGAAGCGCTGGGTGTAGCCCACCGCGAGCTTGGCGCCCGACTCACGGGCTTGCGCGAGCAGATCGTCTGCTTCGCTCAGCCTGAGCGCCATCGGCTTCTCTAGCAAGATGTGCTTGCCAGCCGCAAGGCAGTCCCGGGCAATGGGATAGTGGGTGGTCTCCGGGGCACTGGAGACGATGACCGCGTCCACGCGACCCAAGAGGCGTCGGTAGTCGACCTCCACGGACGTGGCGCCGGTGGCCGCGGCGACCTCCTCGACCACCTCGGCACGCGCATCAGCCAGGTGGAGTTCGGCGACCAGAGGGTGGGAGGCACAGGTCAAAGCCCGGCGACGCCCGATCCAGCCGGTCCCGATCACCCCCATCCGGAACGGCCTCGGGCCTTTCACCAGCCTCTCCTCCTGCCCTCGCTGGCAGGCACTCCCTTCCCATCCTCCGCAAGCCCGGAGGATACGTCAAGCCCCCCTCGGCCAACCGTTGAGGTCATTGTCGATAGATTGTCGACAATCGATGATAACAATAGAGCCTCGGTGGAGCAGCGGAGCCCCCCATCGCCCCGGCCTAGATCAGCTTTGCCACCGCCAACAACATGCCGCACACGCCGGAGTTCGTGGTCCTGGAGAGGAGTTGCTACCTCAAGCGCGGCATCAAGGGCGAGATTCCAGGGGTCCAACTCTGGAGCGGAGATCAACAAGGCGGTCCAGGCCGGCACGATGCAGATCGGCGATGTCGCCACGCCCACGCTCATCGCCGCCGGGATCCCCATCCTCACCTTCGTGCCCTTCCCGCAGGACACGACCTTCTCCAAGGGGATGAGGCGCTCGCGATCGCGGCCAGACCCGACAATGGCATCCGGTCAGGCGACTGGGGATCCTTCGTCGGCAAGCAGGTGGGGATGATGGTCGGGGACACCGGGGATGCCTACTTCAGAACCCGGCCGGCGAACGAGGGGGTCGACGCCATCGCCTCCTGGGAGCCGTATCAGACCCTGATCCTGGACATCATGGGGGCTCCAGGCCTTCCCGTTCCAGGGCGGCGGTGGCGTGATCGGCTTGTGCTGGGCGAGGGGATCACCCCGGGACGGGCCCGTCAGCACCCGAAACCGGGCCAGACAGCCACCATCCGTTGCCGCCGAGTACGCAATAGCACTCACGCGGCACCCCTCACGGGGTTGCCCTTGCGGGCTTCGCGCTTCCTCGCCGCGTGCCCGGGAGGCCCGGGTCTTACCGC
>DATGLL010000193.1:0-15555 GCA_035294145.1 Candidatus Dormiibacterota bacterium | reverse complement strand
GGCCTGGTGGCGTGGCGCCACGTCGGGCACGGTCATGGCCGTCGCCAAGCGGAAACCGGCCCGGCCTCCGAGGGCGCCCCTCCCGCAGCCGGCGGCGGAGGCGTCGCCCGCCCGGGCGTTCCCGTGCCCGGGCCCTACCCGGAGGCCATGAGGTCGCGCAGCTGGGCCGGGCTCAGGTTGGCCCCAGTGCAGATCAGCGCCACCTTGCGCCCCCGCAACCGCGGGGCGAGCCCGGGCGAGAGCGCTGCCGCCAGGGCGGCGGCCCCGGCCGGCTCGACCAGGGTCCGGGTGGCCTCGATCATCAGCCGCGCCGCCCGGAAGAGGTCGACATCCTCGACCAGGACGAAATCGTCGAGCAGGCGGCGCATGATCCGCTGGGGCAGCTCGAAGCTGGTGCCGGTGGCCAGGCCCTCGGCCCGGGTGGCGTTGGGCCGCTCCACCGGCCGCCCCTCACGCCAGGCGTCGTGGGCGGCCGGGGCCTGGGCCGACCCCACCGCGTAGACAGCGATGCGGGCGTCGATCGCCTTGGCCACGATGGCGGCGCCCGCCGCCCCGCTGCCGCCGCCGACCGGGACCACGATCGCCTCCACGTCGGGCTGCTCCTCGAGCAGCTCGAGGGTGTGGGTGCCCACGCCGGCGATCAGGTCGGGCTCGTCGCCGGAGTGGATGTACCGATGGCCGCGCGCACGGGCGAGCTCCTCGCAGCGCTCCCGGGCCTGGTCGTAGTCGCGTCCGGCCAGGACGACCTCGGCACCCAGCTGGCGCACGCCCTCGACCTTGACCGGGTTCGCCCGCTCGGGCACGCAGACGACCGCCCTCACCCCGAACCGGCGGGCGGCGTAGGCCACCGACTGGCCGTGGTTGCCGGTGGAGGCCGCGATCACGCCGCGTCGGCGGGTGTCCTCATCCAGCTGCGAGATCAGGTTGATCCCGCCCCGCACCTTGAAGGCGCCGGTGGGCTGGAGGTTGTCGTGCTTGACCCAGATCTCGGCGCCGACCAGGCGGCCCAGGCTCGGGTAGGGCCGAAGGGGCGTCGGGGCCAGATGGGGGCGGATCCGCCGCTGGGCCGCCAGCACGTCCCGGAGCGTCGGCTCCCACAGCCCCTCCCCGGCTGTCCCCGACATCAGCCGCCGGCCCCGATCACCGCCTCGGCGAAGCGAGCGATCTGCTCCCGCCGCTCCGGCCAGCGCGGGGCCATGAACTGCAAGGCCAGATGCTCGACGCCGGCCCGTCGCCAGCGCTCGACCGCCTCCGCCAGCTGGCCCGGCGAGCCCCGCAGGCGATCCGGCTCCTGGGGCACGTCCCCGTCCGTCACCTCCACCTGGGCGCAGGCGGCCAGGCGGACGGCGTCGGGGTCCCGGCCCGCCTCGACGGCGAAGCCACGCACCTCCTGGTGGAGGAGGGCCAGCTCCTCGGGCACGATCCGCACGAAGTAGGGGAACCACCGGTCCCCCAGCCGGCCCGCCCGGCGCCGTGCCGCCCGTCCCTCGCCCCCGACCCAGATCGCAAGCGGCGCCTTGGGCTCGAAGGCCACGTCCCGGAACCGGTAGTGGCGACCCTCGTAGGCGGCTTGGGGCTCGCCCCAGAGCCGGCGGAGGACCTCGATCTGCTCGTCGCCGATCCTCCCCCGCTCCTCGAAGGGGACGCCGAGGGCGGCGAACTCCTCCCGCATCCAACCCACCCCCACCCCGAAGAGGAAGCGACCCCGGGAGAGGCGGTCGAGGGTGGCGACGATCCTGGCCAGCCGCAAGGGATGATGGTAGGGCAGCACGGTGACGCCGACCCCGAGCCTGACGTGGCTCGTGCAGCCGGCCAGGAAGGCGAGGCAGGCGAGGGCGTCCAAGAAGGGACGGTCGGGCGGGGCGATGAACTCGTCGCCCTCGGCGTAGGGGTAGGGGGTGTCGATCCGCCCCGGCTGGACGATGCGCTCCGCCGACCAGACCGCGTCGAAGCCCTGGGCCTCAGCGCTGAGCGCCGCCTCGCGCAGCGTCTCGGGGCCGGCCGCGCGCCCGGACACGGGAAGGAAGACGCCCAGCTCCACGAGCCGGAAAGGGTAAGACCTCCTGGGAGGCGGGTGGGGACCGGAGGCGCGCCGGGCCGGGCCAGGGCCGGGGGCCGGCAGGTCAGAATGGGCCATGGCCACCGTGGCCGAGCTGCTGACCGTCCCTGGGCTGGCGGGCCTGGTCGAGCCGCTCACCGCCGTGGCCCTGGACCGCCGCGTCGAGTCCGTCACCGTGCTGGAGGACCTCCACGCGCTGAGCACGTCCCCACCCGACAGCCTCGTCGTCGTGACCGAGACCGCCTCCCGGGACGCGGTCGGCTATCGGCTGGACATGCTCCTGCGCCAGGCCTCCTCCCGCGACGTGGCCGCGCTGGCCCTGGTCCGCGAGCCGCTGCCCCGCCTCAACCGCACGGCGGTGGAGCTGGCCCAACGCGGCAACCTGGCCCTCCTCCGGCTCGCCCCCGGCCTCGGCCTGGCCCGGGCCGTGATCGCCATCCACCGGGAGCTGTCAGGGGGGATCGGTCGCCTCCTGGCCCGGGCCCAGGCCTGCCTCGCCCTGGTCGACGAGGCGGAACGGCTCCAGCTCAGCCTGCCCGCCCTGGTCGAGCGCGTCGAGGAGGCGCTGGGCGCCGAGGTGCGGCTGGGGCCGCCCCCGAGCGGCCGGCGGTGGCTGTCGACCCCCATCCTGGTCGACGGCGACCCCGGCCTCGCGGTCTCGACCCCGGGGGACGGCACCGACGCCGACACCATCCGACGCCTCCTCCTGCACCGCCTGGCCGCCGCCGCCGAGCGACTCGAGCGCGCCCGGCAGCGGGCCGCCGAGGTCCCGGTGCAGACCCGGGCCGAGCTGCTCACCGAGCTCCTGGTCAGGGAGCCCCAGGCCTCCCGGGACCTGGTGCGCAGGGCCCGCCAGCTGGGCATCCCCATCGACGGCTGGCACGTGGTGGTCCGGCTGGAGCTGGAGAACCTGGCCGAGCTGCGCCCCAACGACGAGGTGGGGGCGTTCAACCTGGCCCAGCTCGCCACCAGGGTGGCGATGGAGTCGGCCCGCAGCACCGGGGGGACCTGGAACCGGGCCGGGACGGGCTCGACCATCCTCCTCGTCCGCTCCTGGCAGACCGAGGTCGGGCCCGAGCTGCAGGCCGAGGTGGCCGCGGCCGCGGACCTGGTCATCGGCCGCATCCGCGCCCGGATCCCTCGCCTCGCCCTCCGCTGCGGGGTCGGCGGCGTCCACGTGGGCAGCACCGGGCTGCGCACCTCGGCCATGGAGGCCAGGGCGGCGATCGCCGCGGCGCTGACCACGGGCCGCCAGAACGCCGCCGTGCGCTTCGACTCCACCGGGCTGCGCCGGGTCCTGCTCCAGTGGTACGCCCTCGACGACGCCCGCGACTCCGTCGCCCGCCTGCTCGAGCCCCTGGACCGGCTGGGCGAACGCCGGAGCCGGGAGGCGATCCGGACGCTCCGCGCCTACCTGGACGCGCACCTCTCCATCAGCCGGGCGGCGGAGATGCTGGGGCTCCACCGCAACACCGTCGCCTACCGGGTCCAGCGCATCCTCGAGCTGCTCGGCGTCGACCCGCAGGATCCCGAGCAGTGCCTGATGCTGCAGCTCGCCTGTCGAGCGCGACAGTTGTAGGGCACGCACAGGGTCGGCCGTGATTTGGTCATCCCGACCGAAGACGGGTCGGGCCGAGCCCCCTATGCTCCCCTCGTGACCCTGGGCGAGCCAGACCTGGAGGCCCTCGCGCGGGGCTGTGCCATCTTCGGTGGCGGTGGAGGTGGTGACCCCACCTTGGGTTACGTCATGGCCCGGGAGGCCATCCGCCGCCACGGCCCCGTCACCGTGGTCGACCTGGACGAGCTCCCCGACGACGGCCTGGTCCTGCCCGTGGCCATGGTGGGCGCGCCCACGGTCATCGAGGAGAAGATCCCCAACGGCTCCGAGGGAGGGCGGATCCAGGCCATCTACGAGCGCCACCTGGGCCAGCCGGTGGTCGCCCTGGCCGCGGCCGAGCTGGGGGGGATCGAGGGCATGCTCCCGGTGGCCTGGGCGGCCCACGCCGGCCTCCCCCTGGCCGACTGCGACCTGATGGGCCGGGCCTTCCCCGAGATCCACATGTGCACCCCTACCCTGCACGGGCTGCCGATCGGGCCGGTCGTGGTCACCGACGAGCGCGGCAACGTCGCCACCTTCACCTCCGTCGACGCCGCCTGGGCGGAGCGACTGGTGCGGCCGACCTGCGCGGCCATGGGCAGCTGCGCCTCCCTGGCCATCTTCCCCATGACCGCCGTCCGGGCCCGGGCCGTGGCCGTGCGCGGCTCGGTCAGCCGTGCCGTCCGCCTTGGCCGGCGGCTTGAGGCCGAGGCCGGCGACCCCCTGGCGGTGCTGGCGGCGGAGCTCGGCGCCGTCCGGCTGATCGAGGGCAAGGTGGCCGACGTCGAGCGCTGGACCACCGAGGGCTTCGCCCGGGGGAGCGCGGTGATCGAGGGGTTCGGCGAGGACGCCGGCCGGCTGCTCCGGCTCGAGTTCCAGAACGAGAACCTGCTCGCCCTGCTGGACGGCGAGGTCGTGGCCTCGGTCCCCGACGTCATCACCATCCTGGACCAGCACGGCGCCGGCGCGGTGGTCAGCGAGCGCCTGCGCTACGGCCAGCGGGTGAGCGTGGTCGCCTTCCCCTGCCACCCCGCCTGGCGGACGGCGGCCGGCCTGCAACTGGTCGGACCCCGCGCCTGGGGCTACGACCTCGACTACGTGCCCGTGGAGCGCCTGCATGCCACGCACGGTTGACCTCCGGCTCGGGATCGACGTGGGAGGCACCCACACCGACGCCGTGGTGCTCGACCGCCAGGACCGGGTGCTGGCCGCCTCCAAGGTCGCCACCACCCCCGAGGTGACCTCGGGCATCGCCTCGGCCATCGCCGAGGCGGTGGGGCGGGGCGAGATCCCGCCCCACCGCATCACCCACGTGATGCTGGGCACCACCCACGCCACCAACGCCATCCTCGAGCAGCGCGACCTCCAACGGGTGGCGGTGGTGCGCATCGGCAGCCCGGCCACGCACGCCATCCCCCCACTCGCCACCTGGCCCGATCACCTCCGGCGGGCGGTGTCGGCGGGCGAGGTCATCGTCCGGGGCGGGCTGGAGTTCGACGGCCGCGAGCTGACCTGCTTCGACCCGGACGAGCTGGCCAGGTTCCTGGCGACGCTCAAGCCACCGGTCGACGCGGTGGCCGTGACCAGCGTCTTCGCGCCCGTCTCCGACCGCCACGAGCGCGCCGCCGAGGAGGTGGTGCGCCGGGTGCTGGGCGAGGTGCCGGTCTCGCTCAGCGCCGAGGTGGGCTCGGTGGGGCTGCTGGAGCGCGAGAACGCCACCGTGCTCAACGCCGTGCTGATGCGGGTGGCCCGCCGGTTCGCCGAGGCCCTCGAGCGCTCGCTGGCCGCCAACGGCATCGACGCTGTCACCTACTTCACCCAGAACGACGGCACCCTGATGGCGCTCGACTACGTCCTGAGCCACCCCGTCCTGACCATCGGCAGCGGCCCCGCCAACAGCATGCGCGGCGCCGCCCACCTGACCGGCCTCAGCGACGCGGTGGTGGCCGACATCGGCGGCACCTCGACCGACGTCGGGGCCCTGACCAACGGGTTCCCGCGCCAGTCGGCGATCCCGGTCGAGGTCTGCGGCATCCGCACCAACTTCCGCATGCCCGACATCCTCTCCATCCCGCTGGGGGGCGGCACCCGCATCCACCTCACCCCCGCCGGCCTTCGCCTCGGCCCCGACAGCGTCGGCTACCGTCTGCGGCACGAGGCCTGCAGCTTCGGCGGCCGTACCCCCACCATCACCGACGCG
Organism: Candidatus Dormiibacterota bacterium; assembly: GCA_035294145.1. Taxonomy (GTDB): domain Bacteria; phylum Chloroflexota; class Dormibacteria; order Dormibacterales; family Dormibacteraceae; genus CADDZO01. The sequence continues at coordinate 9,699 of DATGLL010000193.1, read as the reverse complement.
GCGGTGTTCGTGGGCCGCGCCGACCTGGGCCTCCCCCTCAACGGGACCTGGCCACGAGGGGTGCCCTGGGCAGAGGCGATGGCGCGGGTGGACGAGACGCTGGCCGAGGCCGTCGACCGGGTCAAGATGTCCCGGCGCCCGGTCCCCCTGGTCGTGGTCGGCGGTGGCAGCATCATCGCCCCGGATCGGATCCCCGGGGTCGGCGAGATCGTCCGCCCACCGCACTTCGAGGTCGCCAACGCCATCGGGGCGGCGATCGCCCCGGTCAGCGGCCAGGTGGAGCGGATCTACCATCTCGGCACCCGGAGCCGGGAGGCGGCGCTGGCGGAGGTGGGCCAGATGGCCGTCGACGAGGCGATCCGGGCCGGGGCAGACCCGCAATCGGTCCAGGTCGTCGACATCGAGGAGTTGACGATCGCCTACCTGACGGGCCCCGCGCTTCGCATCCGAGCCAGGGCGGCCGGCGCGCTGGGGAGCCTGTGATCTCTGGGAGGGAGACGACATGAACGCGGCGGCTGAGCTGGAGGGCAACCTCCACATCGGGAGGGACGACTTCGCGCTGGCCCGGGTGCCGGAGGCGGAGCGACGTCACTGGTTCGTGATCTGCCTGCAACGCTGGGGCCAGCTCTCGGCGCTCTCCCAGTTCCTCCTGGGCGCCACGCTCGGCTTCGGCATGGACCTCTGGCCGGCGTTCTGGGCCTTCACCCTGGGCGCCGTGATCTTGGAGATCGTGGGCATCTTCACCGGCATCGCCGGGATGCGCGAGGGCCTCAACACCTCGCTGCTCACCCGTTGGACCGGCTTCGGCCGCATCGGCTCGAGCCTCCTCGGCCTCATCATCACCATCAGCCTGATGGGCTGGTTCGGGGTCCAGAACGCCGTCTTCGCCTCCGGCATCGACTCCCTGCTGCCCCACCTGCTGCCCCTTTGGGCCTGGCAGATCCTGACCGGGGCGGCGGTGATCCTGATCGTGATCTGGGGCTTCCTCTCCATGAGCTGGACGGCGTACGTCACCGTCCCCGCCTTCGTCCTGCTCTGCTTCTACTCGATCGGGGTCGCCTTCACCCAGCACCCGCTGGGCCAGCTCCTGGGCTCGCCCCACCCCGGCCCGGCCCTCACCATCCCGGCCGGGGCCACGCTGGTGGCCGGCGGCTTCATCGTCGGCGCCGTCATCACCCCGGACATGTCACGCTTCAACCGCTCCGCCGCCGACGTGGTGAAGCAGACCATCGCCGGCTTCACCCTCGGCGAGTACACGATCGGCATGATCGGGGTCCTGCTCGCCCACGCGGTCAAGACCTCGAACGTGATCGGGATCGTGACCACCACCTCGGGCGCGATCGGGGTCGTGATCCTGATCGTGGCCACGCTCAAGATCAACGACTGGAACCTCTACTCGGGCTCGCTGGGCCTGGCCAACTTCATCGACACCCTCAGCGGCCACCGCATCCACCGCGGCCTCCTGACCCTGGTGGTGGGGATCGTGGGCACCTTGCTCTCGGCCCTGGGCATCCTCCAGCACTTCGTGGGCTTCCTGACCCTCCTGGGGGTGGCCTTCCCGCCGGTGGCGTCGATCATGGTCATCGACTACTTCGTGCTCAAGACCCACCGCCGGCAGCTGGCGGCGTCCGCCGCCCAGGGCGGCGCCATCCCGGCCCGGGTGCCGGCCTGGAACCCGGTCGGCCTGGTGAGCTGGCTGGTCGGCTCCGTCGCCGGCTGGTACCTCCAGTGGGGGATCGGCTCGGTGAACGCGCTGGTGATCGCCGCCATCGTCTACTTCCTCCTCTCCAAGGCGGTGGCGATGGTGAGCAGGCCCCAGGCGCGCGAGGCGGCCGCATGAGGATCGGGGTCGACGTCGGGGGCACCAACACCGACGCCGTGCTGATGGACGGCCGTCGGGTGCTGGCCGAGCACAAGACCCCGACCACGCCCGACGTCACCACCGGCATCGTCGCCGCCCTCGAGGGGCTGCGCCGCACGGCCGGCTTCCGGATCGAGGAGGTGGGTGGGGTCATGATCGGCACCACCCACTTCACCAACGCGGTGGTGGAGCGGCGGCGGCTGGCGCCGACCGCCGCCATCCGCCTCGGCCTGCCCGCCACCGCCGCCCTGCCCCCGATGGTCGACTGGCCCGACGACCTGCGCGCCGCCCTGGGCGGCCACGTCTACCTCTGCCGAGGCGGCTTCGAGTTCGACGGCCGTCGCATCGCCCCCCTGGACGAGGACGAGGTCCGGCGGGTCGCGGACCGGATCGGCGCCCTCGGCATCCGCAGCGTGGCCATCTCCTCGGTCTTCTCCCCGGTCAACGCCGAGATGGAGGTCCGCGCCGCCGAGATCGTGGCCGAGGCCCTGCCCGGGGTGGCGATCAGCCTCTCCCACGAGATCGGCCGCGTGGGCCTGCTGGAGCGCGAGAACGCCACCATCCTCAACGCCTCCTTGCGGGAGCTGGCGGGGCGCATCACCGACGCCCTGGAGGCCGCCGTGCGTGGCCTCGGGATCGAGGCCCCGCTCTACATCAGCCAGAACGACGGCACGCTGATGAGCGTGGACTACTGCCGCCAGTACCCGGTGGCCACCTTCACCTCGGGCCCCACCAACTCCATGCGGGGCGCGGCCTTCCTCTCCGGGGAGGCGGAGTGCGTGGTGGTGGACGTGGGCGGCACCACCACCGACGTGGGGGCGCTGGTGCACGGCTTCCCGCGGGAGGCCTCGCTCGCCGTCCACGTGGGCGGGGTGCGGACCAACTTCCGGATGCCGGACGTGCTCTCCGTGGGCCTGGGCGGGGGGAGCCTGGTGCGAGGGGGCGGGCCCGAGCTCGAGATCGGGCCGCAGAGCGTCGGCTACCAGATCACGGAGCGGGCGCTGGTCTTCGGGGGCGACACCCTGACCGCCACCGACCTGGCCGTGGCCGCCGGCCTGGTCGAGATCGGCGACGCCGAGCGCGTGCGCGGCCTGGACCAAGCCCTGGTCGAGGCCGGCATGGGTCTGATCCAGAGCCGGCTGGCCGACCTGGTCGACCGGGTCAAGACCAGCGCCGAGCCCCTGCCGGTGGTGGTCGTGGGCGGCGGCAGCGTCCTGGTCAGGGACGACCTGCCCGGCGCCTCCCGGGTGGTGAAGCCGGACCATTTCGCGGTCGCCAACGCCATCGGGGCGGCGATCGCCCAGGTGGGGGGCGAGACCGACCGGATCTTCTCGCTCGCCGACCTGCCCCGCGAGCGCGCCCTGGAGGTGGCGCAGCGCGAGGCGGTCGACCGGGCGATCGCCGCCGGCGCTGAGCCGGGCAGCGTCCAGGTGGTGGAGGTGGAGGAGGTGCCGCTGGCCTACCTGCCCAGCAACGCCGTGCGCATCCGGGTCAAGGCGGTCGGGGACCTGCGCCTGGGGGTCGTCGATGCGGCTCGTGCATGAGACGGACCTCGAGGACCTCGCCCGCGGCGCCGCCGTGCTCGGGACCGGCGGCGGGGGCAACCCCTACATCGGCAAGCTGCTCGCCCAGCAGGCCATCCGAGAGCGAGGCCCGGTGACCATGGTCAGCGCCGAGGAGGTCCCGGACGACGCCCTGGTCGTGCAATCGGCGATGATGGGCGCCCCCACGGTCATGATCGAGAAGCTGCCCGCCGGGGACGAGCTGGTGCGGGCCTTCGAGGTGCTGCAGTCCTACCTCGGCCGTCGGATCACGCACACCATCTCGGGCGAGGCGGGCGGCCTCAACTCGACCGTGCCCTTCGTGGTGGCGGCCCGGATGGGCATCCCCCTGGTCGACGCCGACGGCATGGGCCGCGCCTTCCCCGAGCTCCAGATGCTGATCCCGAGCCTGGACGGCATCCCCTGCACGCCCATGGCCCTGGCCGACGAGAAGGGGAACACCGTGATCCTGAACACCGTCGACAACCACTGGACCGAGCGCCTGGCCCGCTCGGCCACCGTGGACATGGGCTGCACGGCCATGATCGCGCTCTACGCCATGACCGGTCGCCAGGTCAGGGAGAGCATGGTGCTGGGCACGCTCAGCCTGGGCCAGGAGCTGGGCCGGCTGATCCGGGAGGCCCGGGCCGCCCATCGGGACGCGATCGCGGCGCTGTGCGAGCGGCTGCAGGGGCGACGGCTCTTCAAGGGTCGGGTGACCGGTGTCCGCCGCCGGACCGAGGCCGGGTTCGCCCGGGGCTGGACCGACCTGGAGGGGGTCGAGGAGTTCGCCGGCTCGCGCCTGACGGTGCAGTTCCAGAACGAGCACCTGGTGGCGATCCGCGATGGCCGGGTGGTGGCCTCGGTGCCCGACCTGATCATCCTCCTGGATTCGGAGAGCGCCGAGCCGGTGACCACCGAGGAGATCCGCTACGGCTTCCGGATCACCGCCATCGCCGCCCCCTGCGACCCGCGCTGGCGCACGCCGAGGGGCCTGGAGCTGGTCGGCCCTCGCTACTTCGGCTACGACTTCGACTACCGACCGGTGGAGGACCTGAACCCATGAGCTGGCAGCTGGAGCTGGAGCACCTCCCCGACCTTGCCCGGGGGGCGGCGCTGCTGGGCTCGGGCGGGGGCGGCGACCCCTACGTCGGCCGGCTGATGGTCGAGCGCGCCCTGCGCCAGGGCGCGCGGGTGACCGTGTGGGACCTCGAGGAGGTCCCGGACGAGGCCCTGGTCGTGCCCACGGCGATGATGGGTGCCCCGACGGTGATGGTCGAGAAGATCCCAGCCGGGGGCGAGGGCGTGCACGCCCTGCGCGCCCTGGAGCGCCATCTGGGCCGGGAGGCGACCGCCACCATGCCCATCGAGTGCGGGGGGATCAACTCGACCATGCCCCTGGTGGTGGCGGCCCGCACCGGCAAGCCGGTGGTCGACGCCGACGGCATGGGGCGTGCCTTCCCCGAGCTGCAGATGGAGACCTTCCACGTCTTCGGCGTCCCCGGCAGCCCGATGGCGATCGCCAACGAGCACGGCGACGTGACCCTGGTCACCGCCCACGACAACTGGGCCATGGAATGGCTGGCCCGGGGCATCACCGTGCGCATGGGCGGGGCCTCCCTGATCGCCGAGTACGCCATGGAGGGAGCGACGGTGAAGCGGGTCTCCATCCCGGGCACCCTGAGCCTGGGGATCCGCCTGGGCCGCGCCATCCGCGAGGCCCGCGAGCGCCACCGCGACCCGATCGAGGGGCTGGCCGAGGCGCTGCGGCCCAGCGGCTACGGACCCCCCCGGGTGCTCTTCGACGGGAAGGTCGAGGACGTCCTACGCCGGACGACCGAGGGCTTCGTGCGCGGCAGCGCCCACATCCGACCCTTCACCTCCGGGCCCCCGCTGGCCATCAGCTTCCAGAACGAGCACCTGATCGCCGAGGTGGAGGGGGAGGTGCTGGCCGTGGTGCCCGATCTGATCTGCATCCTGGAGGCGGAGTCGGGGGAGCCGATCACCACCGAGGGGCTGCGCTACGGGCAGCGGGTGCGGGTGATCGCCATCACCCCCCCGGAGATCATGCGCACCCGGGCCGCCCTGGAGGTGTTCGGCCCCCGGGCCTTCGGCCTGGCCCACGACTACGGCGCCGTGGCGGAGGTGGCCTGAGCCATGGACCTGGTGATCCGGGGCGGCACCCTGGCGACGGCGGAGGCGGTGTTCCAGGCCGACCTCGGGATCGAGGACGGCCGCATCGCCGCCGTCGCCCGACGGCTGGAGGTGGACGCGGCCGAGGAGATCGACGCCGGCGGCCTGGTCGTGTGCCCGGGCGCGATCGACGTCCACACCCACTTCGACACCCGCCTGGAGCAGGGCGCCACCGCCGACGACTACGAGAGCGGCTCGCGGGCGGCGGCGGCCGGCGGCATCACCGCCTTCATCAACTTCGCCTTCCAGGCCCCCGGCCAGCGGCTGAGCGAGGCGGCCGAGGTCGAGCTGGCAAAGTCGCGGGGACGCTCCCACCTCGACTACGGCGTCCACCTGGTGGTGTCCGACCCGGACGTCCCCGGCCTGTTCGAGGAGCTGCCCGAGCTGGTCGGAGCCGGGTTCTCGAGCCTCAAGGTCTTCACCGCCGTGGGCGACCTGGCCCTCACCGACCGCGAGCTGCTGCGCGTCCTCCAGGCCGCCGCCGGCCTGGGGGTGATGGTCAACGTCCACGCCGAGGACGGCGCCCTCATCGACCACCTCACGGGGCGGCTGCTGGCGGCCGGCCGGCGGTCGGTGGAGCACCTGGTCGAGGCCAGGCCGCCGGCGGCCGAGGCCCTGGCCACGGCCCGGGTGGCCGAGTACGCGCGCCAGGTCGGCTGCACGGTCTACTTCGTCCACCTCTCCTGCCGCGCGGCCCTGGAGGCGGTGCGACGGGCGCGCGGGGACGGCGCCTACGTCTACGTGGAGACCCGGCCCGCCTACCTCTTCCTCGACCAGAGCCGCTACCGGCTGCCCGATCGCGAGGGGAACCGCTTCGTCTGCTGGCCCCCGCTGCGCGCCCCGGACGACCAGGTCGCCCTCTGGGAGGGGCTGCGCAACGGCGAGATCCAGACCTACGCCACCGACCACACCACCTGGCTTGCCGCCCAGAAGACCGACCCCTCGCTGAGCTTCGCCGAGGTGCCCGGCGGGGTGGCCAACGTGCAGACCAGCGTGGGCATGCTCTACGCCGAGGGCGTGGGCCGGGGTCGGATCTCGCTCAGCCGCTTCGTCGAGGTGATCTCGACCAACCCGGCCAAGCTGTTCGGGATGTGGCCGCGCAAGGGCAGCCTCTCGGTGGGCGCGGACGCCGACCTGGTCCTGATCGACCCCTCCCGGCGCTTCCGGGTCGAGGCGGCGCGGATGGAGTCCCGCTCCGACTTCGACCCCTACGAGGGCTACGAGTCCGCCGGCTGGCCGGTGCTGACCGTCTCCCGGGGCGAGGTCATCGTCCGCGAGGGCGAGGTGCTGAGCACGCCCGGACGGGGTCAGTTCCTGCGTCGGAGGACCTACCAGGCACCATGAGCGCCACCGAAGCCCGACTGGAGCGAAAGGCCGCCTACCGGCTGCTCGCCCACCTGCTGGCCAGCGCCGAGATCTGCGCCGTCGAGCCCGGCTACTACGGCACCTTCCGCCTCCTCGACGCCGCCTCGCGCCTGGCCGGGGCGCTGCTCGAGGCGGGCCTGGACGACCCCTGGCTGGGCCGGCTGCGCGACGACATCGAGGCGAGGAAGACGCTGCTGATGTCGGACCGGGAGGCGTACTTCGCCTTCCTCCCCGAGGCCGCCCGGAGGGTGGCGGAGCGGCTCCGGGAGGAGGAAGAGGGACGATGAGCGCGGTCCCGGGCGGGCTCTCGCCGGTGGAGGCCGGCAGCCTGCTCGAGCTGCTACGCCGTCGCCGCGTCTGCCGCCGGTTCTCCCCCCACCCTGTGGACGAGCGGCGGCTTCGGATGGTGCTCGAGGCCGGCTGCTGGGCCTCGAGCGCCAGCAACAACCGCATCCACCGCCTCCTGCTGGTCCGCGACCGGCGCCGGATCGACCTGGTCCGGGCCGTGTCGCCGGGGATGCTAGGGCTGCCCACGGCCTTGGTCGTCATCTGCACCGACCTCGACGCCGCCGCCCGGGCGCAGGTCCGGGTCGACCGGGACACCACCACCTGGATCGACGTCGGCACCACGGCCATGAACATGATGGTCGAGGCCGAGGCGCTGGGCCTGGGCACCTGCCCCACGACCTCCTTCAGCCGGGGCGGGGTGCGGGCCGTGCTCGAGCTGCCGCCGCCGGCCGTGCCCGAGTTCATCCTCCAGGTCGGCTGGCCGGCGGGGACCGAGCCGCCGGCCGGGGCCGGAGCGCCGGCGCTGGCCAGCCGCCGCCTGCGCGCCTTCGTCTACGTGGAGCGGTATGGGACGCCCCTCGTCTGAGCTCGGGCCGAGGGCGGGAGCCACCCGCCGCCTCGGCCTCCTCACCATCGGCCAGGCGCCTCGCCCGGACGGCCTGGCCTGGGAGGTGACGGTGGTGCTCGGCGAGGGATTCGCGGTCGTGGAGCGGGGAGCCTTGGACGACCTGGGACCGGGTGATGCGGCCCGGCTCGCTCCCCGCCCCGGCCAGGACCTGCTGGTCACCAAGCTCCGGGACGGCAGCTCGGTGCGGGTGGCCGAGGAGGCGATCCTCGAGCGGCTCCAACGCCAGATCGAGCGGCTGGAGGACGAGGACGGGGTGGAGGCCACCCTCCTCCTCTGCACCGGCACCTTCCCCACCTTCCGCCACCGCCGGCCGCTGCTCCAGCCCCAGGCGGCGCTCCACGGCGCCGCCCTCGGCATCGCCGGCCCCGACCGGCTGGGGGCGGTGATCCCTCTCGCCGAGCAGCGGCCGCAGATGGCCCGGGCCTGGCGGGAGCGGGGGGCCGAGGTCGTCCTGGTCGAGGCCGACCCCTACGGGCCGGAGCCGGAGGCGGCGGTGGGGCGGGCCGCGGCCGAGGCACGGGCCCAAGGCGCCCGCGTCCTCCTCATGGACTGCTTCGGCTACGACCTGGCCATGCGTCGGGCGGCGGCGCGGGCCTTCGCCGGGCCGGTCCTCCTCGCCCGCTCGCTGGCCGCCCGGCTCCTCGTGGAGATGGCGGCGTGAGTTACCCAAGTCAACCCCTCCCTCCGACGGAGGCGGTAGGCGGCCTGCCGGCAGACGTCGGAGCAGTAGGTGGCGGGGCGGCCCTTCCAGGGCCTGATCCAGAACAGCTTGCCGCACGACGGGCAGGGCCGGATCTCCGGAGGAAGGGGTCGCGGGGAGGGCATGGAGGGTCGGATTTTCATACCGCGAGCACCCGGTCAGGCGGCGGCCCCCTGCTCGCCGCCGTGGCAGACGGGGTCGTCGGGGATGCCGGAGTGCCAGCAGGCCCAGATGACACGCAGCCAGGCGCGCATGAGGAGGCGGATGGCATGCGGGTGCCGCTTGCCGCGGGTCTGAGCGTAGACCTGAGCCGCCCAGGGCGAGCGGTGACGGGAGTGGTCGGCGAAGGGCGGGAGGGCTTTGCGGGCGCGGGTGTTGGCGGCCCAGCGGCAGCAGACGGGCTTGGACGTGCCGGAGGCCTCGGTGACCGGCGAGGCGCCGGGCTCGGCGGCGGCCCGCTCGGCGGCGAGGGCGCGGTCGGGGCTGGCGATGGAGGCGAGCAGGGTGCGCAGGAGGCGGACCTGGGCCAGGACCAGCTCGCGCAGGACCTCGGGGTCGAGCCGGTTGGGGGCGACGGGCGCGCTCTGCAAGCGGGCCATCCGCTGCTCGCCCAGGCGGGCGGCGCTCTCGGGCTTCGGGTAGGACTCCGGGAAGGCGAGCGCGATCTCGGAGTCGAGGCGCCCGAAGATGGCGCCGGCGCCCGGCCAGTGGGCGTCGAGGAGGGCGGCCCGCTGGTTGGTGGCGGTCACCCTGGCCTGGACCTGGTCGTCGCAGCGGACCAGGCCGCTGGGCCGCTCGATGGCGACCGGCAGCTCGGCCGGCTCGCCGAAGCGGCACAGACGGCGCAGGATCGACCCCAGACCGGCCTCGGGGTGCTCGACCCCGGTGTGGAAGACGACCTTGCCGTCCTGGTCGACGACGCTGACGTCGTGGCGCTCGCTGGCCCAATCCCACCCCACGTACATGAGCAGACCTCCGTCGCGGCGAGGGACAATGGGGATGGAAGCGGTGCTGAGGGCCGAAGCCGGATCCCCATTGGTCGGCCGTCCAAGCGGCAGGTACCCAATGCCGATCTGAGGCCCTCGGCCCCCCGGGGCCGGCGGTACTCACGCTGGTCCTGGAC
>DATGLL010000192.1:0-2601 GCA_035294145.1 Candidatus Dormiibacterota bacterium | reverse complement strand
GGGGGTGGCGGGCATCGGCGTCGACCGGCTGCGGGAGGTGGGCCGGGGTGCCAGGGATTGTGCGCCCGACCTCGACCAGCTCTGTGGGCACTGCGGCGAGGGCAGGCTCGCGATCTCGCCCAACGGCGAAGCATGGCCCTGCGTGTTCGCGCGCTGGCTCGTCCTGGGCAACGTGCGCACGACCTCGCTGGCCGATCTGCACCGCAGGGCGCGGCCGGTGCGCGAACGTCTGCAACGGGAGTTCCACTCCCTCGCCCGCTCGACCAGGTGTCCACCCAGCGATGGCAACCCGTGCGGTGGCCCCCTGTGCATACCTCACCTCCGCCCCCGCCATCGATCTCCGAGGCTCGGGGCCGAGGGATGATCGACGCCGAAGTCTTGAGACGCCGGCTGGCCGAGCGGCTGGCCGAACGTGGCGATCTCCGGTCCGAGGCCTGGCGGCGTGCGGTCGAGCGGGTGCCCCGGTACCTGCTCGTGCCCCGCTTCTATCGGCAGGAGGACGACGGCTTCCGCCTCGTGGACGGCTCCGATCCCGGGCAACGGGAGGAGTGGCTGCGCGCCGTCTACGATCCCCAGGAGTCGCTGGTCACGGAGCACGACCCGGCGACCGGCGCCCCGACCAGCTCCGCCACCATGCCCTCGATCGTGCTGGTGCTGCTGGAGGCCCTGGACGTTCAGCCCGACCACCGGGTGTTGGAGGTGGGCACCGGCAGCGGCTACAGCGCCGCCCTGCTCTGCGAGCGCGTCGGCTCCGCCAACGTGACCACCATCGACATCGGCGCCGAGGTGGTAGAGCAGGCCCGGCGGCGGCTGGCCGAGATCGGCCACCGTCCTCACCTCGTCTGCGGCGACGGCTTCGAGGGTTACGCCGCCCACGCCCCCTACGATCGCGTCCTGGCCATGGTCGGCCTGGACCGGGTGCCGAGGGCATGGGTCGAGCAGACCCGGCCGGGCGGAGTCATCCTGGCCACGCTGCCCTCCATGACCGCCCGGCTCGAGCGTCGCCAGGACGGCTCCGCCCAGGGACGGTTCGTGGGCGGCTTCGGCTTCATGGCCATGCGTGGCCACGCGCCCCTCCACCTGCCGGAGTCGAGGGCGAGAGCCCTGGTCCAGGGAGAGGGCGAGGAGCGAGCGCCGAGCATGGACGTGCTCCCCATGCTTCGCGGCGAGCGCATCCCCGGCTTCTGGGGCCTGGCCCGGCTCCTGCTGATGCCCTTCGACACCACCGTCGCCATCGATCGCCAGCGCACGGCGATCGTGGAGGCCACCGACCGCTCCTGGGTGCTGATCGACCTGGAGCGCAACCGGGTGCGGCAGGGCGGCCCCCGGCGGCTGTGGGACGCCCTGGAGGACCTTTACCTCCTGCTCGAACACCGCGGGCGGCCGAGCCGCGACCGCTTCGGTCTCACCGTGCGTCCGGACGGCCGCCAGTTCGTCTGGCTGGACGACCCCGACGCCGGCCCCCGCTGGGAGCTGCCCGTCCGTGCCGCCGGCCGGGGCTGAGGGCGATCCTCATGAGCTCTCCTCACCCCCACCGCCCAGACGGCCGAGGAAGCGCCCCCGGTCCACCACCTGCCGCCGGTGACGGCCGCGCGCCACCACGACCTCGCCCTGGGTGGCCACCACCTCGAACTCCAGCCGCCGGCCCTCGCCCCCGGTCAGCACCGCCTCCGCCACCACCCTCGCTCCCAGCGGGCTCGGGGCCAGGTGCTCCAGCTCGATCCAGGTCCCGACCGAGGTGGCACCGGGATCGAGGACGTCGGCGATGGCCGCGCAGGCGGCCTGCTCGCAGAGCGCCACCAGCCGCGGCGTGGCCAGGACGGGCACATCACCCGATCGCATCGCGATCGCGGTGTCGTCCTCGGCCACGGTCAGCTCCACCCTCGCCCGGCGCGTCCCCGTCACCCTCCCAATGCTCCATCCACGGCCTCCGAGCCGGCAACCGGTTCGCCACCTCCCCGGCGGAGGTGCTCTTCGAGCACGCCCGTGTCATCGCAGCCGGACTTGACGTCGAGCGGCCCCAAATCGAGGCCGACCCGGGAGCGGAGCCCTTCTATCTCAGGATGGGTATGGTCCGTTCCGGGTCGATCGCCTCTGGCTCAATCCCGGCGCGCACCCTCCCCTGATGGAGCCCCACCTGCCGCCTGACGGCACCTCCCTGGCGTGCCTCGAGGGTCTCCCGACGATGACGGCACGGCCCACCCCACGTCGCGGAGTCATGGCGGCCACCCTGGGCCAGCCGGTGGACCGGACGGCCCGCCAGGGCCCGGTCGAGCGGCGGCCGCCTCCCATCGACCGGCGCCGGCGCCTGGTCGAGCCCTCGCCGCGGGGCCGCCGGCTGCTCCGCAGGGCGCCGGTGGCGGTCCGGTTCGCCTCCGCACCCAGGACGACCCCGAGCGTCTGGACCGACCGGCGGCAGCCCTGGAGGACGCGATCGAACCGTTGCCGCCGAGTACGCAATAGCACTCACGCGGCACCCCTCACGGGGTTGCCCTTGCGGGCTTCGCGCTTCCTCGCCGCGTGCCCGGGAGGCCCGGGTCTTACCACGGCTCTGCGCTTCGCGAAGGCTCCAACTGAGCCTACGGGCGGGGCCCCCACCAA
>DATGLL010000191.1:0-12272 GCA_035294145.1 Candidatus Dormiibacterota bacterium | reverse complement strand
CTGACCGAGGTTGGCTCGGCGCTGAACGGAACGCGTCGGAGGTTCCTGGCCTTGCGGCGTGACCCGACCGTGACCCCGATCGTGGTCGAGCCTCGGGACCGCCTCGCGCGGTTCGGGGCCGAGGAGGTGGAAGCTGCGCTCGCCGCTCAGGGACAGCGGCTGGTGGGGGTCGATCCCGCCGAGGTCGACGAGGACCTGGTCCGAGACGTAAGCGAGCTCCTGAGCGGCCTCGGTGCCCGGCACGACGGCCGGCGTGCCGCCGCCCATCGGGCGGCCCCGGACGGCTGGACGTTGCAGGCGCTCCAGTTCGCTTTGGACCCAACGCCGGGGAGATGGCATCCTTCGATCCATGGGCAGGTGCTCGTGGTCCAGTCCCACGCGTTCCCGCTCCCGCAGCACCGCCGGGACCTCCCCCGGCGACCCTCGATCCACCAGCCGGGCCAACAGTGGCGCACCGTCTGCCAGGGTGACAGGTTATGTGGCCGTAGCCGCCGTGCACGGTCTGCGCACCAGCGCCGATCTCCCGTCGCGGGGCGGTGCCGGCCGACCGCCCGGCTCCACGGGCGGAATCAGGGGCCGATCAGCTCCCACCCGGCGCCGGAAAGGTCGATGGGGCATCCACATCGATCGGGCATCGCACCCCCTCACCGACCGAAGCCAGTTACCCCGAGCATTACCTCATCTCGGCCCTTCAGGCACCCTCTAGTCTCCGATGTCGTCCTTCGTACGACCAGGGTTATAACCAAGCAACCCCGAAAGCTCAGCCGCGGCACCGACAACCAGCTCCACCACTCGCTCCAAATGCGGCGCCACCCACTCAGAAACCCCAGCCACCGACATGCCCGCAACCGCATTACCGGAGGCGTCAAACACAGGGGCCCCAACGGCAGTGACCCCGGGCAGCAAATCGTCTGGGCTGATCACCACGCCGTTCCTACGCGCTTCCGAGAGACGTTTTTCCAAACGAGCTCTTGCTGCTGCATCTAGCTCGCCGCTACCGAGTGCCAATTCCAAAAGGTCAGGCCTAAACGCGAGCATCGCGGTAGGCGCTGCGCCCGACCACAGCGGTATCCGATCGCCCACACTCACGCTATGCACACGGATCGGATGGTGGGCTTCCACCCGCTCTGCGCACAGTGCCTGGCCTTCATATGGGACAAGCAGATAAGCGGTGTTGGCGCTGAGATCAGCCAGCTTCCTTAACACCGGCCTGGCCGCCTCCCTCAGCGACCCTATCTCCCATGCGGAAGCCCCTATGCTGAAGAGCCTCATCGTGATTCGATATTTACCCGTAGAGGAACGCACCACCCATCCGGCTAGCTCCAAGGTCGAGAGCAGTCGATGCGCAGTAGGTCGACTCAGCCCGGTCCGAACGGCTACCTCCGACAGCGACAGCTCAGGGCTAACCGTTGAGAAGAGCTCAAGGATTCGGCACGCCCGTAGCACCGAATTCACAGTGCTCTTGCGATCGCGATTCACCATTCAACTCGACCCGTGCACAGGCCAGACGTCCGCCTCGTCAGGCCGAGTGGCCCACGTCCCAGCCTTCTTACCCTCAGCCACGCCTTCAGCCCTTTCCTCAATCACCTGATCCTGTCCAACCGATCCGCAAGCCATGACATGGATCGATCATCGCTCGGCAAGCTCAACCGCCCACTCAGCACATGTCACTAGCGCACGGCTGGGCCTGCGACCAGCTGAACAACTCAGCTGCTCCCATTCGCCCCTTTGAGCCATTGAACATACTCATCAGCGGTCATGATCTCCGTCGCCAACATCTCCATGTTCTTTAAAGCGTTCTCATGACGATCGCTCGACGCAGCAATGCAACAGTCTGATAATACCACCACCTTCAGTCCTCGGTCGGAGGCATCACGGACCGAACCCTCTACCGCTACGTTCGTTGCCACACCGCTCACCACGAGGATCTCTGCCTGCACTTCTTCCATCTTCTTGGAAAGGTCGGTGTCGAAGAAGATCGATGCCCTATGATGCTCAAACTGCCAGTCTTCTGGCATCGGGCCGACCTCGGGAACTGTCTCAACAGAAGGTGACCCGCACCGCAGGGCGCCTGACTCTTTGGCATGTGAATACAGCGGACAATTGATGATGGGCTGCGGAGGGTTGCAGATCGACACATGTGCAACATGCCCTCCACGTCTGCGCGTCTCCCTGAAGACCCACGCCACCCTTGGGATGATCCCTGACGAGAGGATGAGAGGCGCAAACACAGAGCCGAACGCATCGTCCGGCGAGACGATTCCCCTCTGCCAATGAATCCCGACCGCCACCACCTTCTCCGGTGCTGACGGTCCCAACAGCCCGCTCGTCGCGTACGTTAGCTTCGTCCTATCCATGCCCACGCCCCCTAGAGGATCATCTCATCCGTCCCGGGGCTGGCCCCGGCCGCCCCCCCACCGATGCCGAGCTGGCCTGCCCAAGCAGCCCGCCTGCCACAAGCGGCTGCGAGCGACGGCGCCCTTGCTGGTCCATGCCATCCACCGCCTGGTCGGCCTCATCCCTCCTGGGCCGACCGGTTGCGGCTCCTCGATCCCCTGCAGGTTCCCTGCGGCGTCCCCCGGGAGGCGGCCAAGCGCCCCGACCTCATCGGCCGGGCTAAGCACGGCTATTGCGCTGCCCGCTCCCGCTCCCTCTGAGCATTTAGCACTGACCATCCAGGATCCGATGTCCGAGACGAGGGTTCCTATCCCTCAGCAGGCTCTCAGCCATTCTCTGCCAACACGAACCAGGGCGCGGCCATCGAGAGGGTCCGCGAACAACACCACCATGCCCACCCCCAACGCACCTAGCTGCTCGCAGTCGGCGCGAAACCGCTCATATCCGTCCACAAACGCCTTGGCACGAATCGACTCCATGGTCACCACATCTCTATAAGCAGCTGGTACGCTTTCCATGTATCGCTCGTAGTCGCTCGTATCAGCCGTAGAGGATCTCGCTATCATTGCCGCTCGAGCGCCATCGAATGCAGCAACCAATGCCGGTTGCAGCCTTTCACGGACCTCGGCGGCCAGTCGGTAATTGCTGATCAGCATATTTGGCACGTAGCCACCGACATGGGTAGCGACCACATCGAATTCTCCAAACGCATCCCCAGCGTAGATGGCAGCCAGCACAGCGATCCCCACCTCATCAGGGTCGCGACCAGCTTCTCGTGCCCCATCGCGTATATGCCTTATGGCAGCTTCCACCAGCTCTGGCTGAATCGTCCCCAAAATTACCTCATCCGCCACAGCTCCCGCCATACGCAGCGACTTGGGACCTCCGGCTGCGACCCGGATCGGGATCCTGTCCTTCGTGTTCAACGCAGTGCTCGATATATCGAGGAATCGAAGCCGGCTCCGGGACGTAGGCCCACCCCTCCCAGGGGGTTCCAGCAATTGCCTGCAGGACTGGACGAATTCCCGAACCTCCTCAGCCGATGCAGGGCTCAGCCCAATCGCGCGAAGAGGGGAAGCTCCAGCACCGACCCCCAGAGCCAGACGCCCAGGGAAGAAGCGATTCAAGGTCGCCATCATGTTGGCAACCACCATCGGGTGGCGGGTCCGTGGATTGCATACAGCGACGCCCATCTCCGCTCGTCGCAAGCGCTTCCCCACCATGGCCATCGTCAAGAACGGGTCGGCGCCGACCAGCTGAAAATCCGGGAACCAAACAGCGGAGAACCCCGCCTCCTCCAGCTCTTCGACAGCCTCAAGATACTCAGGTCTGGTGGGCAGGAAAGCGCCGTACCTCATCCCTATTCCTTTCTCACCATATCGTAGACGAGCCACCTAACCTCCACCACCACAGCCTCGACTTCCATGCATCACCCCTCGCTCCACCAAGTCAACCTTCTGCCGATTGCGAGAACGACACCATCCATAGCGACCGCAATGACACATGCCGTCACCAAGCATGCGTAGGTCGCGGCCGAATCCAGCGCCGTACTCATTCGCATCATCAATTGGCCAAGCCCATCAGCACCAACCATCATCTCGCCGAGGAAAACGCCCACGACAGCACTAACCAGCCCGACTCGAGCCGCCGCTACTGCCCCTGGGAGCATCGCAGGAATCACCACTCCGATGAATGTCCGGGCGCGTGACACTCCGAGCGAGCGAGCGGACCAGATCAACTTTTGATCGATGGTCGACACCGCTGTGGCCGTTCCCAAGATAATCGGGAAGACGGCCAGCATCACTCCGAACACGATCTTAGAGCTGCTCCCGAGTCCCAAGATGATGACAAGCGACGGGTAGATGGCGGTCTTGGGCATCGTGAAGAAGAAGGAGACGATTGGTCGAAGCACCGCCGCAACTGATGGGATGCTGCCCAGCGCAGTTCCAACGCCCCATCCGATGATGAGCGAGGCACCATACGCTATGCCGATTCGCTCGACCGTGACCAGGATCGCAGGGCTGAAAACCCCACTCGCCCAGAGTTCATCCGCGCCATGCAGAACCTCCAAGGGCTCGGGCATCTTGAAAGGATTCGCCACCACCTCCCTCGCCAAGATCTCCCATACGCATACGAGGGAGGCAAGCGGCGCAACAAAGGCAACGATCGATCTCCACTTACGTCCCAATGCGACCACACCGCCCATCACCTTGTTCTCTGCCTTCACCGACTGCCAATGTCGCCTAGATGGCCCATGGGAATACCCTTTTACTGACACGCACATACAAGAGGTCAGCTATCAATCCCAACACCGCCACCACCGTTGCGGTAGACCAGACCCTAACGAACTGCCCTACGTCGAAGCTGTCATACAGGTAGGCCCCGACTCCGGACTGACGCACCACAAACTGCGCACCTAGCACATCTAGCAAGCCAACCGCAACAGCCAGCCGTGTGCCTGAGATGAGATGAGGCAACGCTGATGGGAGCACCACACGTACGCCCGTCATCCAAGTCGGAACGCCAACCGACCTCGCCGCCCACAGGTGCTCGACGGCTGTCATCTTACTTCCTTGGTACGCTGACGTCACGATCGGGATTAGACAGCCCAAGAAGACCACGCCCCCTACTGATAACAAGCCGACACCGAAGATCAGCACGAGGGGCACCACTAGACCAACCTTAGGTATCGAGTAGAGCAAACCAATCGGCCTATTCAATGCACGGAACACGAGCTCCGACCGCCCCATGAGCATGCCGAGGGGGGCACCAATCAGAAGCGCACTAACGACACCAACCCACCAGGTCGTGGCGGTAGACAGCATTGCCGCTCCGAACCCTGTGGAAGTGAACAGCTTTGGAAGATCGCCCATCACCTGGCTGAACGGTGGCATGAGCTCACGGTCCACTAGCCCTGTCTCTGGCAACAGCTCCCACAGCCCTAACAGCACCAATATCCCAATCAGTGGTCTCACATACTCCCGCCAGACCCTGCTCACACTGACAACCCCGTCCCTTTTAGCAGACTCCAAATATGTTCTTCAAGGCTCGTGTAGCGTCCCTGCTGAAGCAAGGACTGTCTAAGGCGTGGTCGAGGAATGCCAACGTCTAGGTCAGCGATCATGGTACCAGGGTTGCCAGACATCACATAGATGCGATCCGAAAGGAAGATCGCTTCCTCAATCGAATGTGTGACCATCACCATGGTCTTCTTGCTTTCCTGCCAGATCCGTGCCAACTCCTCTTGCAGCTGAACCCTGCTCAATGCGTCCAACGCACCCAGCGGCTCGTCGAGCAGCACCACCTCAGCGTCGGCCGCCAACGTCCGTGCAATGGCCACGCGTTGGCGCATTCCACCAGAGAGCTCCCTCGGGTAGCGATTCTCAATGCCTGGAAGCCCCACTAAGGCCAAGTAGTGACGCGCTCGCTCCCGGGACTCTCTGCGTCCTAGCCCCTGTGCCCGCGGACCGTACGCAACGTTCTCGAGCACGGTCTTCCAGGGGAAGAGCGAGTGCTCTTGAAACACGATTCCACGGCTTCGATCCGGCCCTCGCACCTCTCTCCCGTCCATTAGGACGGTCCCAGACGAACTGGGTAGAAAGCCACCAATGATATACAACAACGTTGACTTTCCGCACCCAGATGGGCCCACAATGGATACGAACTCACCTGTCCAGACTTCCAGATTTACGCCACCTAACGCTTGTATCAACTCGCCGCGGCGACCTCTGTATGTCTTGGTGACGTTACGACAGATGATCTTCGCCGCCTGCTTGTCATTGACTCCGCCCGTGGACTCCGTTCTAGGTGCCGAGGCCGAGCCGAGCTGATTCGCCTTTGCCATGAGGGGCGACTCGCTCGCACCAGGGACCGGATCCATAGCTAGCCCGCCGACTCAGCTGTGACAGGTGCTCTTCCCATCAGCCATCACGGCCGATCGATCATGCATCAGATGCGCTACCAGGGAACAAGTACTTTGTGACGGTGAAGCTCTCGCTTGAGCCACCGACTCTTTTATACCAGTTCCAGTTTTGCTGTAGAGCGGTGGCGTCGATCATGCCATGCGGTGGATAGTAATAGTCTTGCCTCGTCCTGAGAAAACCGAGAGCGCTGGCCGGGACCTTGACGGCTGCGGCAGTTGCTGCAATGACGGCACCGCGATGAGAGGGGTCGGCAGCGTATTCCGCAACTTTTTGCCAGTCCTCTTCAAGCGCTTGCACTGCCTTCGGGTGCTTAGCGGCGAAGTCGCTGTTGACCGCGAGCAGGGTCTGCACGAAGGGGTTCTGCTCATCCGTGTCGCGAAAGAGGGTTCTCACATTGCCTGCTGCCTCCGCTTGGCTGCTGTACGGCGGCACCATGCTTGCCATAGCTACTTCACCGCTCTGAAGCGCCTTATCCATGACAGAAAACGGAAGCGCCACGAATGTGTAGTCACGATTTTCGACCAGCCCGGCCTTCTCTTGCAGATAGGACTTGCCGATCCAATACAGGGGCGTCCCAAGTCCTAGTGTCGCGATCTTCTTGCCACGGAGTTGACTGAGGCTGGTAATCCCAGAGTTGGTCGAGACCATCCAGTCACTTTGACCGTAGCCCGTTCGCTCCTCGAAGGCCTCTCCTAGGAACTTGACGCCCAACCCCTTGGCAATGGCAGGAAGAATGGCAACTGAGCCCACCATGCCAGCGTCCAGGCTGCCAGCTGCCATTCCCTGCACCACATCCGAGGAGGATTGAAAGGAGGTGGTGGACAGCGTGTAGCTCTTTCCTTTCTGCAGGCTCAGCCCTGCGGGTGGGTTCTCCAAGAGAAAGAGATCACTCAGGGCTGGCGTGTTGATGACCCCCAGTTTAATAGGGACAGGCGTGCCTCCTTGGGCTACTGCGCTGGTGCTGCTGCCACCTCCGCAGGCGTAAGCAAGCAGCAACACCGCCCACAAACCTGTCAGCCTCGCAAGGAGACGCCTTGCACTCACTTTGATCCCTCCCTATCCCGTCAGGTGGCATGCCCCCCTCACACCACATCAATCATCAGCCATCAGCCTGTGTATAGCCAGTCGAAGCTGCCCGACACGTGTGCCTTGGCGTGCCGAGGGACTCAATCGGATACGGATCCGGGGAGTCCTCGCAGGAGCATTGGTGCGGGGAATTCAGCAAAGGTGTTTCGCATGCCGGACATTGTCCGCATGGCAAGATCATACCGATCAGGTCATGGGGTGTCAATCTTCCGTGTCCTCCTCCTGATCGACTCACTCCCCAGCCCCTGAGGCCGGGCGAGCTACCAGCCCGGACGGTCGCCGACCCTACGACTGCCGTAGTTGTGATCCCTGCGTGATCGTGCCCGCCGTGGAGCGCGCGACGACGGTCGTGGCGGCACCGGGTGTGCTGGCGCTTGGCTCGTCCCCACCACGACCACACCAGGCGAGGCCCCGGTGAGCTCGCGGGCGGCGGCAGCGCCACCACCAGCAGCCGGCGCCCCTCGGGCACGGTCAAGCCCGCTCTCCCCCTTCGCCCGCCTGAGGCACGGCTCTGCGATGGGCCGCGTGGCCCCTTCTCGCCATGGGCGACGGCGAACCGCGGCCAGGCCTCGGCCGGCCAGCTGGCGACCACGGCCCCGACCGTCGTGGCCGGTGGGGTCCCCTCAGCGCCGGCCCCTCTTCGGGGCCATCGAGCCGGTCACCGCCGTCCTCCTCGACCACGTGGCCGTCCACCGCTCCCGGGTGGTCACCCGTTGGCTCGGGGAGCACCCGCGGGTCCGGTGCATCCTCGGTCCCCGCTCCCCCACCACCCGGTGGAGCGGGGCCAGGGGGCGATGAGGATGGCGTTGGCCACCACCCCGGGGGCGACCCTGGCGGGGTGGATGGGTCACGTCCAGGCCTTCTTTGGGGAGCGCAGCCAGGGGCAGCGGTTGCGGTGTGCCCCGCCGTTCCGGTCGTCCCGGTTGCCCGGGAGATCCGCGCAGAGGTGTGGGAAGCGGCCCGCCCAGCGGAAGCTGGTCCAGAACACCGGGGCACCCCCCGAAGCCCGTTTCGCGGGGACCCGAGCCCGGGCACTGCCGGAGTTGGTCCAGCCCCGTGATCCCCACTTCCTGACCTCCTGGAAGAGGCTGAGGTGATCCTCGGCCTCGCCCAGGGTTGCCGGGAGGGCCAACCGCTGGGCCCCAAGGCCGCCGAACGCCTGCGTCGGCGCTCTCCCCACCCGATCCTGGTGCCCCCGTCCACGCCTTCCGGCCGAACCAGGTGGAGAGCTTTCTCCGCACCGTCCAGCGCGCGGTGCTGACGCCGGCGGTGGCGGGAGATCTGGTGGAGCTCGCCCCACGCATCCTTTCGTCCGAAGCCGGCCGACGACCCGATCCTCGTCCTTTCCACTGGCGTTTCGCCCGCCAGGACTTCGAGCACCGAGTGCGTGAGCCCGCCCAACCCACCGCCACGTGACCCCTCACGAACTTCTGCCGCCGGCCGCTTAGGAACGAATCGACGAGGCGCGGTGACTTAGATCCTGCCTGATGAGCAATCGTTCTCGTAGCTTCAGGGGTCCATACTATAGGTCTATGCGTGACCAAGACAACGGTGGAGTCGACCTTCAATGTTCTCCCTCCCAGAGCCCGAGGCGCCGCCGGCGTGCGAGATGGGACAACGTGGGGCCGATCCTAACGCTACACAAGCTCCGTGTGTTCCAAATGGTCGTTGAGAAGCAGTCACTCACGCTGGCTGCCAACGAGTTGATGGTCAGCCAGCCGGTGGTAAGTGACCATATTCGGGACGTGGAGGCTTTCTTTGGCGGCCGGCTGCTTTACCAGCAGGGGCGCAGGATGTTGCTTAACGAGGCTGGCCAGTGCGTATATGCCTATGTCATGGATGTCCTTCGGTCGACAGAGGACACCCGGAGCATGGTGCGGCTCTTAGAGACGGCGGAAGCAGGTCGGGCGGCCATTGGGGCGAGCGAGACCCCAGGCGCCTATCGCCTCCCCGAGCAGCTGATCGCCTTCAAGCTCCGGTATCCCAAGGCCGAGATCTCGCTCGACATCGGGAGCGCTTATGACATCTGGGATCACATCAAGCATGGGGTCTTTGACTTCGCGGTGGTGGCCGGTCCGGAGCCCCCAAGCGAGCTGGCATCGGAGATCTACAGCCGCGAACCAATCATCGTGATCAGCTCGCCCGCCCACCCGCTGGCCAGGAGAACCTGGGTGGCGAGGAGCGACCTCAGCGACGAGCCATTCGTCTCCATCACGAGGCGACGGAGCTTCGATGACCGCCTCCGCAGCCTGGGGCTGGAGAATCCCAACATCGTGATGCGGGTGGGCAATGTCGAAGGGCTAAAGCATGCCGTCACGTCGGGCCTTGGGCTCGCAGTCGTGTTCAGATGCAGCGTGCAACGCGAGCTCGCGAGCGGAGAGCTGGCTGAGCTGCACGTCCAGGGCTTCGCGGATGCTCGTCCCTTTTACCTCGTCCACAGCCCACGCAAGCGATTCTCTCCGCTTCAAATACGACTCCTGAACTTCCTCAGGGCCTGGCCAAACAGTAGCCAGATAACGGTCGGGCCATCGGTTGCCAACCGACATGACCGTGACATCTCGCCGAGGATCCGTGAAGGCGGCGGCTGGCCGGCCTCTCCGGGCCTGATGCTGGACACGTGCTGACTGGGAAGGAGAGCATCGATCGCAGCCGATCTCGTCGAGATTCTCTGACAACTGCTCACAATCCTCTCCTAGCGAGCAGGTGAAGTCGTGCGATGTGAGCTTGGCCCTCTTTCAGGTATCTAGCATCACATTCTTTAGCTTCGATGAGCAGACCAGCGACGGTGACAGTGGGAGGATGGCGATGAACAGCTCCAGACCTACGACCGGGCGCGACCGTTCAGCTGACGCATGTCCACCCAGATCGCCCTGCGCATCTTGACGCTCGAAGCCAGCTATCGACCCACCCCATCCCTCCACTAGCGCTCCCCCCAAGGGTTCGAGCGCCAGGTGCACGAACGCGCTCACCTCATCACCGCATGCTCTCCACAACCCTCCGTCGCGGATATTGAGACGTGCTGCAGCGCTCTGTCCCTCAGCGGCGTGTGTTGGGGCGCGGTGGACGGTGCGCCGGTTGTGGATGGCAACACCCAACGTCCATGGCCGCAGCGGTGGTCAGCTCGAGGGCTGCACCCCTGGGGCGATCCCACCGCTGGCCGGAGGTGCCCCTGCTGGGCGATAGGGTCGGGGCTCAACCTCACCGACGCCACGTCGGAGGACGTCTCTCCGTCGGAGCGTACGGTGGAGCCATCGGACGTCTCAGCGCCTACCCAGAGCCGGGCAGCTATGGCGCCGCCGCCCGACGGGGCCGGACCGTCGGGCACGACGGGGGAGCAGGTGTACGCGGCCGCGAGCGGCGGGCTCCCAGGGCCCGGTGCGGAACCTGCAGCGGGCAGATGGCCGAGGCCAAGGCCCGCCGGCGGCAGTGGTGTCGACGGCACCGACCCCGGGGGTCAGACCAGCACCGGCATCGACCGGACCCCGATGAAGGGTGGGCCACAGAGGTCCTGCACCGTGCCGGCCTGGTCGGACCCCTGCCTCGCCCAGGACCAGCGTCAAGAGACCAGGCTCGGCCGCGGGCCGAGCGACGGGAAACGCTGCGGTGCTGGCGGGGGGCTCAGTGGCCGGATGGGTTGTCCGCCCGAGGCGTGCCAGCTCGCCAGGGCTCGGCGCTGGTCACCTGCGGAGCACCTGCGTGCGCTCGTCGAGGTCGAGCCGGCCGCCCACGATGGACCCGATCCTCGGAGCCGTCTCCCAGCCGGCCGTCTTTCCGGTCGGCAAGCCCCTGGATGCGTTCAAGGTCCAGATCTCCTCGGTGCTCAGGCCACCTCGACGAGCCTGGCCCTGCTGGGGCGGGCCCGTGCCCAGGCGAGCCTTCGCCTGGTCGGGCCGACCGGCATCAGGAGGTCCCATCCGCCGGTGGGGCTCGACCAGCCGCCGTTGCGACCAGCTTCCAGGCCCGCTTCGTGGCCGCCGCCCACGAGCGTCGCAGCCCGGGCCTGGCCAACCACCGGCCCTTCAACGGGAGGGCCGCTTCCTGCCCGACCACCCCATCACCGCCTGTCTGCTCGACCGTCTGTTGTCCCCCACCGTGGTCGTGGTCACCGAGGGCAAGTCGTTCCGCAGGCGTGAGGCCCGGAACCGGGACGGCCTGCCGGCCGACGCTCGTCCCCGCCGGCACCGGAAGGAGGCACTGGCCGACGGGCTCGTCGCCTATATCGCCGAGGCCGGCCTCGCGGCCGCTCGTGCAGACGTTCGAGCTGGCCAAGACCCGGCACGCCAAACGGCTGTGCCCCCAGAGGCGAGGGCGGGCACTGCCGGATCGAGTGCCCATCGAGCGATGGTCCAAATGACGGCAGCACGACTGCCGTTGCCGCTGAGTAAGCGATCGTCCCATGCGGCACCCCTCACGGGGTTGCCCTCGCAGGCTTCGCGCTTCCCCGCCGCGTGCCTGGGGAGCCCGGGTCTCACCGGGGACCCCACGAGGCCGGCCTGGGGACCCCATCGGAGCGTGCTCCGATGGGGAACCCTCGTGGGGCACCCTTGCGGGCCATCGTGCTGGAGCGCCGCCATCGCCCGGGCCGCCCGATGGGCAGCGGCACGCCGGCCGTCGTGCCGGGCACCGAGGCGGCTCAGGAGCTCGGTTACGTCTCGGACCAGGTCCTCGTCGACCTCGGAGGGATCGACCCCCACCTGCCGCCCTCCCTGGGCGGCGAGCGCAGCCTCCACCTCCTCGGCCCCGAACCGCGCGAGGCGGTCCCGAGGCTCGACCACGATCGGGGTCACGGTCGGGTCACGCCGCAAGGCCAGGAACCTCCGACGCGTTCCGTTCAGCGCCGAGCCAACCTCGGTCAGAAGGCGCCCG
>DATGLL010000190.1:0-20522 GCA_035294145.1 Candidatus Dormiibacterota bacterium | reverse complement strand
CGTCGAGTCCGGGCGAGCCTGCCGTCGACCGGGCCGGCCCGGTCGGGCGCCGGATGGCGGGGGACGGTGGGGGAGGTCCCCCATGGCCGGTGTGGCAAGGCCGGCGAGGGTGCGGTCATCCTCCGTGCCTCGAGCCTGCCTTCCGGTGACGCTTCACGGATGCCGGGACGGGGTCTCGGGGCCTCCGGCGGCCGGCGCGCGGGCTCGATCCCCACGGCCGTGAGGGAGCCCGCCATGGTCATTGCCCGCGGAGGACCGTGAGGTTGAGGCCGATCACGCCCAGGATGACCAGCGCCAGGGAGGCCAGCTTGAGCGCACCCAGGGGCTCCTGGAACCAGAGCGCGCCGATGGTGACGATGGCCACGGTCCCGAGCCCGGACCAGACGGCGTAGGCGGTGCCGACGGGGATGGTCCTGACCGAGAGGGTGGCGAGGGCGAGGCTCACCGTGTAGCAGCCGAGGATCGCCATCGAGGGCAGGGGCCGGGTGAGGCCGTTGGAAAGCTTCATCGCGGTCGTCCCTGCGATCTCGAAGGCGATCGCCAGCAGCAGCTCGCCCCAGCCCAGAAGCCTCATCCCCCCATGCTCCATCGGGGCCCGGACGGAGGGCAAGCCGCCGACCGACGGCCGTTCTCGGGCGTCTCGCGTACGCCGGTCGGTCGCGCGGCCCGCCTCAGCGCTGCTCGCGCTCGGTGAGGCCTCTGAGCAGCCGGGCGGCGAAGGCGCCGGCCGCCGCGCTGGCGGCGGCCCGGGCCGCCTGGGCGGCGAGCCGCTCGGCCAGGTGCATGCCGGTCGGGGTGGGTTCCTGGCGCTCGCCGATGGAGAGGCGGACGGCCGGCAGGCGGCCCGAACGCCCGTGCCGCACGGGGAGCGCCGGGCGTCGTGGCAGCAAGCGCCGGAGGCGCTCCTCCCTGGTGGGTGGCCTGGTCAGCCGGTAGGTCACCAGGACGCCGACGACGATCAGGCCAGCCGCCGCACCGACGCCGAGCCCGACCACCGCCGCTCGCCGCGCCGCCCCGAGGCTGCGCCGGCCTCGCTCACGTAGCTCCACGACCCTGGACTCCATCGAGGCACGCAGTCCCGCTATCTGCCGTTCGATCTCAGCTGACGAAGGAGCCATGCCTGGTTCTCCTGGAGGGCGGCGAAGGTCCGAGGGAGCAGGCGACGCGGCGAGGGCCCGCGCAGCAGCCGTCGGGCCAGGGTCAGCCCCACCGCGATCAGGAGCGTGCCCAGGCCGGCGTCGACGATGAGCCAGATCAGGGCCGCCGCCGCCCGATCGGCTGCGTGGAGCACCAGGAAGACCGGGAGCGCGACCAGGACCGCCAGCGAGAGCAGGCCAAGGCCAATGGCGGCGAGCGCCAGGCCGGCGCCGTTGCGGACCAGGATCTCCCGCAGCTCCTGCTTGGCCAGGTCCAGCTGGAGATGGCCGAGCTGCCTCGCCTCCTGCGCGATGTCTGTGGCCAGCTCGACCGACGATGGCCTTCGCACGTCACTGGACAGGATACCGATGCTGGTGGAAATCTTCCAATCCATTGGGGAGGATCCATGAAGAAAGAAAGGTTTATTGATTACGTTATATATAAAGAAAAATTTTTTCGTTATATGTGCTATAAAGAAATGACGATGGATCAGGCGCAGCTCCGGCAGCTGCCGCTCCACTTCCGAGCCCTGGCCAGCCCCATCCGACTGCGCATGCTCGAGCACCTGGCCGAGGTCGGGGAGGAGAGCGTTAAAGGCTTGGCCGACCGCCTGCACATGAGCCAGCCTCGGGTGTCGTGGCACCTGGCGATGCTCAGGCGAGGCGGGGTGGTCCGGCAGCGCCGGGAGGGTCGCCAGGTCTACTGCTCTCTCGATCAGGAGGCGATCCGACGCCACCAGCGCATCTTCTGGGAGATGCTGATCGAGAAGAAACGAATCGGAGTGAGGGTATGAACGGACGAACGCGAGGTGACGGCAAGGTTCGTGTGGCGATCGTGGGGGTGGGCAACTGTGCCTCCTCCTTCATCCAGGGGGTGCACTACTACGCCGATGCCTCTCCCGACGACTTCGTCCCCGGGCTCATGCACGTCGATCTCGGCGGCTATCACGTCCGGGATATCGAGTTCGTGGCCGCCTTCGACGTGGATGCCGACAAGGTCGGCAAGGACCTGTCGGAGGCGATCTGGGCTGGCCAGAACAACACGGTCAAGTTCTGCGAGGTCCCTCACCTGGGCGTGCGGGTCGAGCGGGGCATGACCCATGACGGCATCGGGAAGTACCTGGGCGAGGTCATCCGCAAGGCCCCCGGCGAGACGGCCGACGTGGCTGGCATCCTCCAGGAGGTCGGGGCCGACGTCGTGGTCAACTATCTGCCGGTCGGGTCCGAGGAGGCCACGAAGTGGTACGTGGAGCAGGCGCTGAACGCCGGCTGTGCCTTCGTCAACTGCATGCCGGTGTTCATCGCTCGGGAGCACTACTGGCAGGGTCGTTTCGAGAGCCGGGGGCTCCCGGTGATCGGGGACGACATCAAGTCCCAGGTGGGGGCCACCATCGTGCATCGCACACTGGCCCGCCTCTTCCGGGAGCGCGGGGTTCGGCTGGAGCGAACCTACCAGCTCAACTTCGGCGGCAACACCGACTTCCTGAACATGCTCGAGCGAGAGCGTCTGGTCTCCAAGAAGATCTCGAAGACCAGGTCGGTGACCTCGCAGCTCGACTACGAGATCGGGGAGGACAACGTCCACATCGGTCCCTCCGACTACGTGCCCTGGCTGCGCGACCGGAAGTGGGCCTCGATCCGCCTGGAGGGCCGTGGCTTCGGCGACCTGCCCGTGAACGTCGAGCTGAAGCTCGAGGTGCACGACTCCCCCAACTCGGCTGGGGTCGTGATCGACGCGGTCCGCTGCGCGAAGCTGGCCTTGGACCACGGGCTCTCTGGGGCCTTGGAGGGGCCGAGCGCGTACTTCATGAAGTCCCCGCCCCATCAGTACACGGACCCCGACGCGCGCCGGCTGACCGAGGAGTTCATCGCCAGGTACGGCCGTCAGCGGGTGGCGGAGGCGCCGGCCACGGAGGCTCGGTAGGCGGCCCCGCTTCGACCGCTGTCGCTCTGCTACGCCGGGGCGGCCCGCATCGCCCGGGCAGCCCCGGCGGGCGTCCGTTACTCGCTGGCGGAGCTCGGGGGGCGGGCTTGGTACGCGCTCAGCGTCCCCCAGCGCCTCCATGCGCTCCGCAACTACGCGGCCGTGCTCGACCTGCCGGAGTCGGACCCCAGGGTGCGGGAAACGGCCCGGCGCGCCTTCGAGGGCTACGGGGAGATGCTGGCCGACTTCCTCCTCCTCGGCCGCCTGACCCGGGACGAGTTGGTCTCCCGGGTGACCCACGACGGGCACGAGGTGATCGCCGCCAGCCTCCAGGCCGGCCGAGGGTGCATCATGGCCTTGCCGCACATGGGCTCCTGGGACATGGCAGGCTCCTACGCCGCTGCCGTCGGCTATCCCATCGTGGCGGTGGCGGAGCGCTTCCCCGGTTCCTTGGACGCGGCGGTGGTGGAGGCGCGCACCCGCTTCGGCCTTGAGGTCATCCCCCTCGGCCGGGCAGCGGTCAGGGAGGTGTCACGTGCCCTGCGCGAGAACAAGCTGGTGGCGATGGTCTGTGATCTGCCTCCGCCCGGGGGAGGGGGAGTCCCGGTCCGGTTCTTCGGCCGTCGCGCCGTGGTCCCGTCGGGCCCGGCGGCCTTCGCCCTCCGCACGGGGGCCCCGATCGTGGCGGCCGGCATCTACCGAGTGGCCCCCGGCCGCTACCATGTCTCGGTCGGGGAGCCGATCCCAGCGCCGGAGCACGGAGGGAAGGAGGCGGTCGCGCCGCTGATGCAGCGGGTGGTGGAGCGTTTCGAGACCTATATTCGCCGGCGCCCGGAGCAGTGGTACGCGTTCAAGCAGGTGCTGGCGGAGCCGGTGCGGTGATCCAGTATCGAGCCTTCCTCACCATGCAGTGGCTGGCGCAGCGACTGCCCCGTCGCTGGGCCTACGCGTTGGCCGTCCTGGCGGCCCGGATTGCGTTCGTGTCCGCGCGCCGGGCCCGCGGGGCGCTGATGGAGAACCTCCGGATTGCCCTGCCGGACCTCAGCGAGCGGGAGCTGAGGCGGATCGCGCGGCAGAACTTCCGCAACCACTCCAAGGCCTATGCTGACCTGATGCGCCTCCCGGTGGCGCGGATCGAGGACCTGCGGCCGCTGCTCAAGGTCGAGGGGGTGGAGTACCTCGACCAGGCCCTGGCCCGACGCCGGGGGGTGCTGGTCGTCTCGGCGCACATGGGCTCGTGGGAGGTGGCCGCCGCCATCTGGTCGGCCACGGTCGCCCCCGTCTCCCTCTTCGCCGAGGAGCTAGAACCGCGGGAGCTCTACGAGTGGTACCGGCGTACCCGCGCCCGGCTAGGGATCAGCGTGCTCCCGCTCACCAGGGCTGGCCTCAAGCAGGTGCTCCAGGCGCTGGAGCAGGGGGAAATGGTGGTGACCGCGATCGACCGCGATATCCTGGGCACTGGGATCGTGGTCGATTTCTTCGGCCGGCACGCCCGCATTCCCGATGGGCCGGCGGCCATCGCCTTGCGCCGGGGGACGCCGCTGCTGCCGGTGACCGTCTACCGGTTGCCGGACGACACCTTCCAGGCCATCGGCTACCCTCCCATCTTCGCCGAGCCCACCGGTCATCGAGTCGAGGATGTGCGCAGGGTGACCTGTCAGCTGGTCCGGCGTCTCGAGGAGATGATCAGGGCGCACCCTGATCAGTGGCACATGCCGCATCGAATCTGGAACCTGCCCCCCGTGGCCGCTGGAGGTGCCAGGAGGGCTCCAGACGGTTCAGACTGAGCAGATGAAGGTCGGGCTGGTCTCGCCGTACGACTACACCCATGCCGGCGGGGTGACGGAGCACCTCCGGCACCTCGGGTACTGGCTGCGGCAGCTGGGCCACGAGGTCCGGACCTTCGCGCCCTCCAGCCGTCGCGAGGCCGAGGCCGAGATCCCGGATTTCTATCGGATCGGTCGGGTGTTCCCGCTCCGGGTCAACGACTCGGTGGCGCGGATCACGCTCAGCTTCCACCTGGCCCGTCGGGTCCGCGAGATCCTGGAGCGGGAGCGGTTCGACATCCTCCACTTCCACGAGCCGCTGATGCCTGCCCTCCCGCTGACCTTGCTGCCTTGGCGGCATGCGCCCCACGTGGGCACGTTCCACGCCTTCGCCACCTCGAACATCGGGTACTACTACGGGCGCTCCATCCTCCGTGGCTACATCCGGCACCTGCAGGCCACCATCGCGGTCAGCGAGCCGGCCCGGGATTTTGTGTGCCATTACTTCCCTGAGCTGCGCCCTCACGTCATCCCCAACGGCGTTGACACCGAACGCTTCCGGCCCGGGCAACCGCCCATCCGGCATCTACGCGACGATTGCGTCAACGTGCTCTTCGTCGGTCGCCTGGAGAAGCGAAAAGGGCTTCGCGATCTGCTCCAGGCCTACCGCTACCTGCGGGTCAGGGTGCCTCGGAGCCGTCTGATCATCGCCGGCGACGGCCCGCTCCGGGGCATGGTCGAGTCGTTCATCTCCCGGCATCGGCTGGAGAACGTCGTCCTCCCCGGCTACGTGCCGGACCAGGTGCTGCCGCGGTTCTACAACAGCGCCGACATCTTCTGTGCCCCGGCCACCGGGCGCGAGAGCTTCGGCATCGTCCTGCTCGAGGCGATGGCGTCGGGGCTGCCGGTGGTGGCCACCGAGATCCCGGGATACCTGTCGGTGGTGGAGCCTGGCGTGGACAGCCTCACGGTGCGACCCAAGAGCCCGATCGCGCTCGGCGAGGCGCTGACGGTCCTCGCGCGCGACCCCCTGCTCCGGCAACGCCTGGCGGCGCGAGGGCTGGTCAAGGCGCAACGGTACGCATGGCGCGTGATCGCCTCCCAGATCCTCGAGGTCTACCAGGAGGCGCGGAGGATCTGGCAGGAGGAGCACCTGATGGATGGGGCATCGAGGGACAGCAAGGAGGTGCGGCGTGTTCACGGCCCGCTTTCAGGCGTGGGTTAGGCGCTACGCGCAGCGGCTCGCGCTCGTCATCGGCCGCCTGCCGGTGACGCCGAACCACGTGACCATCGCTGGCACCGCCCTCGCCGTCGCCGCCGCGATCCTGGCCGGCGTGGGCGCGTTGCTCGCCGCCGGGATCGTCCTGGCCATCGGCGGCACCTTCGACATCCTGGACGGCGCCTTGGCCCGGGCGACGAAGCGCAGCTACCCCTACGGAGCCTTCCTCGACTCCACCTTCGATCGCTACTCGGAGGGGGCCGTGTACGTGGGGATCGGCGCCTACTTCCTCGGGCAGCCCGGCCCGGTCATGCGGTGGTGGGTGCTGGCCTGCCTGCTGGCCTTGGGGGGCTCGTTCCTCGTCTCCTACGTGCGGGCCCGGGCCCAGTCGCTCGGGTTCAAGTGCGACTCCGGCCTCTTCGCCCGGCCAGAGCGGGTGGTGGTGACCGTGATCGGGCTGGTCATCGGCAACGCCTCCCTGCTCGGGATCGTGATCGCGCTCCTGGCCATCCTCACCAACCTGACCGCGGTGCAGCGCATCCTGGAGGTCTGGGCGCAGGCGCGAGCCCAACGCCGCTCCCGCGGTGAGACCACGGCCAAGGCCCCGGCGGGCGGGGAGGCCAGTCGCCCCTGAGCTCGGGACCGGCCTCCCCGTCGCCGCTGCGAGGATGGGACCGGCGCCCGTAGACTCATCCCTGGTGCGAGTGCGGCTGGCGCTGGGGGCCGGGCTGGTGCTCGTCGCCGTCCTGGCGATCGGTCTCGCCTGGCGTGGCCTGAGCGGTGGGGGCGCCGCGGGGACGTTGGTGGTGTCGGTCGCCGCGCGGGTCCCTGACCACCTGTCCCGGGCGGGGCTGGAGGTCCATGCCGCGACCGGTGGGTGGCGACGTCTGGGGGTGGTCTCGGGGACGGTGCCGGCGGCCCCTCGCTTCCTCACCGTCTACCAAGGCCCGGCCCCGGCCGGCGCCTATGACGCCCTCCGGCTCGGCGGCGACGCCGAGTCGATCGACTTCCGGGTCGTCGCCGGCCAGGTGGAGCCGCTGCTCCTGGCGGTCTCCGGCGGCCACCTCGCGACCGCGGGCGTCTACGCTGGGAACCAGGCCTTCAGCCTCGGCCTCAACGAGCTCTCGGGTCAGTTCCTGGCCCTCCCCACCTTCCGGCTGGTGGACCAGGACGGCCATCCCTTCGACAACGCCCGCATCGCCGGCCACGAGCTGGTCCTCGCGCCCTTCTTGACCGCCTGCCGGGAGGCCTGTCCCATCTATGCCGGCCTCTTCCTCGAGCTGCGCCGAGAGCTGCCGAGCTCGGTGATCCTGGCCGAGGTCACGGTGGACCCCTGGGATGACACCCCCGCGGCGCTCCGGGCCTACGCCCAGCGGGTGGGGGTGAGCTGGACCCTGGCCACCGGGGACCCCGGCGCGCTCGTCGACTTCTGGGGCCGCCTCGGCCTCCAGCCGACCAGAGGGGAGATGGCGACGGGGCTGCTGCTGGTGGTGGACGACCACGGCTTCGTCCGCGCCCGTGAGGAGGGCATCCCCCACCTGGCCGCGAGCCTGCCCCCATCCCTCGCCGACCAGCTCGATGCACAGGGACGTCAGCTGCTCGCCTCGGGTGGCGATGGCTGGGGAGCGCCCCAGGTGGTGGACGCGATCCAGGCCATACAGCGGATGGCGACGGTCTCAAGCCCATCCGAGGGCGAAGCCCCGACCTTCAGCCTCCCCGCCCGGGGGGGCGGCACCCTGGGTCCGCAGGACTTCCGCGGTCACCCGCTGGTGATCAACTTCTGGGCCTCGTGGTGCGTCCCCTGCCGCCAGGAGCTCCCCCTCCTCCAGCGCGCCTCCGAGCGACATCCCGGGGTACGGTTCCTCTTGGTCGACGAGCGGGATGGGGCCGACGCCGCCAACCGCTTTCTGGCCGACCTCGGGGTGCGACTGCCGGTTGTCTACGACAGCGGGCAGGTGGGGGATGCCTACGCCATCGCCGGCCTTCCCACCACAGTCTTCGTCTGGCCGGACGGCACCATCGAAGGACGCTATGCCGGCCAGCTGAGCGCCGCCTCGCTTGAGGCTCACCTGACCGACCTGGAGGCGGCCCGAAGTGGCTCCTAAGGGCCCCGCCCGGGTGAGGCGGGGTGGCGGGAGGAGCCCAGCCCAGGCGCCCTCCCGCCCTCGCTCACCCAGCCGTGGTCGGCTCCTTGGCGCGGACGACCTCGGCGTCGATCTCCAGCCGGATCTGGTCGGCGACCACAGCGCCCCCGCTCTCCAGGAGGGCGTTCCACCGCAGGCCGAACTCGCTGCGGCTGACCCGACCCTGAAGGTTGATGCCGGCGCGCTCGTTGCCCCAAGGGTCAGCGACCGGGCCCTCGACCTCGGCCGTCAGCTCGATCGGCCGGGTCACGTCCCGGATGGTCAGGTCACCGTGCACGCGGTACTGCCCGTCCCCCAGCGGCTCGATCCGCGTGCTCCGGAATCGGATCTGCGGATAGTGCTCGACGTCGAAGAAGTCGGGGCTGCGGAGGTGGTTGTCGCGATCGCCGACCCCGGTGTCGATGCTGGCCGCGTCGATGGTCACCTCCGCCTTGGCCGAGGTGAGGTCGTCGTCCTCCACCTCGATCGTCCCTGAGTAGGATCGGAACTGACCGCGCACGGTGGCCACCATCATGTGCCGCGCGGCGAAGCCGATGCGAGTGTGGGTCGGGTCGAACTGGAAGGTCTTCTTCACCGGCGCATCCTCCTTGAACGCGTCGTTGTGCCTGCAATCATTGCACTGGCAACCAGTGACCGCACCGGCCTATTCCGCGCCCGCGGGCCGGTCCCGGGAGGCCGGGGTGAGCGCTGAGGCCGGCGGCGCCGCTCCCCTGCCCGTGCCGCTGGCCCGGGCAGACCTCGGTCTCCCCGCCAGGGGGGAAGGAGGGTGAGCGACGTTCTCCTCGCCCTCCGCAACCGTGGCCTGGTCACGCTGATGCTCGGCCACTTCACGGTGGACAACTACGTCGGCCTGATCCCTGTCCTCTATCCCTTCCTCATCCATCGCTTCCACGTCGACCTCGCCACGGTGGGGCTGGTCAGCCTGGCCTATGGCGGCACCGCCTCGCTCTCCCAGCCCTTCTTCGGGGTTCTGGCGGATCGCTTCGGCACCCGACTCACCGGCCTGGCCCTGGTCTGGACGGCCAGCACCTTCGCCCTCGTGGGGCTCGTGCCCACCTTCTGGCTGCTGGTGGCGATGGCGGCCATCTCCGGCCTGGGCTCGGGTGCCTTCCACCCCTTCGGGGCCATGACCGTCCGCGGGCTGCTGCCCCGCCGTGGGGCCAACACCGCCATGTCGGTGTACGTCACCGGTGGCACGGTCGGGGTCGCCGTCGGTCCGCTGATCGGCGTGCTCGTCCTGGGGGCTTTCGGTGACCGCGGGACCGCGGCTGTGGCCCCCCTAGGGCTCGCCATCGCCGTCTACCTGCTGCTGGCCATGCGGCCGGGCCGTGGCCTCCCCCATGGCTCCAGCCCCGCCGTGCCCCTCCGCTCGATCCCCCTGCTCCCGCTGGCGGCGACGGTGGCGACGATGGCCTCCCGGAACTGGACGGTCATGACCCTCCAGGCCTACACCCCGACCTGGTACCACCTGCTCGGCTACCCGCCCTGGTTCTACGGGCCGCTCGCCACCACGTTGGTCCTGGCCAGCGCCTTGGGCACGGTCGGGTGCGGGGCGATCGCCGACCGCCACGGCCGCAAGGCCGTGATCCTGGCCTCGCTCGTGCTCAGCGTGCCGGCGGTGTGGCTGTTCGTGGCCATCCCCGGCCCCCTGGGGTTCCTGTGGGCGATCCTGGTGGGCGGGTTGGCGGCCTCGACCGCGCCCCTGACCCTGATGATGGCTCAGGAGCTGATGCGGGGGCGCGCCGGGCTGGCCACCGGCCTGATCCTCGGCCCCGCCTTCGTCACCGGCGCCGTCGGCGTGCCCGTCACGGGGGCGCTGGCCGACCGTCTTGGCCTGGGGATGGCCCTGATGCTGCAGGTGGCGGTGGTGGCGGCGACCATCCCGATCGCGCTCCGGTTGCCGGGCGAGCGCTTCCTGCGCGAGCTGCAGGCGGCAGCTGGGGTCCGGGACGACCCGGCGCTCGTGCCCGACCCGCCGCGACCATGATGGAGGGATCATGCCGAGGAAGGTAATCCTGGACTGCGATCCGGGCCATGACGACGCCATCGCGATCCTGCTCGCGCATGGCGACCCGGCGGTCGAGCTGCTGGCCATCACCACCGTCGCCGGCAACCAGACCCTGGACCGGACCACTCTCAACGCTCGTCGGGTCTGCACCGTCGCCGGCATCCGGGACGTCCCCGTCGCCGCCGGCTGCGATCGGCCGTTGCTGCGCGAGCTGATCACCGCCGCTCACGTCCACGGCGAGTCCGGCCTCGACGGCCCGTCGTGGCCCGAGCCTGACGTCCCCCTGGCCGGCGTGCACGCGGTGGACCTGATCATCGACCTGGTGTTGGCCTCCGATGGCGAGGTCACGCTGGTCCCGACCGGCCCCTTGACCAACATCGCCCTGGCCGTCCGGCGCGAGCCGCGGATCGTGTCCCGGGTCCGGGAGGTGGTCTTGATGGGCGGCTCGGCGACGCGCGGCAACCAGACCCCGGCCGCCGAGTTCAACCTCCTGGTCGACCCGGAGGCGGCGGCGATCGTCTTCGAGGCCGGCTGGCCCCTGACCATGGTCGGCCTCGACCTGACCCGCCAGGCACGGGTGACGCCCGCGGTCGTGGATCGGGTCCTCCGCCTGGGGAGCCCCCTCTCCCAGGTGGTGGTCGAGATGCTGGAGGCGTACCGTGGGCGTCACCGACCGCAGCCGTCGCCTGGCCTCGGCCTCGGCGTCGGGTGGGAGGAGTTCGAGCGCGACCCGCCCCTCCACGATCCCTGCGCCGTGGCCCGGGTGATCGAGCCAGCCTGCGTCGGGTGCGTGGAGGCCTTCGTCGCCGTGGAGACCCAGGGGCGGTGGACCTCGGGCATGACCGTGACTGACTTCCGGCCCTCGCCCGACCGCGCCTTCAACGCCAGGGTGGCCGTCTGGCTCGACGTGGATCGTTTCTGGGACCTGGTGGTGGGGGCCATTGAGCGGATCGGCCTGGGCCTCGCCCAGGATCGACCCTCCACCGCCTGAGCCCGTCCCGGGCCTCCCTGGCCCTGCCGCTGCTCCGAGCCTGGCCCCGGCTCGTATCCAGGGGTGGAGATGGTGTGGCCCTGGCGACGGTTCCCCGGCTGGCGCGGAGGTGGCCTGGTGGCGGTTTGCCTCGCCCTGCTGGGCTGCACGGCGGAGTACCAAGGCACGGTGACCGTGCCCATCACCCCCTCCCCCAGCCCCATCCCATCGGCTCCCGCCTCGCCCTCGGCCAGCGCGCCGGCACCGCAGCCCTCGTCGACATGGACGCCGCTCCGGTGTCGGTGGGCGGTGGTCGTGCTCGAGAAGGAGCGCGAGGGGGAGTCGGACGGCGTCGGGCCAACCCCCGATCCGGCCCGCTGGCAGCAGCTTGAGCGGTTGGTGCAGGTCACTGTCTGTCGGGATCGGGCCGGGGCCCAGGACGACCCGGCCACGCCACCCCCCGGAAGCTACGATCGCGCCTCGGGCACGCTCACCCCCGACGGGTGCGCCTGGGCCATGGCCTTGCTCGAGGAGGCGAGGCAGCTCCACGAGCAGGCGATCGGCCAGCCGCCCTCGGCGCCGGGCGAGACCCAGGCCGAGCACGATCGCTGGGCTCGCCAGGCCGCCGACGACGACGATCAGCTGATCGACCTCTTCCGCGAGACCTGCCCGAGCTGAGCCCCGCCCGGGCCGGGCACGGGAGGCCCGGCAGTTTGGCTAAGGTGGTGCGGGGATGGTCGGCGAGGGGACCGTGGATCAGGGGTCCACGATCGGATCGGGGCGGCCTCTCACTCCCGACGCCTGGGTGGCCCGGTCCCTCTACAACCGGGGAGTCGCCCTCGGACGGCTGGGCCGGGTCGAGGACGAGATCCGTGCCTACGACGAGGTGGCCCGCCGGTTCGTGACCTCCTCCGACCCGGAGGTGCTGGAGACGGTGGCCATGGCCCTCTGCAACAAGGGGGTGGCCTTGAGCGGGCTGGGCCGTCACGAGGCGGCGATCCGTGCCTACGACGAGGTGCTTCGACGGTTCACCGGCTCCGCCGACCGCGCGCTCCTGCGCTGGGTCGCCGCCGCCCTCTACGACAAGGGCTACGCCCTGGGACGCCAGGGCCGCCACGACGAGGAGATCATCGTCTACCGAGAGCTGGCGGGGTGGGAGACCGGCGAGGACCCGGCCCTGGAGGACTGGGTCTCCCAGGCGCACTATGCCTGGGGCGTGCGGCTGGGCGGCCTCGGGCGCCTGCCGGAGGCGATAGCGGTCTACGACGACCTGGTCGGTCGCTTCGGGACCTCGACCCGCCCGGCCGTGGCCGTCTGGGTGGCGGCCGCCCTCTACAACCGGGCCCTCGCCCTGGGACAGCTCGGGCGTGCCGAGGAGGAGCTCGCGACCTACGACCAGCTCGTGAGCCGCTTCCAGGGGACGACCGACCCCCAGGTGCTGGTCTGGGTGGCGAGGGCGCTGGTCCGAAAGGGCCTGACCCTGGGCGGGTTGGGCCGTCACCACGAGGAACTCGCCGCCTACGACGAGGCCCTGCGTCGTCTCCACGGGGCCGCCGAGCCGGCGCTGCTGGAGGTGGCGGCCATGGCCCTCCTCGACCGCGGGATCCGGCTGGGCGCGCTCGGCCGGCTCGAGGACCAGCTCGAGTCCTATCAGGAGGTGGTTCGTCGCTTCGGCGATGCCACCGACCCCGGCCTGCGACGATGGGTTGCGGCGGCCCTCTACGACCGAGGGGTCGCCCTGGCCCAGGCCGGACGTCGAGAGGAGGAGCTCGCCGCCTACGCAGAGGTGGCCGACCGATGCGGGGACGAGGCCGACCTCGACCTCGTGGAGTGGGCGGCGAGGGCCGGGGTCAACCGGGCGATCGCGCTGGGCGAGATGGGCCGCCGGGAGGAGGAGGTGGCCGCCTACGAGGAGGTGATCCGACGCTTCGGTGGCCTCCGTCGGCCCACGATCGAGGAGCTGGTCGCCCGCGCCGCCTACAACCGAGCCGTGCGGCTGGGGGACCTGGGGCGACCCGAGGAGGAGGTGGCGGCCTACGAGGAGGTGATGCGACGCTTCCCTCCCCCCCGCCGTCGGGAGCCGTGGCGATCACCGGAGCGGCCGCCGCTGGGGGCGTCGCTGCAACGGCAGTGGCTCCGGCTCCGCCGCTGGTGGGGGTAGCGCCGGGGCCCCCGGGCCTGGTGCCCACCCCCGGGTCCGGGGGGCCTGCCCCCGCGAGGATCGGGTACCCTTGCCCTCCCGGGGCCGGGGCCGGCCCGTGGATCAGCTCGGGAGGGGGTGCACCGTGCTTGGCTACAGCCACGTCGTGATCGGGGCCGTCGCTGGGGTTGCGGTGGCGAGGGCCCTTCACGGCGACCTCCTTGCCGGTGCCCTGGTGGGCGGGGTGGCAGGGCTGGCCCCCGACGTCGACACCCCCGGCTCCATCGTGGGGAGACGGCTGCCCCGCTGGTGGCATCGGATGACCCCCGGGCACCGTGGTCTCACCCATTCCCTGGCCTGGTGCTTGGCGCTGGGGATGGTCGCCTATGGGGTGGAGGCCTGGGCGCTGGGCGAGGCGCCGGGCCGTCCGCTGTTCGCGGCCGTGGTGGTCGCAGGGAGCCTGTCCCACCTTCTCGCCGATGGGCTGACGGAGGAGGGCGTCCCCCTGCTGTGGCCCCTCTCCCGACGGCGGGTGGTGCTGGCGGGGGTGCTGGCCTTCCGCACCGGCAGCTGGCTCGAGCACGTGGTGACCGCCACGGTCGCGGCGGGCGCCCTCTACTGGCTCTACGACCCTGCTTGTCACGACTGCGTCGAGCGCGCCCTGGCCGGGCTGCGAGGCCCGCTGGGCGGTGGCAGCCCCTGAGCGCGCTGGTGGCCGCCGTGCCCCTGTTGCTGACGATTTTGCACGTCGTCAACTAGACTCGACGCCGACGCATGAGGGCCTCGTCACCTCTGCCGGGCATGGTTGCTCGATCTCGGCGGCGTGGAGCACGCCGCCGATCGAGCGCCCGGACGGCTGGCCCGGGGCTGTTCCCCCTAGACGGCCGGCGCCCCCTCTCGCTTACGATGAGCCGGTGGGTGGAGCCTTCGGCGGCCGGGACGGGCAGGGGCGGGCGAGCCCTGGGCTGAGGGGCCAGCCCCGTCCGGCGGTGTCCGGGCAGGCCCCGCCGGGCGGGTCGTCGAGGCGACCGTTCTCGCCCCGTCGGGCTTATCGGATCGCCTTCGAGGGCAGCCCACGGCGTGAGCGGATGTTCCTCGGCTCGGTGGCGTTCTTCGCCGGCTTCGCTGGTGCCCGGGCCATCACCCACGCCATCCGAGCCGGTGTGGGGCCGTTCCGGAACCTCTCGGTTGGCGGCCGCCACCTCCATCACCTGGTCTTCGGCATCGGTGGCCTGCTCGGGACCGGGTACCTGTGGCTGCTCCTGGTCGGCGTCGATCCCTGGCGGCGACGGCCGGCCTCCTCGGCGACCGCGGCCGCGTATGGCCTGGCCTCCGCGTTGACCCTGGACGAGTTCGCGCTCTGGCTGGACCTCCGCGACGAGTACTGGGCCAAGCAGGGTCGCAAGAGCGTGGACGCCGCGGCCGTGTTCGGCGGCCTGCTCTCGATCGGGCTGTGGGGAAAGCCGTTCCTGCGCCGCATGGAGCGAGAGGTGCAAGGCCTGCTGGGCTGGCTGCGCGGGCGAGCCTGACCCCGCTCGGGACGGCGCCGCGACCGAGAGGTGGGCGACAATGGCGCGCCGGTGCCCGGAGGCAATGCCACCAGCAGAGGTAACATATCGGCGCCGTCGTTACTATCATGGCTCGTGACAACCGGGTGGGATGGATCAGCCCATGGACCTGACCGAGGGAGCTCGGGACCTGCTGCGCTCGCTCGAGCGCCCCAAAGGCTGCGTGCTTCGCCTGGAACTCGTGGGCCAGCGCTTCCGGCTCGTCTTCGACCGTCCCCGGGAGGACGATGACGTCCTGACCGACCAGGAGGTCGACCTCCTCCATCTCTCGCCGCGCGTGAGCCGGGCCTTGCAGGGGATCGTCCTGGATCGGGACGACACCGCGAGCGGTCCCAGCATCGCCCTCCGCCGGCCTGCCTGAACCGGTGGTGTGAGGGCCCGGGCTCAGGCCGTGGGGGGTGGCTCTCGGTGCTCGTTGATGAAGACGGTGGGCTCCTCGACGGACTCCCCCAGCGCCTCCCCCACCAACTGGGGCACGTTGTACACGCACATGATCAAGGCCGGGTAGCTGGCCGCCACCATGTTGGCGGCCTCCTCACAGCGCTTGAGGGCGGCCAGGTCCAGCCAGTCCGGCTGGCCCCAGGCCACCAGCCCCAGGGCCCGGATCCGCTGGAACCCGCGCGCCAGGGCGCGGTCCATCCGTTCCACCATGGCCGTGGCGACGGCCTCGAACGATGAGAGGTCGGTGACGACGTCGAGCTTGCCCTCCTCGACCACCGCCTGCAGCTCGCCGCGGTAGGTGCGCTGCAGCTCCTCCAGGAGCGTGCGGTCGTACCCCGGCCCGGCCACGGCGACGCAGAAGGTGCCCGGCTCGTCGAGGCCGACGCGGAGGAAGGAGAGGGCGCGGTCGAGGGTCGTCTCGTTCGCGTAGTAGAAGGAGACCGTGGTGTGCAGCGGCACCCTCCGATCTCCCCAGCCCAGTGGGAATCGCTCCTCATCACCCATCCCGCCTCCCGGCGTCTCCTGCCGACGCTGGTTGCCCTTGGTCTCCATCACCCCTTTAGACGCGCCCGCCGCCTCGGGCGTTCGGTCCGTCGGTGGGCTCAGAGGCCGAGGAGGGCGACCAGCAGGGCGGCGAGCAGCCCCAGCCCCACCACCAGCGCCACCGCCGGGATGATCCAGGAGGCCCCGGGGCGGTAGACGAGCGCCTGCTCGGGCTCGTCGCGAGGGTAGGTCACCGGGACGGGGGTGCCGACCGGGCAGGAGGCAGGGTCGCCGCCAGCGGGGGAGCGGAAGGTGACCGTTCGGCCTTCCCCGGTCTCGAAGCGGATGACGGGATGGGGGCGCGAGCCGACCAGCTCGTGCTCGACGACGGTGCCGATCGTGCGGACGGTGCCGCGATCCCGGCCGGCCTGCCAGAGGAGCTGCAGCAGACCGAACAGGGTGAGCCCACCCCCGAAGAGGGCCAGACCGTAGGCGATGGACTGGTGCTGGGCGACCTGGAGGCTCGGGCGGTGCCCCTCGAAGTACCGGATGGCGACGATCCCCAGCAGGAGCAGGGCGAGGACGGGAAGGTTGCGCCTCAGCGCACGTCGCATGGGAGGTTACGTTAGCCCGTCGCCCCCGCCTTGTGGGGCCCCCTCTTCGGGCCTGCCATCGATGGAGGGCGCTCCCCCGGCTCGATCGCACCGATGGCAGGAAGTTATCTCGACGACTAAGATATCAATTGTTCTGTGGGTTGTTGTGACAG
This sequence comes from Candidatus Dormiibacterota bacterium, assembly GCA_035294145.1. Taxonomy (GTDB): domain Bacteria; phylum Chloroflexota; class Dormibacteria; order Dormibacterales; family Dormibacteraceae; genus CADDZO01. The sequence continues at coordinate 3,957 of DATGLL010000190.1, read as the reverse complement.
GCTGACGGGGTGACCTGCCTGGCAGGGAGCTTCCAGGCGGCAAGGGAGTACCTGGAAGAGACAAGTGGAGATACCTGGTGAGTTCGCCCTCGCCCGCGGCACCGCCACGGTGGCGCCATGGCGGGGCCGTCGACCTCCGGTGCGGTGCCTCGTGGAGGCATTGCTTGCCCGTGACGGCGATCGTGCGATCGACCTGTGCGACCGGTTCCTGGCTCGGGTCCGGACCCGGATGGCGGTCTTCGCCGACCTGTTGCAGCCGGCGCTGTACGAGGTCGGCGAGATCTGGTACCAGGGCCAGATCAAGCTCGACGACGAGCGGCGGGCCGCGACCCTGGTGGAGGGCCTGGTCGAGCGCATGCCGCCCACGCCTGCGGGGACGCCGGTGCCTCGGGGCTCACGGTGCCTCCTGGCCCTCCTGCCGGGCGACCGTCACCTCCTAGGCCTGCGGATGTTCGCCCTTGTCCTGGAGGACGAGGGATGGGAGGTGGAGGTCGTGGACGTCGATGATGTCGACGGGAGCAACCTGGTGGCGCTGGCCGAGCGTGTGAGGCCTCAGCTGGTGGGGCTCTCTGCCGGGTACCTTCCGTCCCCCCACATGGCGGCGCAGGTGGTGGGCGCGATCCGAACGCTCGGCATCCCGGTGCTGGTGGGAGGTAGGGCCTTCAACCGCTACCCCGAGCTCTGGCAGAGGGTGGGCGCGGTTGGGCACGGGGCCGACGCCCGCGTTGGCGCCGTCCTGGCCCGCCGGTGGGCGCGATCATGAGCGCGGCCGAGTACACCATCGGCGAGGTGGCGGCGATGATCGGGTTCTCGCCGCACACACTGCGGGCATGGGAGCGGCGGCACAACATCCTCCGTCCACGGCGCACCGCCTCCGGGCAACGCCGCTACACCGTTGAGGACATCGAGCTGCTCCGAGAGGTGGTCAACGGGGTCGCGGTCAGGGGCCTCACCCTCAAGGTGGCGGTGCAGGCGGCCCGGGGGCTGCTGGCGCTGCCCGCGGTCGAGCACCGATCCCAGGCCGCGGCCACATCGGTCGGCGACGGACGCCTGCAGCAGGTGGACCTGACCTGGCGGTCGGTGGCCGACTTCCTGCCCTACCTCATCGCCATCCTCGACGCCGAGGGCAAGATCGTCGACGCCAACGTGGTCCTGGCCCATGGTGCCGGGACGGTGCGTGAGCGGCTCCCCGGGAGGTCATTCGTCGACTTCGTCGAGCCCTATGACCGGGCCAAGGCGGTCGCCGCCTTCCGCCCGCCGTTCCGTCGTCGCCGGGGATGGGAGCTGACCCTGCGTCTGCGTCGTCAGGCCGGGTTCTTCTCGTTCGATTGCCTGCCCATCGTCAAGGACGGCCGAGAGCTCCTGATCGTGATCGGGCGCGACCTCGGCCACGGCGATGGGAGCAACCTCGATCGGGTGTCGGCCTGAGGACCGGGGGACGGGGGGACGGGGCCTCGGCGGGAGCCGCTCAGGACCGGCTGGGCAGGGACTGCGCGCCTGCCGGCTGCAGCCCCGGGCGAGCGAGCAGGCCCCTTGCCTGTTCCTCGAGTTCCCGGACGGCTGGGCGGTCGCGATGCGGACCCAGGGCACGCAGCAAGTCCACCCCCAGCAGGTGGACCACCGGGCGCAGGTGGGTGGCGGCGGCGTGGGAGAGGGCCGGACCCGCCACCCGACAGGCCTCCTCGGGCTCGTTGTCGGTGGCGAAGGTGAAGGCGAGCGCCGCCGTCAGCCAGAGCCGGTCGCGGTCGGAGGTGGGGCCCAGCGTGGCCAGCACCTGTCGGAGGAGCACCCGGGCCTCGTCGGTGTGGCCCAGCTTGGCCAGGCTGGCCCCCCGCTCCCCAGCCAGCCAGGTCTCGCCGATCAGTGGCGGTAGCGGTCGCGACCCGCTCTCGTCCAACCGCCCCAGGAGGGTCTCGGCGCGATCCAGCGCCCTCAGGCAGTCCTCGGTTCGCCCCAGCAGGGCGTGGGCGTCCGCCTCCTTGGCCGCCAGCCAGACCTGGGTCGAGGGCCAGGCGTCGGCCGGGGTGAAGCCGTACCAGCCCTGCCGCAGGCGCCGGAGACGGGAGGCCGGGTCCTCGCGGTGCGGGGGCCGGCAGGCGGCCCGGGCCATGAGGTAGGCGCCCAGGGCACGATCCTCCGCCTCCCGTGCCGCCTCCATGCCAACCCGGAAGTAGGCCATGGCCTCGTCCCAATCGTCCAAGTTCCACCTCAGCGCCCCTGCCAGGCCTGCGGTCTGGCCAGCCAGCGAGCACAGCCGCCTGCGGGTCGACGAGGGCAACGATCCCTGGAGCAGGTTGGTGATCGCCTCCAGGTGCCCGATCACCGGGCCGAGCAGGACATGCGAGCTCACCACCGTGGGCTCCAGGCTCTGGAGGGCGACGGTCACCTGCTCCAGGGCCTCGACGGTCGCAGGGTCGACCTGGCCCGGCCGGCGGAGAGCCCGCGCCAGCCGCTCCCAGGGCTCCGACCCGGAAGGCTTGGCTGCCGGCGGCAGGGGGGCAAGGCGGAGCAGCCCTGCCAGCTCGCGGAGGAGGTCTCGGCGCCTCGCCTCCTCGCCGGCCGTGGACCACGACGCGGGCAACAGCTCCGCGTCATCATCGACCAGGCCGAGCTCTTCGGCGGGCAGGTCGAAGAGCCGGCAGAGCAGCCGCACGTAGCGCGGGCGTGGGCGCCGGCTGCCCCGCTCCCAGCGGCTGACCATGGTCGCGTCGACGCCCGGCTCGGGCTCACCCAACGCAGCCGCGACGCGGTGCAGGCCCGCGGCGACCTCTTCCTGGGACCAGCCACGCCGGCGCCGCTGGAGCCGCAGCCGGCCGTTCGGGTGCTGGCCCGCCTCCTCTATGCTCACCCCCGAGGTCTCACCTTCCCGCCCACGATCTCCCAGCCACCGCTGGTACCTCCAGACTACACCTTGACGCTTTTGCTTTCCATCCTCGATCTGGGTCGGCCCAGGAGCGCCCGTGGGAAGCGGGGCCGTGCCGCACCGGTTCTAGACGTCGAGATGATCGATCCACGGCACCATGTCGCCATCGAGTGGTGCGTCCCTTGAGACCACATGGACGACGCCGTCCGGGTGGCGGCTGAGATCCTGGAGCGGTGGGCGCCGGTCCTGACCGGCCTTGAGCTGAGGAGCGGCACCAAGGGGGTTTTCCGGGTCACGGCGGACGAGCAGCTGGTCTTTGACAAGCATGCGGTCGGTCGTATGCCGTGGCCGGGCGAGATCCCGGGGTTGCTGGAGCCGCGCCTCGGGCCGCCGCTGGCGTGGCGGAGATCCCAGGCGCGCTGATGGCTCAAGGTCGTGTCAACGATCGCGACCGGGCCTGACGCGGAGGCCGGGCAGGCTGGCCCCCCACGGCCCCGACAGTGGGGCGGCGCTGGGGCTATCTCGTCCGATGCGCCCCCCTTCCGGCGGGGAGGGGAGGATGGACCGATCGTTTAGCCGGACTTGCCCCAAGGCCCACGATGTGGTGGTCGCCATGGGATGCTTGCCGCTCCGCGGTGCGGGCGGCGGGCGCCTCGAGCCGGTGGCCTGTGCGTTCGGACGCCGAGGCGTGCTGGAGGAGGGGCCGATGGACAGCACCTGGTCGTCGCCGACCTCACCACGGAGAGCCCTGCCCTCCGGGCCAGGGGCGTCGAGATCGTGGCCACGGACCCGGGGGCTGAGCTCGTGGTCCTGGTCCCGGCCGGGGGAGCTGGGTGACTAACCGTTGCCCAAACCGTGCGCGATAGCTGGCTATCGTGAGCTTGAAGCAGTGGGCACGAGAGCAAGGGATCCATCCCGTGACCGCTTCCCGCTGGCTCCGGTCGGGCACGCTCCCCCGTCCCGGCACGGCGGGTTGGCGGACGGATCCTGGGGGAGGATCAGCGGCCACCGGCCGGCAGGACCGCTCTCCCCGCCCGCGGGTCCGCTGCGGATCGGCGCCCCGACCCGGATCGGCAGGTGGCGCGAATCGCGGC
>DATGLL010000189.1:0-9860 GCA_035294145.1 Candidatus Dormiibacterota bacterium | reverse complement strand
AGGCCGCTCAGGAGCTCGCTCCCGTCTCGGACCAGGTCCTCGTCGACCTCGGCGGGATCGACCCCCACCAGCCCCCCTCCCTGAGCGGCGAGGGCAGCCTCCACCTCCTCGGCCCCGAACCGCGCCAAGCGGTCCCGAGGCTCGACCACGATCGGGGGTCACGGTCGGGTCACGCAGCAAGGCCAGGAACCTCCGACGCGTTCCGTTCAGGGCCGAGCCAACCTCGGTCAGAAGGTGCCCGACGGCGAGCCCCTCCTGGGCCGCCCAAGCGGCACCACCCGCCACTTGCCGGTCCAGATCGGAGCGTTGATCGGCAGCGGACACGCGGGCGGTCACGCCGGGGCGTCCCCCGGGATCAGGTGACCGGCTCGCCGGGCCGGGACGGGAAGCGTGCCCGACGGGAAGCGGCGGGAGGCGGTGACGGGAGGGATGCCTTGCTCGCGCGCCCACTGCTTCGAGTTGACGAGAGTGAATGGTAGTGTGTGGACACGTCAGCTGTCGTTAACCCCCCACAGCATCAGCGAGGCCCTGGCGATCGCCGAAGGGGATGCTCACCGCCACCGAGCGGAGCCATGCCACCACCAGGATCACGAACGCCAGCCTGGCTGTGAACCGCTCAGCCCGGGCGCCACGTCGAGCGATGGCGGCCGCCGGTCCGATCAGCCTCGGCTCGCCGTCGTTCGAGGCCGGCTCGCGGTGGTGCAAGCGACAGGGCGATGGCCATGTCCCTCCACGGTCGCGCCCCGATCTGTCTCGCGCCCTGCCCACCTCTCACCGCGCTCGCAGCGCCGCCAGAGCGAGCGCGAAGCGCTGTTGCTCGTCGGTAAACCAGGCACGCAACGCCAGATCAGCACGGTCGAGCATCTCCATCACGGTGGCTTGGGTGAACTTGGCAGAGATCTCGGTGCGGATCATGTCCCCGGCCCGCAGGCGCACCTCCAGAGCGGCCCCTCGGACCTTCACCACCTGGTCCCACCGGGAGCGGAGGAACATCTCGACCCACTGCCGCTCGCGATCGACCCGAGCCACGTGCTCGAAGGCGTCGAGGACGAAATCGGCCCCAAGCTCACGATTCAGCACCAGGAGCAGATTGCGGTTGAACTCAGCGGTGATGCCCGCCGCATCGTCGTAGGCGGCCTGGAGCAGCGCCACGTCCTTCATCAGGTCCACGCCTAGCAGGAGGTAGTCCTCCTCGGCCATGATCCCGCGCAGCCGTCGAAGGAACGCCACCCGCTCTCCCATGTCGAAGTTGCCGATGGTGCTGCCCAGGAAGAGCAGTAGCTGGCGGCCCAGGCGCGGGATGTGATGGAGGTCGTCGTCGAAGTCACCGACCATCCCGTACACGGAGAGGCCCTCGAACTCCTCCACCAGCGGCCAGGCCGCCTCCCAGAGCACCGTCTCGCTGATGTCGAACGGCACGAAGTAGCGGAGGCAGCCGTCCCTCCATCCGGCGGCCAGCAGCAGCCGTGTCTTCTCACAGGAGCCGGCACCCAGCTCGACGATCGAAGCCGGTCGCGTCGCCTCGATGATCCCCGCCGCCTGCGCCTCCAGGATCTCGCGCTCCGCCCTGGTCAGGTAGTACTCCGGGAGGCGAGTGATCTCCTCGAAGAGCCGCGACCCACGCTCGTCATACAGGTATCGGCACGGAAGCTCGAGCAGCTCGCCGCCGAGGGACCGGCGGACATCCTCGGCCATCCGCCGGCGGCGGTCCCGTCCGACCGTATGCACGGCAAGGGTGAGCGGCGCGGGGACGGTCGTCACGGGAGGTCCACCGCGCAGCGGAGCCCGGCGAAGATCTGGCGCCTCAAGCGCGAGTCCCAGTTGCGAAAGCTGACTCGGGCCACCTCGGGCCGGGTCGCCCAGGAGCCCCCCCGCAGCACCTTGAACCCCCCGCTGAAGAACGGCTCCGAGTACTCCCGATAGGGGTAGGCCACGAAGCCCGGGTAGGGGCGGAAGTCACTGCTGGTCCACTCCCACACATCTCCCAGCATCTGCTCACAGCCGAAGGCGCTGGCCCCCTGGGGGAAGCTCCCGACGGGGAGGGGGCGGAACTGACGTTGATCGAGGTTGGCCCGGGCCGGGGTCGGAGGGTCGTCACCCCAGGGGTACCGGCGTCGCCGGCCGGCGACCGGGTCCCAGCCCGCCGCCACCTCCCATTCGAACTCGGTGGGCAGCCGCTTGCCCGCCCAACGCGCATAGGCTTCGGCCTCGAAGTAGCAGACGTGCATCACCGGCGAGCGGGAATCGACCGGGACCTCGCAACCGAAGCAGGTGGTCAGCCAGGTCGACCCTTGCTTGACCCAGTACTCCGGCGCACCCGTCCCGAAGGTCTGGTTCCATTCCCAGCCCTCCTCGCTCCAAAGCTCCCGACGCCGATAGCCGCCGTCCTCCATGAAGGCTAGGTACTCGCCGTTGGTGACCGGGAAACGATCGATGGCGTAGGCAGCCAGCTGTGCCAGGTGCCGCGGATGCTCGTTGTCATAGGGCTCGTGGAGGTCGGTGCCGATGGGATAGGTACCACCCGGGATCTCCACCATGCTGGGGCCCACCTCCCGGTCAGTGGGGAAGGGAGGAAGGGGCGGGAGCTCGGCGAGGTAGCGGCCCGGCATCAGCTGGACGGTCTGCAGGATGGTCTCGCCGTGCTGTTGCTCGTGCTGGACGACCAGGTCGTAGACGAAGCCGTCGCGCACCAGCGGGTCGTCGGCGTGGAGGTCGACCTCCTCCAGCAGGGTCAGCGCGCGACGGCGGACCTCGGCCAGATACGATTCGGCCTCCGCCCGATCCAGGAGCCGTCGGTACCGGCGCACCACCCTGGGGGTCTCGAGTGCGTCGTAGACACGGAGCTGATCGTCGTCGAGGACCCCGGCCCCGGACAGTGCCCGCACCAGCCACAGCTCCTCGAACGCCCCGATGTGGGCGTAGTCCCAGATGGGGGGACTCATCAGCGGGTCGTGCTGGGTGGTGAGCTGGTGGTCGTCCAGGGGCTCCAGCAGCCGCACCGTTCGCCGGCGCGTCTCCTCCAGACTCCGAGCGATCGCCTCTTTGTCCTTGCCGTCCATGGCGCGGCACCTCCATCGGTCGGCCACAACCGTGGCCCACAGCCCTTCCCCCCCAGGGTAGCCGCGACGGGATCGGAGTGTCGGCAGCGCCTTCCGGGGCAACGCCCGGCCTGCGCCGAGGGCCAGAGGTGAACCAGGGGTGGGCGCCCCGGAACGACGTCCCACCCCGGCTGGGAGGTCCAGCGTTCAGTGCTCGTGCAGGATGACGCCGCGGATGTTGCGCCCCTCGAGCATGTCGCGGTACCCCTGGTTGATCTCCTCCAAGGTGTAGCGGCGCGTGATCAGCTCGTCCAGCTTGAGCTGCCCGGCACGGTACAGCCCCAGGAGCTTGGGGATGTCGTACATCGGGTTGGCAGCGCCGAAGAGCGCCCCCTGGACACGCTTCTGCCAGCCGGTCATCGGCCCCCCGGGCAGCTGCACGGTGATGCCGGGGCCAACCCCGGTGATGGTCACCGTTCCCGTCTTGCCCACAATGTTGAAACCCTGGGTCACCACCTCGGCCGTCATCACCCCCACGGTCAAGATCGCATGGTCGGCGAGCTGGCCGCGGGTGAGCTGGACGACCAGGTCCTGAGCCTCGGCGGCATCGGTGCAGACGTGGGTCGCCCCAAAGAACCTCGCCATCTCGAGCTTGAACTCGACCGGGTCGACGGCAACGATGTACCTGGCCCCTGCGTGACGGGCCCCCTGCACCGAGTTCATGCCGACGCCGCCGACGCCGAAGACGACCACCGTGTCCCCTGGCCTCACCCCAGCCGCGTAGACGGCAGAGCCCCAGCCGGTGGTGACCCCGCACCCGACCAGCGCGGCCACGTCGAAGGGGAGGTCGTCGTCCACCTTGACGCACTGCAGCTCGGAGATCACCGCGTACTGCGAGAAGGTCCCCAGCACGCACATCCCCCCCAGGTCCTTGCCGTCGAGGTGGAACCGGAAGGTGCCGTCCTGAAGGCAGCCGACGGCCGCGTTCAGCCCTCGATCGCACAGGTTCTGGTGCCCGGTGGAGCAATACCGACACCGTCCGCAACAGGGTACGTAGGAGGAGACGATATGGTCGCCCTTCTTCACGGCGGTGACCCCGGGGCCGACCTCCTCGACGATGCCGGCCCCTTCGTGCCCCCCCACCATGGGATAGCTGCGGAACCCGCCCTCGCGGATGTGCTCATCCGAGTGACACAGGCCGGATGCCATGAATCGGACCAGGACCTCGTTGGCCTTGGGAGGGTCGAGATCGAGCTCCTCGATCTCCCAGGGCCCACCGGGCTGCTTCACCACCGCGGCTCGTGTCTTCAACTCCTCATCCCTCCACTCCCCTGAGGGGTCAGTGACGGTTTCGACTAGCACACTAGTATGCGATACTCCGCGACGGCGAGGATCCAGAGCACGCGGGCCAGGGGTGTGGCCACCAGCCCTGCTCACCTCTCGCCGTGCGACCGGGCCAACGGCGGTGACGACCGCCGAGGCGAAGGCCAGGTCAACGGACCGGACGCGGACCCGGCCACGGGGGCGTGGCGGTCCCGGTCCGGCCTGAACCCCGACCCAAGGGCCCTCGCGCCACCCCGTCTCTGGACGCCCGGGAATGACTCGGAGAGCACGGCGCCCTTCGGCGGCGCCCAGGCCCGGCGCGACCGCGACCGGCGGTCACCACCAGACCGGCTGGCGACGACGCAGCCGACGTCTAAACTCCTGAGACATGAGCAAGCCCTCGCGACGGTTCGGCTTCGACACCCTGGCCGTCCATGCCGGGCAGCGGCCGGATCCTGTCACCGGCGCGCGGGCGGTCCCCATCTACCAAACCAGCGCCTACGTCTTCGAGGACACGGAGCACGCCGCCAACCTGTTCGCGCTCCAGCGTTTCGGGAACATCTACTCGCGCATCATGAACCCGACCGTGGCCGTCTTCGAGGAGCGCATCGCCGCCCTCGAGAACGGCATCGGGGCGGTGGCGACCGCTTCGGGCCAGGCCGCCCAGCACCTCGCCCTCTTCACCTTGATGCAGGCCGGCGACGAGTTCGTCGCCTCTCGGAGCCTGTACGGCGGCACCTACCAGCAGTTCGACGTCAGCTTTCGCAAGATGGGTCTCCAGTGCCGCTTCGTCGATGGCGACGACCTCGACCAGTGGAGGGACGCCGTGACCGAGCGGACCCGCGCCTTCTACGTCGAGACCATGGGCAATCCCCTGATCGACGTGGCCGACCTGGAGGCGCTGGCTGAGCTCGCCCACGAGACAGGGGTGCCGCTGGTCGTGGACAACACCTTCGCCTCCCCTTACCTCTGCCGGCCGTTGGAGTGGGGGGCTGACATCGTGGTGCACTCGGCGACCAAGTTCATCTGTGGGCACGGCACCACGATCGGAGGGGTCATCATCGATGGAGGACGGTTCCCCTGGGACAACGGCAAGTTCCCGGGCATGACCGAGCCCGCAAAGGGCTATCACAACCTTCGGTTCCTCGAGTACTTCGGCGACTTCGGCTGGTTGATGAAGTGCCGGGCCGAGATGCTGCGCGACTATGGCTCCACCATGGCCCCCTTCACGGCCTGGTTGATGCTCCAGGGCCTGGAGACGTTGCACGTCCGAATGGAGCGACATTGCGCCAACGCCCAGCGGGTGGCGGAGTTCTTGGAGCAGCACCCGGCCGTGGGGTACGTCAACTACCCTGGGCTGCCCTCCAACCGCTACCACGCCCGAGCTCGGAAGTATCTTCCGCGCGGCTGCGGCGCCATCATGACCTTCGGCATCCGCGGTGGCCGGGAGGCAGGTCGGCGCTTCATCGAGTCGCTCCAGCTGGCAAGCCACCTGGCCAACGTCGGCGACGCCAAGACCCTGGTCATCCACCCCGCCTCCACCACCCACCAGCAGCTCACCGATGACGAACTCCGGGCCGTGGGTATCGGGCCGGAGCTGATCCGCCTCTCGGTCGGGATTGAGGATGTGGAGGACATCATCTGGGACCTGGAGCAGGCGCTCAAGGCCTCCCAACGGGCGGGGCCGACGACGGCCGCGTCGAGGGACGGCCTCGGCCGCTCCACCCTCTCCAGGGCCTTTGGGGCCCCCTACCAAGCCTAAGCTCATGAGCGCCGTCGGCGAGCGCAACGACTACGGGCTCTCGCCCTGGGACCGCTACCGGATCCTGACCACCTACCGCACCATCGCCATGGTCGGCCTCTCCTCGAACCCCTACCACCCCAGCTCCTTCGCTGCCATCTACCTCGCCGCCAACGGCTACGACATCGTGCCGGTCAACCCGGCCCAGGCCGGGAGACGGGAGATCTTGGGCCGGCAGGTCTATCGCGACCTGGGGGAGGCAGCCGCAGCCCATCCCCGCCCGATCGAGATCGTGGACGTCTTCCGGCCCTCCTCGGAGGTGCCGGGGATCGCCGAGCAGGCAATCGATATCGGCGCCCGGGTGCTCTGGATGCAGCTCGGGGTGATCAACCACGAGGCGGCCGAGATGGCCCGTCGGGCGGGGCTGGAGGTGGTCATGGACCGTTGCTGCAAGATCGAGCACGCGCGTTTCTTCGGCGGTCTGCGCACCATTGGCCTCAACACCGGCGTGGTCACCAGCCGCCTGGCTGTACGGGCGCCCGAGTAGCACGATGCCGCCGCCCATGGCCACGGGCCAGGTCGGTCATCGTCCAGAATGCAGGACATGTCGCACCCCATCGATCTGCGCCAGATCCAGGCCGGGCTGAAGGAACGCTACCGAGCCGATCCCGCCAGCGCCCGGGTGGTGACCGGCGCCCGCTCCGTCGACCGGGACCTCAGCGATCCCCGTCACTGCGCCGCCGCCCCCAGCGAGTTCCCGGCGGTGGTGATCGAGGCTGGCCTCCACCCGGCGGCAGGAGGCGCCGGCGACACCCCGTGCTCGGGCGACATCCTGGCCACCGCTCTGGCTGTCTGCGAGGAGAGCACGTTGCGCTCGGTCGCCGCCAACCTGGGCCTTGAGCTGGAGTCGGTGAAGGTCGAGGTCCGCGTCCACTGGGACTTCAGGGGGACGATGGGGGTCGATCCCACGGTCCCGGTCGAGGCCACCGCCATCGAGATGTGGACACGGGTCAAGGTCCGGGACGGGATCGACCCGGAGCGGGCGCGCCGCCTGCTGGCCAGCGCCGAGCGCTACTGCTCCACCCTCCAGACGCTGCGCAAGGGCGTGGCGGAGGTACGGACGGACCTCGCCATCGAGGAGTAAGGGGGAACGGCGACCCCCGCCGCTTTGGCCTCGCCCACTCCGGGCGAGGCGAGATGGCCCGTGGCCCCAGTTCCACACCACGGGCGAGGGGCGCCCACCGGACAAGCCAGGGACAGGGGCATCCCGATCCAGCCCCGCACCCCGACGCCGGATGCGGGATCCGCCGTGCCGAGGCGGGGACGACGATCGCCGCCGAGTGTCCAGCCCTCATCCAACCCGGACAACTCCATCCGGGATGGATGGCAGAACAACGGTGAAAGGAGGCGGACAAAACCTATCCGTCCGGCTCACCATCATCCGCCCGGTCCCCAGGCAACCCTGAACATTTGCTGAAAGCAACTCCGGAAGTCGGCCGGGACCCACCAGAGGCCAGGTCGTACCCTCTCCAGGCCGGATCGCGTTGAACGTTCGTGCACATGGACGGAGACCTGATCGACCTCAAGGCTTCTCTCACATGAACCCGACCAAGATGACAGGGCAGCTCGGCCCTCCATCTCGGACGTCCATCCTCAAAGGGAGCTGGTCGTCTCGTTCGAGGCGACGGCCACGAGTCGACCTCACCCCGTTCTTTGCCATCCTGGCGATCCTCGTGACCGTGAGCGGCATCGGCGGCGGGATGTACATCGCATCCTTCCTGCGCAGCCTGCCGCCGGTGACCGGGCTCGACGCCACCCTGCTCAAGGGGGACACCCTGATCTACGACCGCAACGGGGTGGAGCTGGCCGACGTGGGCAGGGAGGGCAACCACCTGCGCACGGTCTCGTTGAGCCAGATCTCGCCCTACCTGATCAACGCCACGGTGGCGGTCGAGGACCACACCTTCTGGACCAACCCTGGCTTCGACCCCACCGGCATCGCCCGCTCGGCGATCGACGATCTCCTTCACCGGGGGACGCTGGCCGGGGGCTCGACCATCACCCAGCAGCTGGTCAAGCAGGTCTTCTTGAGCCCGCAGCAGACCCTGAGCCGGAAGCTGCGGGAGGTGGTGCTGGCCTACCAGATGACGCGGGCCTACTCCAAGCAGCAGATCCTGCAGCTGTACCTGAACGTGAGTCCCTACGGGGAGCAGCAGTTCGGGGTGGAGGCGGCCTCGGAGACCTACTTTCACAAGAGCGCCAAGGAGCTGGACCTGGCCCAGGCCTCGCTGCTGGCGGGGCTGCCGCGCTCGCCCACCGACTACGACCCGATCACGCACTTTGGGGCGGCCAAGGCCCGGCAGCAGGAGGTGCTGGCGGCGATGGTCCGCTACGGGTACATCAGCCAGCGCCAGGCCCAGGCGGCCTACGCCGAGCCGCTCCAGGTCTACCCGCCGGTGACCTCCTACAAGGCACCGCATTTCGTCCAGTACGTGCTGGCGGAGCTGGAGCGGCTGGGCTTCAAGCCGGGCCAGCAGCAGCTGATCGTGAAGACCACCCTGGACTACCAGCAGCAGCAGCTGGCCGAGCAGGTGGTGCGGCGCAACGTGGCCCTGCAGCAGGCCCAGCACGATCCTGGGGGCCAGCTGAGCTCGGCCATGGTGGCGATCGACCCTCGGACCGGGGAGATCCTGTCCATGGTGGGCTCGCCGGACTTCAACGGTCCGGGGGGGCAGTTCAACTTCGCCGCCACCCACCCCATCAACCCGGGCTCGTCGCTGAAGCCGTTCACCTACGCCCTGGCCATCCAAAACCACGAGATCACGATGAACACCAAGATCCACGACGGGCCCTCGCCGTACGTGCTCAAGCTGCCCACGGGGGAGGTGTACTCGGTCCAGAACTTCGACCTCAAGACCCATGGGGACCCGCCGGCGCGGGTGGCCCTGGCCGGCTCGCTCAACATTCCTGCCCTCAAGGTGGAGATGCTGGACACGGTCCCGGCCCTGGTCGACTTTCTGCGCAAGGCGGGGATCCAGCCCATCATCACCCGGACCGGGAAGGACGGGGAGGTGAGCTACAGCACCAACGACCCCGACACCGCCTTCGGGCCCAGCCTGACCCTGGGCGGCTACCCGGTGCTGCTGGTCCAGGAGGCGGCCGGCTACGCCGCCCTGGCCGACCTGGGGCTCTACCATCCCCCGATCTCGGTGCTCCAGGTCACCGACCTCAAGGGCCAGGTGCTCTACCAGGCCGACCCGACCCGGAACGCGGTCCAGGTCATGGACCCGGGGGTGGCCTTCATCATCTCCCAGATCCTCTCCGACGACGCCAACCGGGCCCCGATCTTCGGCTTCAACTCGCCCTTGCACCTGGCCGATCGACAGGCGGCGGCCAAGACCGGGACCACCGACAACTTCAAGGACGCCCTGACCGCGGGCTACACCCCCGACCTGGCCAGCGTGTTCTGGGTGGGGGACATCCTGGACGCCTCCCACCACATGAACGTGGACGCGGTCTTCGTCGCCTCGCCGGCCTGGCACGACTTCATGGAGGCGGCCCTGAAGGGGGTCCCCAACCACTGGTACCAGCCCCCCGCGGACGTGGTCTCGGGCCCCGGCGACAGCTGGTTCCTACGGGGGACCACCAACCTCCCCACCTTCCCCGGCGACGCCGCCCCCAGCCCCCAGGCCACCTCCGCCCAGCCCAGCTACAACGTCCCCCCCGACCCCGGCACCGGCCCCCAGGTCGCCGGCATC